>JBBRFH010000213.1:0-6146 GCA_038224615.1 Tepidisphaerales bacterium
GATGTGGTCGCAGACGAAGTTGCTCCCGTCGAACTCGCCGACAAAGTAGACCGTCCCCGGGCTGATCGGCTCGGCATCCTTCGCGAGCGTGTGCGGGCCTAGATAGCTCACCTGCAGCACCCAGCGCGATTCGCCGGGGCGGCCTTCAATCGGCACTCGAAACAGGTCCGGACATTCCCAGATCGCGCCGGGCATCGGCTGTCCACCCTTAAACGTGCCGGCGGGGGTCCAGTGCGTGAGATCGGGCGAAGTGTAGAACAGCAGCCGGTCGCCGCCGGTGACGACCATCGCCCACTGTCCGCTCGGCGCGTGCCAAAGCACCTTGGGATCACGGAAATCCGCCCGCCCCGGGTTCGGCACCACCGGGTTCACACCCACCGGCCAGGTCCACGAGCGGCCGCGATCGGTGCTGCAATTGATGCTCTGGTCCTGCAGGCTTCCCTTGTGATGCGTGAACGTGGCGACCATGCCGTCGCGGGTATCGGGGAAGTATCCCGACGTATTGTCTGCATCGACGACGACCGACCCCGACCAGATGTCCCCCAACGCATCGGGCGCGATCGCCACCGGCAGATGCTCCCACCGCACCAGGTCCAGGCTGACCGCGTGCCCCCAGTGCCGCGGCGTGCGGTACTGGTAGAACAAGTGATACTCGCCGTCGTGATAGACCAGCCCGTTCGGGTCGTTGATCCAGTCATCCGGCGAAGTAAAGTGATAGAGCGGACGCGGTGTCTCCTGCATGGCTGCGCCTCTTTCGATTACTCAACCATAGCACATCAGCCCGCCCCCAAGCCGCCCGAAAACCGGGCACGTCGTCGCACCCGTGCCGGGAGCGATTGGGGATTGCCGATTTGCGATGGGCTGATCTGAGCTCTGTCCTCTGCAATCTGCAATCGAGACCGTTGAATAATCACCCGAATCACTGAGAAGACCGGATCCACGAATCAGCACGAATGGGCCGAACACAGAGCATCCCTTGCTTAATTCGTGTGAATTCGTGCAGATTTGTGGATCGCATTTTGCCTTGGCGCCCAATGCGGGGGAGCGGCAGATCATGAAGAAGGTGATCGACTTCCTGGGAAACGACTGAACCCTTCGCGTCGGCGTGGCGCATCGCTTTGGCGTGCATCGACGCGGGGACTGCCGTACAGTTACGTCGATGACCATCGACGTGAACGGCACCACGCTGGCGTACAACGTGCAGGGCTCCGGCCGGCCTATTTTGCTGATCCATGGCTTCCCGCTCGATAGCCGAATCTGGGCGCGGACGGCGGCGATCCTGGCACGCTCCATGCGCGTGTTCTGTTTCGATGTGCGCGGGTTCGGGGAGAGTGCCCCGGCCACGGGATTTTCGATGCGCGACCTGGCGAACGACATCGCCGACGCAGCCATGCAGTTGAAAGTCGGCCCGTGTCCGATGGCCGGGCTGTCGATGGGGGGCTACGTTTTGCAAGCCCTGGCGAAGTATCGCCCGGAGGCGATCAGCCACCTGATTCTCGTCGATACCAAGGCCGACGCCGACACCGCCGACGGCAAAGCCAAGCGCGACGCGATGGCCCGTGTTGCCCGCGGGAAGGGCACCAAACCCGTCGCCGACGCCATGGCGCCGAACATGCTCGGCGCGTCGCCGGACGCTTCGATCGTTGACGAACTTCGGCAGATCATGGAATCGCAGCGGCCGGAGACGATCGCGTCGGCTGCAATCGCCATGCGCGATCGCGAGGATTTCACCGACTTCCTGCCGACGCTGAAGATTCCGCTGGGGTTGATCTTCGGCACGGAGGATAAAATTTCGCCGCTCAGCATCGGGCAGGCAATCAAAGACCGCGTGCCCGGAAGCAACCTCTTCGAGATCGCAGCGGCGGGGCACCTGTCCCCCATGGAACAACCGCAAGCCGTCGCCGAGGCGATCCTTGGCATCGTGTCATGAATCCGTTCGACCGTCCATGCAGGAGAGATCCACGAATCTGCACGAATCGACACGAATAAGAAAAAAGCCTTTTGATTCGTGTCGATTCGTGAAGATTCGTGGACGTATTTTTCTGATCAAGCCAGATGTGAGATAGTGAGCGACTCATGAACCGTGAACGTATTACCTGGCTGGCGAGCGGCGCGATCCTTTGTTTCCTGGCGCTGCAGGTGCCGGGATCGCTGGCGCAGCGCGATGACGACTTCCGCTTTGTTCGGACGCTGGTCGACATCTACCGACAGGTCGGCACCAACTACGTCGAACCGGTCGAAGAGAAAGAACTGCAGACGTCGGCGATCAACGGCATGTTGAAGTCGCTCGACCCGTACACCATGTATGTGCCGGCGGACAAGCAGGACGAATTCAACGACGCGCTGGACGGTAACTTCAAAGGCGTCGGCGTCCGCCTCGACCAGAATCAGGCCGGCGAAATCGTGGTCGTCACTCCCATTGATGACAGCCCCGCATGGAAAGCCGGCGTCGTGCCCGGTGACGTGATCGTCAAGGTGAACGGCGAATCGATCGTCGGCATGCGGATCGACGATGTCACCCCCAAGGTAAAAGGCCCCAGCGGAACGCAGGTCACGCTGACGCTCAAGCGCGGACGCAACGTCGAGAAGACGATCGACATCACGATGACGCGGCAGGAATACCAGTTGCCGATGATCAAGGGCTTCGGTCGCAATCAGGACCAGACCTGGGATTACTGGGCCGACCGCGAGAACAAGATCGCCTATATCCGGCTGACGCAGTTCACGCCGGAGATCGGGGCGCGCATCGCCAAGATCATGAATCAGCTCATCAAAGAGGGGCTGAAGGGCCTGGTCTTCGACGTCCGCTTCAACCCCGGCGGACGCTTGGAAGAAGCGGAACAACTGATCGACCTTTTTGTGAAGGAAGGCGTCATCGTCACGGTGAAAGGACGCAATCGTCCCGAGCAGAAGAAGATGGCCGTCGCCGAGGGAACGCTGCCGGACTTTCCGATGGTGATGCTCACCAACGAGCACTCTGCCAGCGCGTCGGAAGTGTTGGCGGGGGCGCTGAAGGACAACAATCGTGCGGTCGTCGTCGGGGCGCGCACCTACGGCAAAGGCAGCGTGCAGGAAGTCGTTCCTCTCGACGCCAACGCCGGCGAACTCAAGATCACTGTCGCGTACTGGTATCTGCCCAGTGGCAAGCGCGTGCAGCGGCTGAAGGATGCCAAGGAATGGGGCGTCGAGCCTGACTTCGCCGTGCCGATGGACGACGACCAGCAAGCCCGACTCCTCACCGAGCAGCTCGACGCCGAGCGGATGTGGGTTTCGACGACCGCGCCCTCCGGCACGCAGCCGGCCACGGCGCCGACGACGCAGCCGGTCGATCCGCAGTTGGACAAGGCTGTGGAAGTTATCCGCACCAAGCTCGGACTGGCATCGGTGATTCCGAGCACCGCACCTGCGACGACACAACCCGTGAAGTGAAGCGATGGCGTTGATTCCATGGCACTGATACTGGGCATCGAAAGCACCTGCGACGAAACCGCCGCCGCCGTCGTCGAGAACGGCAGGGCAGTGCGGTCGAGCGTGATCGCATCACAGGTCGACCTGCATCAGGTGTATCGCGGGGTTGTTCCGGAGATCGCCAGCCGAGCGCACATCGAGAACATCCTGCCCGTCATCGAGCAGGCACTAAAGAACAGTGCGCGCACGTTTGAGCAGATCGATGCAATCGCTATCGCCCAGCGTCCGGGGCTGATCGGCTCGTTGCTGATCGGCGTGACGGCGGCCAAGGCGCTTGCGTGGTCGCTGGAAAAGCCGCTGATCGGCGTCGACCACGTCCAGGCCCACTTGTACTCGGTACACCTCGAGTCGCGGCCGACGAATCGCGAACCGCGCTTCCCCGCTGTCGGCCTTGTCTGTTCAGGCGGACACACGGCGCTGTACGCGGTGCGCTCCTGGACCGACATCGAACTGATCGGCCAGACGATCGACGACGCGGTCGGCGAGGCGTACGACAAGGTCGCCGCCATTCTCAACCTGTCCTATCCCGGCGGCCGGCCGATCGACGAGTTGGCGGCGCAGGGTGATCCGAAGGCGATCCGTTTCCCGCGCTCGACGCTGGATCCCGATTCACTGGACTTCTCATTCTCGGGCTTGAAGACGGCCGTCCTCTACCGCGTGCGCGGGCATAAGGGGCGCGAGCGCGATGCTTCAAGTCTGTCGCAACAGGAACTGCGCGACGTGTGCGCAGGCTTTCAACAGGCCTGCATCGACGTCCTGCTGCTGAAGATTCGCCGGGCTATCGCGCGCGTCGATGCCAAATCCGTAATCGTCGGCGGCGGGGTGAGCGCCAATCGCGGACTTCGCGCGGCGATGCAGTCGTTTGAGCTTCCCACGTTCTTCCCTCCGATCGAATACTGCACCGACAACGCCGCCATGATCGCCGGTCTCGGCGACGTGTTGCTCTCACACGGCGTCACGGCCGATCTCTCGATGGATGCCATTATCCGCAGCGCGCTGGTTAAACGATGAACTTGCTGCAGCGAGTCGTCCAACTTCGCCCGCTCCCACCTCGCCCGGCCGAGTCGCACAAGGGCACATTTGGCCGGGTACTGGTGATCGGTGGAAGCGCGGACATGATCGGCGCGCCGGCGTTCGCTGGTATGGCCGCCTATCGTGCCGGCGTGGGCTATGTGCAGCTTGCCACGCCGCGGGTGTCGCTCCTGCACACGCTCTCACTCGCGCCCGAGTGCATTGGGCTGTCCCTGCCCAGCCGCAAACTCGCCGACGCGATCAAAAAAGCTGACGCCATCGCGATTGGTCCGGGTCTCGGCACGGGGACGTCGGCACGCACGCTGCTCGACGCGGTGCTGAAATCTGACACTCGCGTCGTCATTGATGCCGATGCGCTCAACCTGCTATCCGCCGGCCGGAGTTGGCCGAAGCGCGAGCGAGCGCAGTGCGTGCTCACGCCGCATCCTGGGGAGATGAAACGCCTGGGCAAGCTGTTCGGCAAACCAGAGCAATCGAGCGACGACGAGGCGGACCGCATCGACACCGCCCGCCGCGCCGCAGAGGTGTTCGGGGGATCGGTGATCGTGCTCAAGGGCGCTCGCACGATTGTCACCGATGGTCGCCGGTTATACGTCAATCACACAGGCTCGCCCGTTCTTGCCCGCGCCGGGAGTGGCGATGTCCTCAGCGGCATCACGGCAGCGTTCCTTGCGGCGGTGGCGCATTTCGACCCGTTTGATGCCGCGTGTACCGCGACATGGATCCACGGAACGGCCGGCCGGATTGCGGGGCGCATTCATGGCGAGCGCTCGACACTGGCGCGAGAGGTGTGCGAGTCGATCGCCGGATCCCTGGTGGAGTATCAGTCCCAGTTCGGATGACCACCCCTCGGATGCCGTGCAGCGATGAAGTTCGGCGTTGTCCGATCGCCGGGCAGACCTTTTACCTTTTCGTCGAACACTCCTGTCACGGTGGTACACAGGCCGATGAAGCTCACGTTCGCGTCTTCACTGGCTTCCAGCACAGTGCCGCGAGGGCGTCCGTAGTGTTCGTATCGGAGGCCGACCACGGTGAGGTTGCCGTTGTTCACGCCGGGTTTATCGAACTTGATGTAAGTATCGACGTTGTAGCCTCCGGCGTGAAGGATCGTCGCAGCGCCGCCTTTCTCGAACCAGAAGCCGATTTTGGCCTGCGCGATGCCGGTGCGGACGAATGTGTACTCCATGTTTTGGTCGGCAACGGTGTGAAACCCGTATTTCACGCTGTGAAACGAGAGTTAGTAGAAGCTGGAACAATCGCCGTTGTGGCCGATACCGTCGTCGCCGATCAGCATGCCGTTCTCGGCATTGCCGAGTTTAAGGCGGGTGAAGCTCATCCCCGTGGCTGCAACGCCGCGGACGGTTTGGACCTCGATGGCTGCCCGCGCGTTGCCACCCCCATCAACGGCGAAATTGCGAAAGATCGACTGGTTCACCCCGCGCATCAGCAAAGCGGACTCGCCGACTTTACCATCATAGACGATTACCGTTGGGTCGGTGTGAGACCATGGAGCGCCCGAGCCGATCAGCTCGATCGCACTGTGCTCACTCTTGAGAAGGAGTGTCCGGGTGATGCGATAACGGCCTGCGGGCAGGAAGATGGTCTTGTTCGTGCCAATGCCGCGGCGGCGACGACGGCTTCGGTAC
>JBBRFH010000214.1:0-6145 GCA_038224615.1 Tepidisphaerales bacterium
ACCAACCAGGCGGCCAACACTGGCGGCCTGTCGAGCGAGGAAGTCTCGGCGAATCAGCTGCAGGTTGACTCGATCCTGTCGACGATCAACCGCATCGCCGGCACCACGTCGTTCCAGGGCAAGAAGCTCCTGAACGGATCGATGGACTACACCACCAGCGGCGTGTCCAGTTCCAACGTCGCCGACTTGCGTATCAACGCGGCCAAGCTTGGCTCGGCCAGCAGCCTGACGGTCACCGTCGATGTCGTCACCAGCGCTCAAACCGCTGTCGTGTCGTACTCCGGCGGCACCACCGCCAGCTCGGTCACGCTTGAAATCGGCGGCAACGCCGGCGTCGAGCAGCTCAGCTTCGGCGCCGGCACGAGCGTCAGCGCCATCGCCACCGCGGTGAACGCCCTCAAGGACGTCACCGGCGTCAGCGCCAGCATCAACGGCGGCAACGTCGACTTCAACAGCACCGAGTACGGCTCGGCGCAGTTCGTCAGCGTCAAGTCGGTCAGCGGTTCGTTCACGACCGACAAGCTCAAGGACGATGGCCAGGACGCCGAGATCCAGGTCAACGGCGCCGCAGCCATCGGCACCGGCAAGCAGGTCAGCTACCGCAGCGGTGGTCTGGACGTGGACTTCACGATCACCGACGCGTTCAACGTCCCGGGGTCGACCAGCTTCAGCATCACCGGCGGCGGGGCGACGTTCTCGCTCGGCGGCAAGGTGACCCATGCCGACACCGCCTCACTCGGCATCGGCCGAATCAGCACCGGCAGCCTCGGGTCCGACACGCTGGGTTACCTCAGCTCACTCGGCTCGGGCGGTGCTAACTCGCTGACCAGCGACAACATCGTCGATGCTCAGAAGATCGTCGACCAGGCCACCAAGCAGGTCGCGCAGTTGCGTGGCCGACTCGGTGCGTTCCAGAAGTTCACGATCGGTTCGACCGTGAACAGCCTGGGCGTCGCTCTCGAGAACGTCACGGCCAGCGAATCCGCCATCCGTGATACCGACTTCGCCTCGGAAACGGCGAATCTGACCCGGTCTCAGATCCTGTCTCAGGCCGCTCAGACGGTGTTGGCGCAGGCCAACTCGTCCCCTCAGTCCGCCCTGCGGCTTCTCCAGTAGTGAACCCAGGGCACATGAGGCTCGCAATCTACGATTAGGCGCGCCTCAGTTTCCGTGAACCTGTGAAACCACGCCCCGCCCCCGGATGAACGCCGGGGGCGGGGTCTTTTTGTTGGAATGCTGAATTCAGAATCCAGAATTTGCGTCGGCTCAGCCCCGCGGCCGCCACGGCACGTCTTCAACACCGGCGGCGTGATTGGCAACCCGGGCTTGCACGAAAAGCCAGTCGCTGAGTCGATTGAGATACGTCACGATGGTCGGGTGGATCGGGCGATCCAATGCAAAGTCGACGCACAGGCGCTCAGCGCGCCGGCAGACGGTGCGGGCGATGTGCAGCCGCGCCGCCAATTCCGTCCCGCCGGGGAGGATGAAGTATTTCAGCGCCGGCAACTCCGCCGTCGCCTGGTCGATCTGCATCTCGAGCCGGCCGACGATGCTGTCGTCGATGGTTGGCAAATATTTCTGCGCCGCCGGGTCGTTCTCGGGGGCAGCCAGATGTGAGCCGATGACGAACAGCTCCTCCTGCACCTCCCGCACCATCGCCAGCAATTCCGCCGGCGCGATGACCGACGCCAGCCCGATCGAGGCATTGAGTTCGTCAACGCTGCCGTAGCAGTCGAGCCGTTTGTCACTCTTACGCACGCGGTCGCCGCCAATAAGCCCGGTCGTGCCGTCGTCGCCGGTGCGGGTGTAGATCTTCATGCCGACCAGTATACGCGCACAAAAGGAACCACGAATCTGCACGAATTACACGAATCAGAAAAGGGGATCAGCCACAGATGGGACACAGCCAAACACAGATATCCGATCTGTGCGAATCGTGCCCAATCTGTGGCTCCTCTTCTGTATTCCATTCGTGCCAATTCGTGAAGATTCGTGGATCGCTTTCATTCGCATAGACTCTGCGGCAAGTGGCTCGCTTCGACCTCCTCTCCCGCATCGCGCTGTGGCTCGTGCTGCTCATCTGCTGCGTGGCGCCGATCGGCTGGCTGGTAGGCTGCGTCATCGCCCGGCCGCACACCTTGGCAAGCGCGCTCTGGAGCGTCTGGACGTGGCGACTGCTGGCGAAGACTGTGTTTCTCGCCTTCATGAGCGGTTCAATCGCGACGCTGCTCGCCGTCGCGCCGGCCGCGGCGCTGGCGGGGACGCGTGGGCGGGTCGGGCGGGGCGTGCTGGTCACGCTCATCTCGCTCCCGGTGCTTACGCCGTCGATCGTGCTGGGCTACGGCTGGACCGAAGTCATCAACGCGCTCGGCGTGCTTCCCTATCCGCAGAGCTTCGCCGACCACGCGCGATGTGTGTGGATCCTGGCGACGTGGCTCTGGCCGATCCCGTGCGGCGTGCTGGCGCTGGCGCTGTCGAACATCGAGCGCGATCTGGTCGATCAGGCCACGCTTGACGGCGCGGTGATGCGCACCATCGCCCGCCGCTGCGCGCCGGCGCTGATTGCCGCGATGCTCCTTGCGACGCTGTTGGCGATGCAGGAGTTCAGCGTCTTTGAGCCCAGCGGTATCAGCGTGCTGTCGACTGAGATTCGCATGATCTTCGAGACCGGCCGCACCAGCGCGCTCGCTAACCCCATCGCCCAACTGCAA
Organism: Tepidisphaerales bacterium; assembly: GCA_038224615.1. Taxonomy (GTDB): domain Bacteria; phylum Planctomycetota; class Phycisphaerae; order Tepidisphaerales; family Tepidisphaeraceae; genus JBBRFH01. The sequence goes on from JBBRFH010000214.1 coordinate 2,712, forward strand.
GGCGGCGTCGCGTCGCAACTTGGCTTCGGCACGCAGGTCGAGCGCAGCGCGATGGCGCTGGGCGCGGGCCTCCCGGCGATCGCGCTGGTCGCAATCTTTCTCCTGATCGCAACCAGGCTCATCGCGCGCGACACCAATCACCTCCTCGATCCCGAACCCGCTCCGCCGCCACGCTTGCGCCTTCGCGGCGCAATTCCGTTGAGTGTCACCATCCTCCTCGTCGCGCTCGTCGCTCCCGTCTGCGGTCTGCTGAGCGGGCTTCCGCGCCGGTTCAACCCGATCGCGATCGCTGACGACGTCCTCCCGCAATTGCTCTGTTCGTTCGGGATCGCGCTCGGCGCGGGCCTGGCGGCGTTGCTGCTCGGAACGCTCGGCGCGGTCGCCCGTCCGCGCTTCGCGCTCATCGCCGCGGTCGGCAGTTTCCTCGTCGGCGGGCAGTTCCTGGCGATCGCGCTGTTGCGGATTTACGGCTACGATGCGCCGTGGATGGGCCGGCTCTCTCCGATGCGTTTGATCCTCGACTCCAACCTCGCCGTCGTCTTTGCGCACGTCGGCCGATTCGGCTGGATCGCGTTGCTCGCGGGACTGAGCACGCACGCCGGCGAGTATCGCTCGCTGCGCAACCAGGCCGCCGTCGATGGTGCTGGCCCGCTGCAGGCCGCGCTCTGGGTCGTCCTCCCCCGCGCCTGGCCTGCGCTCGCCGCGGCGGCGCTGTTGGTGGCGACGTTGTCGCTCACCGAAGTCCCCGCCGCCGCGCTGCTCACGCCGCCGTCGCTGATTCCGATGTTGATGACGTGGGTTCACAAGCAGCGCTACGGGCCGATGATCGAGGCGTCGCTGGTGCTGGTGCTGGTCGTCACGTTGGTCAGCGTTGCGATCCAGTTATTGCTGGCCGCGGGCAGTCGTCGCCGCACCGTGCTGCGATTGCTCCTGCCCGTTGCCGTCTGCCTTCTGCCCGCGCTTCTCGCCGGCTGCGACGACACCACCACCCAGCCGCAATCCATCTGGCTCTCCACCGGCGACGCGCCCGGGCAGGTCGTCTACCCCCGCGCGATCGCGTACAAAAAGTCCGACGACACCTTCTTCGTCGTCGATCGTCAGGCCCGCGTGCAGCACATCGATCGCAACGGCACCGTCGTGCACGCGTGGCGGATGCCCGAGTGGGCCCAAGGCAAACCCGTCGGCCTCAGCGTCGGCCCGGACGGAAATCTGTGGGTCCCCGACACTCACTACCATCGCGTCATCGTCTATACGCCGGAAGGAATTGAACTCAAGCGCTTCGGCACTCGCGGCACCGATCCCGGCCAATTCTCGCTCGTCACCGACATCGCGTTCGACACCGCCGGCAACATCTACGTCGGCGACTACAGCGACGCCAACCGCGTGCAGGTCTTCGACAAGGATTTGAAGTTTGTCCGCGAGATCGGCAAGACCGGCCAGGCCGACGGCGAATTCGCCCGGCCGCAGTCGATCGCGATCGTCGACGACGAACTCTACGTCGCCGACGCCTGCAACAACCGCATCAGCGTCCTCAAGCTCGACGGCACCTTTCTCCGCAACATCGGCCACACCGGCTCGGCGCCCGGCGAATTTCGTTTCCCCTACGGGTTGGAATTGGATCAGAACAACAACCTTATTGTGACCGAGTTCGGCAACATGCGCGTCCAACTCATCGAGCGCACCACCGGCAAACCCCTCGGCCAATGGGGCGCCCCCGGCAAGCTCCCCGGCGAACTCATGAACCCCTGGGCCGCCGTCGCCGACACGAGCGGGCGGATCGTCATTGTCGACGCCGGGAATAATCGGCTGCAGGTGATCGCAGAGAAGCAACTGCGATCAATTCCTTGAGAGCCTGAGCTTCACGCCGTTCAAATCCACGTTGGAATGAATTCGCGGATGCGATAAAATGGCAGCATGAGTACCGTCGAACTGCGAGAACAAGCCAAGGCCCTGATCGACGGCATGTCCGGGCCGCAGTTCCGCGTGGCGTCGGAGTTTTTGGCCTTCGTCAAAGCCCGCAAGAGCGACGTCGCAACGCGCGAACCGCTTAGTATTCCCGGATTCGAAGAATCGTTCGCGCGGGGAATGAAGGACATCAAGGCCAAACGCACAACCCCCTGGCGAGAGGCCCGCGCCGATGTATAGCGTCGAACTATTGCGCGAGGCGGCTCGGTTCTACGCGCGGTGCGACCGGCCTACCTGCTCAATCAGGGAGTTAGCCACAGATGAACACCGATAAGCACGAATAAGTAACAAAACCACTAAGGACACCAAAATCCACCAAGAAGAGAATGAATCCAACTCTTAAGTCTTCCTCTTGGTGTCCTTGGTGTTCTTGGTGGTGAAAATCCAGCCGGGTGCCACAGGCCGGCGGTACCCCGCAGACCTGTGCCGATCGACGGACAAAGACACAGGTCTTCGGAGTCCCGACGACCCGTGGCACCGGGTTGACTACCAATTCAATTGCCGCAAGCGAGTAGGGCGGGATGAAATCCCGCCGTTGGGTTTGCCCGGGTGAGGCATGGCGGGATTGCATCCCGCCCTACCTGCTGGGCCACGCGTCCTCATGGCTCAGTATCCGAACCACTCCGGCCAAACACAAGCGAGGCCTGTACGGTGCGCACCGCGGACCATCCCCCGCGCGGTCCCGGGGATCGGGTCGCAAGTGAGGGCGCGTTGCGGACCGTACCAACTACAGCCGTTCGCCGGCCGGGGTGCGGGGGGTGGTGGCGGACATGCGGCGGCACTCGTCGGCGCAATGACGACACGTCTCGGCGCACGCCTGGCAGTGGGTGCTGTGGTGATGTTGGGATTCCTCGGCGCAGGTGGTGCAGAGGTCGGCGCAGGCATCGCAGAGGGCATCGAGGCCGTGGGCGTTGCGGCTCATGAAGCGGGCGCTGGTCCAGCAGAGGTCGGCGCAATCGCGGCAGAGCTTGGCGCAATGCGCCTGGTTCTCGTCGATGCACGCGTCGCTGCAGAAATCGCACTGCTGAGCGCAGGCGAGACACGCATCGAGACACTGCTGATGCTGACGGGAATGCTGCGGGTGAGCGGCGACGAGCATGGCGACTCCAAGTGATGAGTGTGGCGTGACGCGTGTTGCGTGATCAAGCCGCGACGATGGTCCCGGGACACTCATCACGCAACACGCATCGTCCGGCCCTAACCGAGCACGTTTCCGGCGAGTTTGAAGATCGCGGCGATGATACCGATGACGCCGGCGAAGATGGCGATCACCGACAGCATTCCGCCACGGCGGGCGGGGCTGATGGCGAGGACCAGGCCGAGCACGCCAAAGAGGATCGCGCCGATCGCCAGAACGAAGCCGAAGAATGCGCCGGTATAGAAGCTGCCGATCGCCGCGACGACCGACAGGATCGAGACCAAGCTGAACGTCTCCGAAGGCCGAGAAGGTGCGAGTGCGTAGTCTGTTG
>JBBRFH010000215.1:0-6130 GCA_038224615.1 Tepidisphaerales bacterium
CTTCAAAGGCACCGGTGACGTACGGATGGATCCATACACCCACGAGCAGCAGGCAGACGACAATGAATGCGCTTCGGGCCATGATCCGCTCCCACGACCATGCTTTGATGGGCGACAACAACTGCAATGACACGTTCATCTCGACTGATCGGTGCAAACCGCGCCGATGGCTCCAGAGCACTGCGAGCTTGTTAGATGTATCGGTCGTCATGGCCGCATCGCTTAGGCAAAACACCGAATCACTGCATTGCTTCTAATCTGTTATACGAGCGATGTTTGTGACAGTTTTCACCATCCACCCTGTTAAGGGGAATACCTAAATGCCGCAGGGTCTTCCCTAGGCGGTTTTTTGACAAAATGGGGGTTCGGGGTGGGATGGGAGCGGCGCAAGTGTGGAAATGCGCAAGCTTTGTGGTTTCAGAGCGTCGGCCGGTTTTTCGTTGGGTGCCGACGGCTTGACAGCGAGCCTCGGGCGCATACATTCTTCCCTCTCCCTCGCGGAGCTGAGGGGGCGTAGCTCAATTGGTTAGAGCGCCGGCCTGTCGAGCCGGAGGTTACGGGTTCGAGCCCCGTCGCCCTCGTTAAACTCACCCGACCCCTGGCGACAGCGTCGTCAGGGGTCGTTTCGCGAATCTAGACATTAGAAATCTGTTTGCTATGTTGAGGGACTCGAATCGAAAAGGAGAATCGAATGGCTAAACCCCGCCGCCGCCGAAAGATTGGCTCGAAAAAGCGTAAGGCCCGCCGCGACCGTCGCAAGCGATAACGCGCCTGGTCAACCGAGTTGAGGCCGACGCACCGCAGCGTTTGCGGCGCGTCGGCCTTGTCGTTTAATCGCATGTTAACATTTCGGTGTATGCTTCCCTGCATACGGACCGGGCCTGCGCACACGCGCCAGCCCAAGCCGTAGGAAGCCGAAAATACGCCTGGATTGACTGCATGCACGCCGAAACTGACGTCACCCCCGCCTTGGCCGCGATCGACCAGCGTCTCCCGGAGGAATTGTTCCTCAATCGGGAACTCAGTTGGCTCGACTTCAACGACCGCGTCCTGCAACTGGCCAAAGACGAAAAGGTGCCGTTGCTGGAGCGGGTGAAATTTCTGGCGATCTTCGCCAGCAATCTGGACGAATTTTTCATGAAGCGTGTCGGCGGTCTGCAACGGCAGCGCGCCGATCGCTTGACCGACCTCTCGCTCGACGGCCTGACGGTCGAAGAGCAGCTTGCCCGGATCCATCAGCGCGTCCATCCGCTACTCGACGAGATGTACCGCCTCTGGTTTGAGGAACTGCACCCGGCGCTTAAGGCGCAGGGGGTGACGGTTCGACGTTACCAGGATCTCGATGCCGCCTCGTGCGCCCATGCCGACGACTTCTTTCGCCGACAGGTGTTCCCGATCCTCACGCCGCTGGCGGTCGATCCCGGGCATCCGTTCCCGTTTATCAGCAACCTCAGCCGGTCGATGGGCGTCATGCTGGAGGCCCCGGACGGGATGCGGAATTTCTGCCGCATCAAGCTGCCCGAAAACCTGCCCCGCTGGGTTCCGCTTCCGGGTGTGCATTCCTTTGTCCCGCTGGAGGGCGTGATCGCAGCGAATCTGCCGGCGCTGTTTCCGGGAATGACGGTGCTGGAGCATCACCTCTTCCGCCTGACGCGCAACGCCGACATCGAACTGGATGAAGAAGACGCCGACGACCTGCTGGCGATGGTGACCGAGGAAATCCGCAAGCGCCGCCTGGCCGGGGTCGTCCGGCTGGAACTGCCCGGAGCGATGAGCGACGAAATGCGCCAGCTCCTCATCGAAGGCACCGAGTGCGAGCCCGAAGACGTCTACATCGTGCCCGGCCCGATCGACATGGACGACCTGATGGCGCTGGCGTTCCTTGATCGGCCTGACCTGAAGTACAAGCCCTGGCAGCCGCTCGTTCCCGCCCGATTGCAGGACGAGGAGAGCGACATTTTCTCGGTTATCCGCAGCGGCGACATCCTGGTCCATCATCCCTATGAGTCGTTCAGTGCCAGCGTCGAGCGATTCATCAAGAGCGCCGTCGCCGACCCGAAGGTGCTGGCGATCAAGCAGACGCTCTACCGCACGAGCAGCGATTCACCCTTCGTCCCCGCGCTGATCCGCGCCGCCGAGATGGGCAAGCAGGTCGCCGTGCTCGTGGAGATCAAGGCCCGCTTCGATGAGCTGCGCAATGTGGAGCTGGCACAGAAGCTCGAAAAGGCCGGCGTACACGTCGTGTACGGGCTGGTCGGACTGAAGACGCACTCCAAGCTGGCGATGGTCGTGCGCGAAGAGCCTGATGGCCTGCGCACTTACTGCCACATCGGTACCGGCAACTACAACTCCAAGACCGCGCAGCTCTACACCGACGTCGGCCTGTTCACATGCAATCCGCTGATCACCTCCGATGTGATCGAGCTGTTTCATCACCTGACGGGTCGATCGATCAAGGCGGACTACGGCAAGCTGCTGGTGGCGCCGGTAAACATGCGGCAGCGATTCATCGGGATGATCCGCCGTGAGATCGACCACGCCCGCGCCGGCCAATCGGCGCACATCATTGCCAAGATGAACGCGCTGCAGGATCACAAGATCATCAAGTGCCTGTATGAGGCGAGCCATGCGGGGGTGAAGATCGACCTCAACGTCCGCGGCTTCTGCTGCCTGCGGCCGGGCGTTCCGGGCTTGAGCGAGAACATCCGCGTCGTGAGCATCCTCGGCCGACTGCTGGAGCACTCCCGCATCTACTACTTCCACAACAACGGCCAGGAAGAATACTACATCGGTTCGGCCGACTGGATGGTGCGCAATCTCGACTACCGGGTTGAAGCGATCACGCCCATTGAAGACCCGCTGCATAAGCAGACGCTGCGCGAAATCCTGAACGTCTGCCTCAACGACCACGTCCAGGCGTGGGACCTGCAATCCGACGCGACATGGACCCGTCTCGCGCCCACGCCGGACAAGCCCGACGACACCCATGAGGCGCTGATGCGTCGTCATCTGCGTGCGTTGCGGTCGGCGCCGCGTCGTTGATAAAGGCCGCCTGACGCGTACAACTGACGTTCATGAGCGAAGCCCTTTTCGTCGACCGTCTCATCGACGCCATTGATGCCAAGCGCGCCCCGATCTGCGTCGGCATCGATCCGATGCTCGACGCGTTCCCCGACGAGCTGAAGCCCAAAGACATGCGCGACCTCGACGCCTGCGTCGATGCCGTCTACTCGTTCTGCACCGGCGTGCTGAAAGCGGTCGCGCCCATCGCCCCGGTCGTGAAGTTCCAGAGCGCGTACTTCGAGCGCTTCCTCTGGCAGGGGGTTGAGGCCTACTACAGCCTGATCCACGAGGCCAAACAGCTCGGGCTGCTCGTCATCGGCGACGTCAAACGCGGCGACATCGGCTCCACCAGCGAAGCCTACGCGGCTGCCCATCTGGCGGAACTGGAGTTTAGCGAACTCGACGACGTCGCCACGCCCGATGCGATCACCATCAACCCGTACCTCGGCCTCGACGCGATCGACCCGTTCCTTCAGGTCTGCCGCGACGAAGGGAAGGGCGTTTTCGTCCTCGTCCGCACCAGCAATCCCGGCTCGAAAGACCTGCAAGACGTCCGCACCGAAGCCGGCGTCACCTTCTCCGAACATGTCGCAACCCTCCTCCAAACGCTGGCGCCTTCGCGGCAGTTAATGGGCAACAAGGGATACAGCAACCTGGGCGCGGTCGTCGGTGCCACGCAGACCCACACGATGCAGTCGCTGCGACAAAAGCTCCCCAACAGCATCTTCCTCCTCCCCGGCTACGGCACGCAGGGCGCAACGGCCGATATGACCAAGGCAGCGTTCGACGCCAACGGCCACGGCGCGATCGTCAGCGCCAGCCGCAGTGTGCTGTATCCGAAGCGGCAAGCCGGAGAAACCTGGCAAGCCGCCGTGAAACGTGCGGCGGAGACGATGAGGGAGGATCTTGGAAAGGCGATTGAATAGGCCGTTGTTGTCGCTACGGGTCGGGCGCGGTGGGATGTGGCTCACGCTTCTGACCGCGCTCGGGGCGCTGAACCTATTTTGTGGGGTCCAGTGGAGCCACTTTGCGCGGCTACCTTACGGCCCGGCTTACGGCAATGGCCATCGGTACGCGTCCGTTGGCATTCATAGGCTCTGCCTGTGCGTGTATGACACAGAAGAAACCGTTCAAGGATTCGACAACGTCAAAGTCTTTGCGTATTCCGGCGTGGTGCCCGCAAGGGTTCCGACGCTGCCCTCTGCGTTCGTATTGCCGGGAGCGTCTGTCAACGGCACGGCTATGACCTGCGCGCCACGCCGGATCGATGCCCCGAGTGCGGGAGCGCGGCGTTTCGCAGTTGACGCTTTCCGGTTGAGAATCAACGCCGGCACGAGCATAATGTGGGTATGACGCTCAAGCTCCTCGAAGAACGACTCACCGCCCTTGAGCGCCGTGTGGAGCTGATGGAGAAGCCCGCAAGCAACGGCAAATGGTGGCTTGATCGCAAATCGCCGTTTGCTGGCGACCCTGCATACGCGGAGATGGTTCGCCTTGGCCGCGAGTATCGCGAGTTGTTCCGGCCGCGGCCTGTGTCCAAAGAGCGCCGGCCGAAGAAGTGATCGTCCTCGACACCGACATCTCTCGATCTTGAACTACCAAGAGGGAACGAGCTACGACCGCGCTAAGATGCACTTGGCGTCCGTCGGCGACGAACTGCTCTGCACGACCATCATTTCGATCGAGGAGCAACTGCGCGGATGGCTCTCGTACATAGCCGCATCGAAAAAGGTCGAACGTGAGATTGAGGGCTATTTGCGGCTCCAGACACTTCTCGATGATATTGGCAACTATGCCATACTCTCATTCGCTGCCGCCGCAGCGATGGTGTTTGCATCGCTCCGGAAGCAACGGGTGCGCGTGGGAACGATGGAACTCAAAATCGCGGCGATCGCGATTTCGAATGATGCCGCGGTTGCAACGGCCAACGCCGCGCACTTTGCGAGGATCCCGGGCGTGAAGCTGCTGGATTGGCGCTAGCGCAGTTTGCCACGCCGCAGTACCTCTTCGAATGCGGTACAGTACCGACCAATGCTGCCAGTCATGGATGACTTCAGAAACAAACGCGTCACCGTTCTCGGCCTTGGTCGCTTCGGCGGGGGGATTGCGGTGGCGAAGTGGCTCGTCGGGCAGGGCGCGAAGGTGCTTGTCACCGACCGCGATCCGATCGACAACCTGCGTGACTCGGTCGCGCAGCTCGACGGGTTGCCGATCGAGTATCGGCTTGGCGATCAACGCGCCAGCGACTTCACTGACACCGATCTCGTCGTCACCTCGCCGGCGGTGAAGCCGACGAGCGAGTTTCTCGTCGCGGCGCGAAACGCGAGCGTGCCGATCACCACCGAGATCTGCCTCTTCGTCGAACGCGCCCAGGGCAAAATCTTCGGCGTCACCGGCACCAAGGGCAAATCAACCACCAGCGCGCTGCTCGACCTGATGCTCGCCAGCGCCGGCCCGTGCTTCGTCGGCGGTAATATCGGCAAATCGCTGCTTTCAGAGTTGCCCAAGCTCACCGACGATTGCAGCATCGTGCTCGAACTTTCCAGCTACATGCTTCACTGGCTCGGCAGAATGCGCTGGTCGCCGAACGTCGCGTGCCTGACGATGCTCGGCACTGACCACGTCGACTGGCACGGCGGGACGGACGACTACATCGACGCCAAGCGGAACATCGTCCGCTTCCAGACGGCCGGCGATCGAATCGTGCGGCGCGATGACACACTCTCGCAGACGTTCGTTGAGCAACCCGGCGTCACCGTCGCGATGTATCCCGACCCGCACATCGGACACATCGACCTGCTTATCCCCGGCGAGCACAACCAGCACAACGCGCAGGCCGCACTGCTGGCGAGTGGACTCGATCCCGATCGCGCCCGGAATGCCGTCCGAAATTTCCGCGGCCTGCCGCACCGACTCGAACTTGTTCACGAATCCAACGGCGTTCGCTACTACAACGACTCGATCGCCACCATCCCCGAGGCCGCGACCATCGCATGCGACGCATTCGAGCCCAAGACCGTCATCCAGATCATCGGCGGCTCGCCCAAGCCCGGCCTCACCTGGGACG
>JBBRFH010000216.1:0-6047 GCA_038224615.1 Tepidisphaerales bacterium
GGAGACACTGCGGCACGTCAAGCTGGTTGCCAATTTGCCTTACAACATTGCGTCCCCGCTGGTGATCGAGCTGTTGCTGGTCGGCGTGTCACAGCTCGTCTTCACGGTGCAGAAGGAAGTTGCCGATCGGCTCAAGGGAAAGGCCGACAGCGACGACTACGGCCCGCTGACGGTGATGGTGCAGTTGCTGTCGCGCGTCGAGGTATTGCGCACGCTGCCTCCCGGTGCGTTTTGGCCTTCGCCGAAGATCGATTCAGCTCTGGTGCGACTGACGCGCGCCGATCGCCTGTGCGATCGCGCCCGGCCATTCGGGCGCTTCGTGCAGAGGGTTTTTTCGTTCCGTCGCAAGACGCTCCGCAAGGCGGTCGACATGGCGGGGTTTGACGTGCCGTTCGATGAGCTGGGGTTCGATCCGTCTCTGCGGGCCGAGGCTTTCACGCCGGAGCAGTTGCTGACGATGTTTGACCGCCGCCGACAGCCGACGCCGGACGCGTGACGTAGACGGTGTTGCGCTCCGCCTGCAACGCCCGCACGTACAACCCGCCGGCCACCATCACGAGCGCGGCGGCGGCCTCGTACGCCCATCGCGCGATCGCGTGGTATCGCTGAAACGTGTCATGATCGACCACTCGCGAGCCGTCGAGGTGCGGCGCGATATAGGCGATCTCGACAACCCCCAGGCTCGCCGCCACCAATAGCGCGCCCATCATGACTTTTTTCACGATCGAGCATGCGTAGAACCGCCACCCAATCGCGCAGACGATCGCCACGCCGGCGACCATGAGCTGGTATCGATCGAACGAATGAAATAGCTGCGGCGCCGCAAGGACGGCCGTCGCGCGGTCGTTGACGAAGAGGGTCGAGACGAAGATGAACAGCGCGATCAGCCCGCCAAGCCAGAGTGCAATGGTCAGGCCCAGCAGGTAAACGAACACGTTTCGCATCGCGCCATTGTAGGGGGTAAGCGCCGTGGAGCCACGGCGCGCGTGCGCCGGCGAAACCTGGCTCCTCCCTTGAAGGGAAACGGGCCGGATCACGGCAATCAGGGTTACTGCGGTTCGACCGCGATCAACGGTTGCGGCTCGAGAGGGATTGAAGCCTCGTCGCGGCGCACGGGTTCAGGCGCTGGCTTGGGCGAGACGACCGCGAACGCGGGCAGAAGCGGGAACGTTCGCCTGCGCACCCACACGGGCGTCAGGGTGATCCACAGGAAAACCAGTGCCGTCAGAATCACCGCCCAGCCGATGTCCGGGTGCGAGCCCTCGCAGAACCGGTAGAGCTGATGAGCGAAGGTCGTCTTCTTGTCAAACCACTCCGGATACGCTGCCTCCAGGTAGCGGTTCCAGGTCAGGCGGATCAGCTGGTTGCCGATCATGACGTGGATCGTCATCACCCATGTGACCGCCGTCAGGAACACGCCGAGCAGCGCGGCGCCGATCGAGTGCCCGATGCAGATGCTGGCGGCAGCGGCGGCGAACAGGAGGTAGCGCTCGTGGATCTGGCAGGGGATGGTGAAGAACAGCACCCACGGCGTCACCACCGCGACGAGAAACCGCGTGCTGTTGCGGCGATCGTGCATCGCCACGCCCATCGAACTTAGCACCAGCAGCAACAGGTAGATCGAGAACAGCAGCGTCTTGAGCGTCATCTCGATCTTGTACCCAAGGGTGTACCAGTGGGCATTGAACAGTGAGACCATGTACTGCGGTCCGCCGTGCTGATCCCATCCAAACCGTTTGGTCATGATGCCGGGCAGGTTGCTGGTCAGGCCCATCACCATGAACTCCCAGTGATCCGTGCCGAACATGTAGCCGGCGTCAAACCAGGCAAAGCACGTTGAGAACAGCAGCATCGACGCCAGCGCCGACGCGCCGAACAAGCCCAGGCCGACCGTCGTGAGCGTCTGCCATCGCCGCGCGTACTGCGCCGCCAGCGCGCTGGCGGTGCCGAGCAGGATAAGGATGAGGTACGCCGCGCCCGAGGATGCGATCCACGGGGCTTGTTTCGGATCGCTGAACTGCGGCAGTTGCCAGACGAAGCTCGGCCACAGCGCCAGCGCCGCTGGCAGCACGATCAACGCCCCGAGGACGATCGGCATCACCCAGCGGCGCTCGCGCGAGAGTCGCGGGAGCAGCAAACGCCGGGCGATCGCGGCGAGCACGGTGACGAGCGGGAGCAGCACCGCGAACAGGATCGCCAGCCAATCCTTGTAGCGGACGTGCTGGGCGTCGACGTGGGTGAGCGTCCATCCGCACGTCGCCAGTCCGAAGAGCCCGAGGAATCCGCCCACCAGCGCCGCCGCGGCGCGCCAGCGAAGCTGGAACAGCGGCCAGAGGATGAACATGGGCAGCACGAAGAACTGCTGCCCCTTAAATAGTGTCCCGATCGCCAACGCCGCGCCCGCGAGCGCCCAGTTGCCTCGCCGGCACAGGTAGACCGCCCAGATGAACGGCGGAACGACCCACATGTCCCCGCTCGGCCAGCCGTGGGCGCTGATGATCATGCCCATGTTGAACCACAGCAGCAGCGCCGCGATAAGCCCGATCGTGTTCGCCCGGATCGGCTTTGCCCCCGCGCTCCGCACCACCTGCCGCGTCAGCAAGAATGCACCGACGGCGCCGATTGCCTCGAACACCGTGTTGAAGTCGAGAAACCACCGCCAGAAATCGCGCTGCGTCTGCTGCCAAGCGGCGACCTCGGCGGCCTGCTTGACGATATCCTTATTGGCGCGCGGAGGCGGCTTGGCAGGGAACGGCCCGTACGCGTCGACCGCATGATGGGCGCGCATCCACATCGTGTAGACCGCCAGCCGCCCGGGCGAGTAGTCGATGTACGGATTGTTGCGGCGATCCTGAATCCCCGCGTCGTCGAAGGTGTCCAGGAACGATCGGCCGCGGTCGTGCGCGTTGTAGAAGGTGTAGAAGCCCCACGAGTAATTGCGATAGTTGTCGGATTGAAAGTGTATCGGCACCGCGAAGTCGAAGAACCCGCGCCGCAGCTTCGTCCCCGCACACAATGCGATCACGCTGACGATAGCGATCACCGTCCACATCACGATCGTCTTGATCATCGCGCGGCGCGAGCGCGGCGTAGCGTCCGGCCCGGCGGGGGTATTAAACGTCGCGATCGACGCATCTGGCAAACTCATTTAGTTGACTCCGTTCCCACAGCAGGCAGGGGGACGCCGCACGGGCGTAAAGATGTTGTACAGCAGGATGAGCACCGCCAACAGCAACAGCCATGCGATGCCAGGGTTGGTCGGGTCAATAAGCCGGCGGATGAAGCCGAACGGCGAATCGTACATGCCTTCCATTCCCACCCAGTCGATCCCGTTCGACCCGATCATGCACACGATCACGTGCATGAACGCGACCACCGTCAGCACCACGCCTATCAGCGTCACGCCCGCGCCGCACGCCACCCACGTCGCGGCGCACATCGACACGAACACGAGGTAGCGCTCGTGGACCTGGCAGGGGATGACGAAGAACAGCAGCCAGGGGATCGACAGCGCCAGCAGCACGCGCGTGTCGCGGCCGCGATCGAGGAACGCCGCGCGGACGGCGCACAGCGCGCTAAGCCCGAAGTAGATCGACAAGAGCAGCGTGCGCATGGTGATGTCGCCACCGATGCGCAGGCCCTCGGCGCCCGCGCTGTCGCGGTAGGCGAACGCGGGCAGGGTGAAGAGCAGGTCGTCGATCTGCCACTGCCATTGCGTCTCAAGGATCGCAGGCAGATTGGACGTCGGGCCCATCCGCATCGTGTGGAAGTGCCACGTGCCGACGTCGAGCGCGCTGCGATACCAGTAGTCGGTTCCGCCCAGCCAGGACATTGAAACGTACAGCGATGTCGCGATCGCGAAGCAGACCAGCGCCGGTGAAAACCTTCGCGGCACGAGGATCGCCGCCAGCGTCGCCAGCACAGTGATGCCGATGGCGGCGGGGTGGATGATGCGCAGCTTCGTCGCCTCGTCATAGTTGCTCAGCGCCCAAGGCGAACCGACAAGCATGATCGCCGCGAAAACGCCGACGATCGTGCGCAGCGCCCCGCGCCAGTCGCCCATGCAGAAGGCCCACAGCGGGATCGTCCAGCCGACCATGAGGATCTGCCCCTTGAACATTGAACCGAACCCGATGAGCAATCCCGCCGCCAGCCACCATCGCCGCAGCCCGCAGTAGAGCGCGAACAAGAAGAACGGCATCGGCCACACGTCCCACTGCGGCCAGGCGTGCGCTTCGAGCATCGACGCCGGATTGAACCACACCAGCAGCGCCGCCAGCAGGGATAGGGGCAGCGCCCAGGCGTGCTGCGCCGGATCGATCGATCTCCGCCGCACATGCCACACCAGCAGGAACGCCGCCACCGCTGCGAGCAGTTCCATCGTCATGTTGAAGTTCAGAAGCGGGGCGTGATAGGCCCGCGTTTTCTGGACGTCGTCCGAGCGATAGTCGGTCGTCGGATAGTCGTTGCTCTTGAGCCAGCTCACCCACGCCGACATCACGCCGAGCCGAAGCGGCCCGTAGTCGATCGTCGCCCGCCCGGGCTCGGGCTTGAGACGTTCGTAGACATTGAGATAACCCCACTCGCTGGCGCGGCGACCGTGGTTGAAGCCGTTGTTGATGTCGCCGACGAAGCGGATCGGTTGCGTCCATTCCCACAGGTTCCAGCGCAAGCGCACCCCTTCGCACAACGCCAAAGCCGCCACGATCACGCACACCGCCGGCCAGGCCCATTTCACTGCTGTCCGCCAACCCATCGTGGACGAGACATTACCCGACGCCGCGAGAAACCGCTGCACACTTGTGCTGTCGAGGTCCGGAAGTGACGTTGTGTGCGGATTCCCCACGAAGACACATACCGCCGACGAAGCGAAATGTTGGCCGCTTGCCCATGGAAGGCCAGGCGACTGAATCTCTGCTGCGCTTTTTTCGAGGTATCACCGACCCGCGGGCGGCCGACGCCTGACATTCTCTGAGCGACATTCTGGGCATCGCCATCCTGGCCGTGCTGTGTGGGTCGGACAGTTGGGAAGTGGTCGAGGCGTGGGGCCGAGAACTTCTCGCGGCTGCGGCGCATCGCGTTGAACAAGCTCAAGCCGTGGGAGATCCGGAAGGAAAACGGCAAAGTGATGAAGGCCCGCCTTCGGCTCAAACAAAAGTCCTGCGGCTGGAGCCGTAAGTTCTTACTCGAAGCGCGCTTGGCCTAAATGCGAAGGCCTTGCATGTTACGACACCGGCCGCGTCTGGCTTTGACCTGTTCCACCCGATCGGCTAATCTTCTCATCCCACTTGGAGAGGTGGCAGAGTGGCTGAATGCGCCGGTTTCGAAAACCGGTTATGCGCAAGCATACGGGAGTTCGAATCTCCCCCTCTCCGTTTCCGGTCCGGCACCGGTCGTAAGTGTCTGTGAGTTCAAAAGTTGAAAAGCAGGCACCCAGTCAACCCGTAGACTTGGCCCACTTTTGGCACAGTCTTCACCCGGCGAAACAAACGTGCCGGCGCAGATTGCGGCCAGGACCACATTGAACATCACCTTCACGCAATCTATTGGTGTTCTCCTAAGATTCGTCTCGGTCCAATTTCGAACCGGACTCGTTGCATCCATTCGTGGCTTTTCTCGTCGGTAAGCCCGTAACACGTCTGGCCCTGTGACCTCCCGCCGGCATGCCCCATCCATATGTCCACGACAAAATGTGGCACACCCGCATTGACGCACGTCGTCTCGAAGAAGTCGCGGAAGCTATGGACAACAATGCCGCCGTTCTTCCTTTTGGTTGGGATTAGGGATCGTGTCACCCGCAGCGGAGACAGCCGCTGCGTCTTGTTGCTTGGTGCCGGACTGATGCCCGAGCGTTGCGGCGTCTTGGAAGTCGGATCGAGGAACAACCGGAACGTGCGGCCGAGCTACGGCCTCTGCAGGCGCTGCGCGTAGTGGTCGAGCGTCCGCTGCCAATCATCGTAAAGCAGTTGCTCCCAGGCGGTCGCCACCACGGGATGCAGCTCGTTCGGGTCCTGCCGCGTCAGAAGACGACGGTGATTCTGGACTTC
>JBBRFH010000217.1:0-6039 GCA_038224615.1 Tepidisphaerales bacterium
GATTGATCCGCTCGGTCGGCCGCTCGACGGCGCGGGGCCTGTCGACACCCAGCATCGCCTGCCGATCGAGCGTCCGGCGGCTCCGATCATGGAGCGATCGCCGGTCACCGTTCCACTGCAAACCGGCTGGAAGGTCGTCGATGCCCTGATCCCGATCGGCCGCGGGCAGCGTGAACTGATCCTCGGCGATCGCCAGACCGGTAAGTCAACCATCGCGATCGACACCATCCTGAATCAGCAGGGCAAAGACGTGGTTTGCGTCTACTGCGCCATCGGCCAGCGCTCCGCCGCCGTTGCCAAAGCCATTGCGAAGCTGCGCGAGGCGGACGCGATGGCGTATACCGTCGTTGTCGTCGCCGAGGGGAACGACGCCCCCGGACTTGAATACATCACGCCCTACGCCGCGACGACCATCGCCGAGTTCTTCATGGAGGCCGGCCGCGACGTGCTGATCGTTTACGACGACCTCACCCAGCACGCCCGCGCCTATCGCGAGCTGTCCCTGCTGCTCCGTCGCCCGCCCGGCCGAGAAGCGTTTCCCGGCGACATCTTTTACATCCACTCCCGGCTGCTCGAACGCGCCACTCACCTTAGTGAAGATCGCGGCAACGGCTCCCTCACTGCACTGCCCATTATCGAAACCGAGGCGCAGAACATTTCCGCGTACAACCCGACCAATCTGATCTCGATCACCGACGGGCAAATCTACCTGTCGCCGACACTGTTTGAAGCCGGCGTGCTGCCTGCGGTGGACGTCGGCAAATCCGTGTCGCGCGTCGGCGGCAAAGCGCAGCGGGCGGCGTATCGCGCCGTGGCGGGCGATCTGAAACTCTCCTACGCGCAGTTTGAAGAACTGGAAACCTTCGCCCGCTTCGGCGCACGCCTCGACGACGCGACCCGCAAGAGCATCGAGCATGGTCGCCGCATTCGCGCCTGTCTGAAGCAAGCCGAATCATCGCCGGTGCCCGTGCCCGAGCAGATCGCCGTGCTCATGGGGCTGACGGCCGGGCTGTTTGATCCGATCGCGATCGAAAAAATGCCCGACGCCGAAATGGCGGTCCGCAACGCCGCAGGCAATATCCCCGCAGACGTCTCCGCTCGATTCGAGACCGCGGCGAAGCTCAGCGACGACGATCGCCAGGCGGTGACTGATATCGCCCGCGCGGCGCTCGCCTCATTTGTGCCGGCCAAACCTGCCAAGAAGGACAAATGAGTGATTCTGCTGCGAGCCTGGCCCGACAGATCGGTAGCGCCGGCGATCTCCAATCGGTCGTGCGCACCATGAAAGCGGTTGCCGCTTCGAGCATCGGGCAATACGAACGCTCAGTGCTGGCACTGGCGGACTACAGCCGTACCGTTGAACTGGGACTCAGCGTCTGCCTCCGGGCGAGCGACCGACCGACAGCCGTTGCGATGACAAACCATGCGAAGCGCGACGAGGCGATCGGAGCCATTATTTTCGGCTCCGATCAGGGACTCGTCGGTCAGTTCAACGAAGTGGTTGCCGACTTTGCCGAGAAGACGCTGGCGGCGGCTGCGGGAAAGACAGTCGAAGTCTGGGCCGTCGGCGAACGCGTCCACGCCCGACTCGTTGATGCCGGCGTGCCGGTGGTCGGCCTCTTCAGCGTCCCCAACTCGGTGACGGGCATTGCAGCGCTCGTGGGAAAGATTCAGATCGAAAGCGAGGCCCGCCGGGCCGCCAGTGAATACTCGGGCGTCTATGTGATCCACAACCGTCCGAAGACCGGCGCACTCTATGAGCCGGTCAGCCAGCGGCTGATTCCACTCGACGCCCAATGGGAAGCGAATCTCGCCAAGCGCCCGTGGCCGACGCCAGTTCTGCCACAAGTCATCGGCGACACCGAATCCGCATTGCGACTGATGATTCGCGAATACCTCTTCATCTCGCTTTTTCAGGCCTGTGCCGAATCGCTCGCCAGCGAAAACGCCAGCCGACTCGCCGCGATGCAGCGAGCGGATAAGAACATCGACGAGCTGATGACTCACCTGAACGAAACATACCACCGCCTGCGTCAAAGCGGGATCGACGAAGAATTGTTCGACGTCATCTCCGGCTTCGAGGCCCTGAATGCAACGCGCAAATGAGACGAGCACACCAACGCACAATCGCATTCACGCCGCCGTCAACAAGGGCGTTGGATCGGGGTCTGACGTCGCGAATTCGCGTCGAAGGTCAGGCATGACGGCGAGCCTGCCCATTGGAGACACATGATATGAGCACACAACAACTGATCGACACCGCGGGCCTGATGGTGGCTGAGGGCAAGGGCCTGCTGGCGATGGACGAGAGTACGCCGACGTGTGATAAGCGATTTAAGGCGTTGGGCATCTCGACGACCGTTGAATCGCGCCGGGCGTACCGTGAGTTGATCGTCACCACGCCGGAACTAAGGCGGTGGATCAGTGGCGTCATTCTGTACGATGAAACCATTCGCCAGGCGACCGCGGCGGGCGTGCCGTTCCTGAAAGTGATCACGGACGCAGGCATTATCCCCGGGATCAAGGTCGATGCCGGTGCGAAGGCGTTGGCCGGTCATGCGGGCGAAAAAATTACTGAAGGCCTCGACGGTCTGCGTGAGCGACTCGCCGAGTATCGCGGCATGGGCGCGCGGTTCGCCAAGTGGCGGGCGGTGATCGCGGTTGGCGACGGAATTCCCAGCCGAGGTTGCATCGACGCCAACGCGCACGCGCTGGCGCGGTACGCGGCGTTGTGTCAGGAAGTGGGCATCGTCCCGATCGTCGAGCCGGAAGTGCTGATGGCAGGAACGCACACGCTGGAGGAATGTCGCGAGGCGACCGAAGTCACGCTGCACGCGGTATTCGCCGAGTTGATCGCGCAGCGCGTGTTGCTTGAGGGCATGATCCTCAAGCCCAACATGGTGCTGCCAGGCGTGAAGTGCGCCGACCAGAGTTCGCTTGAAGCCATCGCCGACGCAACCGTACACTCCCTGCTGCGCACTGTTCCGGCGGCGGTTACGGGCATCGCGTTCCTCTCCGGCGGACAGGCGGCGGAACTGGCGTCGCAGCGATTGAACGCGATGCACATGCGGTTTGCGGCGCGGTTGCCATGGGAGTTGACGTTCTCATTCTCGCGGGCAATTCAGCAGCCGGCGATGGAACTCTGGAAGGGTCAATCGTCGAACGTTGCCGCCGCGCAACGGGCGTTGGCCCACCGCGCGCACTGCAACGCGGCGGCCCGGAGTGGGGAGTACAATGCCGAACGTGGCGTCTGAACGGGTCGAGCAGTGGTTCGACCGATCGCCGAGTCAGGATGCATGACATGGCCTCACCTCACGCCACCCAACTGCCGCGGCTATTTCTCATTCGCCACGGGGATACCGAATGGAGTGATTCGCACCGACACACCGGCCTCACCGACATTCCCCTGACCGCAGCGGGCGAGGTACACGCCGTACGGCTGGGCGAGCGACTCAGATCCGAAACATTCTTGCGCGTCTTTACAAGCCCGCTGATTCGGGCGCGGCGCACCTGTGATCTCGCCGGGTTTGGCGCGCGGGCGGACACGGCTGATGACCTCGTCGAATGGGATTACGGCACCCATGAGGGAAAGACGACCGTGGAAATCCATGCCGAACAGCCCGATTGGGAGCTATTTCGCGATGGCGCGCCCGGTGGCGAATCGCCGGCGCAGGTCGCGGCGCGGGCGGATCACTTTCTGTCGCTGGTTCGGCCGATCGACGGCGATGCCGTCGCGTTTTCGAGCGGCCACATCATCCGCATGATCGCGGCGCGGTGGCTTGGCCTCGAACCCCACGACGCGCGCGGCTTCTACACCGCGACCGCAAGCGTCGGCATCCTCGGCACCGAGCACAATCGCGACGAAACGGTGATTCTGTTGTGGAACGACACCGCAGCGGTGTCTAAAAAACATGCAAGCGAAGGGAAGGCACTGTGAACATCGATACCAAGCAGTTTCGCGTCAAGGCGGGTGAAAAGATCGACCTCGATCAGTGGCCGACCGATGTGAAGCCCGTCTACAAGTCAAAGAAGCACTATCACAAGTTGCTTGAGTCCCATGTCGAATCGTTGAGTGAGCTGCAGAGGCTGCATTACGCGTCGAACCGATACGCGCTGCTGCTGATCTTCCAGGCGATGGACGCGGCTGGAAAAGACGGCGCGATCCGGCACGTTATGTCGGGCGTGAATCCGCAGGGCTGCCAGGTTTTCAGCTTCAAGCAGCCGAGCACGAACGAACTCGAGCACGATTTCCTGT
The DNA here is from genome assembly GCA_038224615.1 of Tepidisphaerales bacterium. Classification (GTDB taxonomy): domain Bacteria; phylum Planctomycetota; class Phycisphaerae; order Tepidisphaerales; family Tepidisphaeraceae; genus JBBRFH01. The sequence goes on from JBBRFH010000217.1 coordinate 4,256, forward strand.
GGCGCACCAATCGCTGCCTGCCCGAGCGTGGGCGGATTGGGATTTTCAATCGCTCGTACTACGAAGAAGTTTTGGTCGTCCGCGTCCACCCCGAAGCCCTGGCCATGCAAAACCTGCCGATTCCGCTGCTCGACGACAAGTCGATCTGGGAGGGTCGCTATCGCTCGATCGTCGATTCCGAAGCGCATCTGCATCGCAATGGCACGCGTGTGATCAAATTTTTCCTGCACCTGTCGAAGGACGAGCAGCGGAAACGATTTCTCGATCGCATCGACGAGCCTGAGAAGAACTGGAAGTTCGGCGAGGCCGACCTGCATGAACGCAAGTACTGGAAGCAGTACATGTCGGCGTACGCGGAATGCTTGAGCGCGACCAGCTCTGAACACGCGCCGTGGTACATCGTGCCGGCCGACGACAAAAAGAACGCGCGGCTCGTGGTCTCACGGATCATTCTCGACGCGCTGGACGAGCTGAAGATGGCGTATCCGAAGACGACCCCCAAGCGCCGCCGAGAACTGCAGGCGATTCGCAAGACGCTCGCCCACAAGTCACCGAAATAGGTTCATCCGATGCCGTCAGCGTTTCACAAACCAGACAATGTGATCCTGACGATCAACGGCAGATCATCGAGCGTAAAATTCGCAGTCTTCTCGGCCGACGGCTCAGGCAAATCGCCACCGATGCGTCGGTTCAGTGGCGAGGTCGAGCGAATCGGCACGCCCGGCGTTCGCATGATTGCCACGGGCGAGCATTCCGCCGAAAGCACCACGACGCATATCGATGCGGCATCGTTTGCCGACTGCGTTCAGTGCATCGTCGATTTCGTGCGCCAGCGACTTGGCGCATCGACGCTCGCGGCGATCGCGCATCGACTGGTGCGTGGGGGGCCCAAGCTCATCGAACATCAGCGCATCACGCCGGAATTGCTCGCCGAGTTGCACCGCAATGCGCCGCTTGATCTCGACCATTTACCCAACGAAATCAAGCTGATCGAGGCCATCGGCGCGGCGTTCGCCGGGGTGATGCAGGTGGCCTGCTTCGATACTGCGTTCCACCGCGATCTGCCGCGCGTGGCTCAACTGTTGCCGATCCCGCGACACTTCTTTGAAGCCGGCGTGCGGCGATTTGGATTTCACGGATTGTCCTACACGTACCTGATGACCAAGCTGGCCGAGGTTGCAGGACCTGGTGCCGCGCGCGGCAGGGTGGTGCTGGCGCATCTTGGCTCGGGCGCGAGCATGGCGGCGGTGCGCGATGGCAAGCCGATCGACACAACCATGGCATTCACGCCCTCGGCGGGCCTGATGATGGCGACGCGGCCCGGCGACATGGACCCAGGGCTGCTCGTCTATCTCATGCGACAGCAACATCTGACACCGGATGCGATGGACCGATTCATCTCGCACGAATGCGGCCTGCTCGGTGTCTCTGAAACCAGCGGCGACATCCGCGATCTGCTCGCTGCCGCATCCACCGATGCACGGGCGGCAGACGCCGTGAACCTTTTCTGTTACCAGGCAAAAAAGCAGCTCTGCGCGATGGTCGGCGCGATGGGCGGCGTGGACACCATCGTCTTTGCTGGCGGCATCGGCGAGCATTCGCCGGACGTGCGCGGCCGAATCTGCGATGGATTAGGCGTTCTGGGCGTCGATCTCGATGACACCCTTAACGAATCAGGCGGTAGTGTGATCTCCAGCCGCAACAGCCGAGTCGAGGTAAGAGTTATTTCTACTGACGAGGAGCAGGTACTGGCAGATGTCGCGTATGCGTTCGTTCCTAAAAGC
>JBBRFH010000218.1:0-6019 GCA_038224615.1 Tepidisphaerales bacterium
TGGCGAGGCGGCCAGCCGCTGGATCTCAAGGGCACCGTCGGCCGCATCGGCGCGCAGACGGTCAAGCAGGTGATGATCCAGCTCATCCGCCAGGATGAGCGCGGCAGCATCTACGAAGAGTACAAGGACCGCGTCGGCCAGATCAGCACCGGCACGATCAGCCGCATCGAAGGCAGCACCATCATCGTCGCGCTCGGCCGCTCCGAAGGCATCATGCCACGCTCGGAGCAAATCCCCGGCGAACAACACCAGGTCGGCGAGCGCATCCAGGCGCTGATCACCGAAGTCCGCGACACGCCCAGCCAGATCAAGATCATCCTCAGCCGCTCGCACCCGGAATTGATCCGGCGTCTGTTCGAGCGCGAGGTGCCCGAAGTGCAGGAGCGCACCATCGAAATCAAGGCGCTGGCCCGCGAGCCGGGTTTCCGAACCAAGATCGCCGTCAGCTCGATCGACAGCAAGGTTGACGCCGTCGGCGCGTGCGTCGGCGTCCGCGGCAGCCGCATTAAGAATATCGTCGAAGAGCTCGGCGGCGAGAAGATCGACATCGTTCGCTGGAACGAGTCGTCGCAGATCCTCATCAGCAACGCGCTTAAGCCCGCCGAAGTCGCCGAAGTCAGCCTGTGCTTTGAACTCGGCCGTGCGACGGTGATCGTCAACGAAGACCAGCTATCGCTCGCCATCGGCAAGCGTGGGCAGAACGTGCGGCTTGCCGCCCGTCTGACCGGCTGGGACGTCGACATCCTCACGCCGCCGGAGTTTAAGAAGACCGTCACGCGGCTGGACGCGACGCTCAAGAGTGTCGAAGGCGTCACCCAGGAGATGGTCGACAAGATCATCGCCTTGGGTCTGATCGACGTGCGCGACGTTGAGGAAGTCGGCGAGACGCCGTTGATCAACGAAGTGGGCATGACCGAGGAGATGGCCGAGCAGTGCGTCGATCGTGCGATCGAAGAGGCCAAGCTGGTCATCAAGGAAACCGAGGCCGAGAAGGCAGAGAAGGCGCGGACCAAGGCGTCCGGCGGGGTCGACCTGCTGGCGGCGTTGGGCGCGGCAAGCGGTCGCTCGGCATCAGCATCCGCGCCCGCGCCCGTCGCCGACGAAGGCGATGCGGCCAAGTACGCGACAACGGTGCAAGCGCCCGGTACCGACCTTCTCGAACTGGCCCAGGCCGGCGCAGCGCCGGAATCGGGCGTCACCGAGAATGACGCCGTACCGGAAGTCGCACCGGACGGCGAAGAACGTGCAGCAACGGAAGAGACGACGAACGTGTAGTTTGGAAGAATGTCGAATGACGAATGCCGAATGTCGAATGCGGAAAACCGCACCGGCTGATCGACACTCTGAACTCGGCACTCGACATTCACCTTAGGAGTTTGGTTTTGGCTAAAGGCATTCGAGTCAATCAGGTCGCCAAGGAGCTTGGGATCGAGAGCAAGGTCATCCTTGAGAAGTTTCGCAGGGAAGATCCGCCCATCGAAGTTCCGAATCACCAGAGCACGATCTCGCTCGGCTTGGCCGAGACGATCCGTGAGTGGTTCACGAACGGTGAGCTGAACGAGCTGATCAAGCAGCACACCGCCACCGGCGATCACTCCGGTGCCAAAAAGAAGAAGCCCGCTTCAAAGAAGAAGGCCGGCGAAGAAGGTTCGTCCGAAGACGACGGCGGTGGCGTTGCCACGCTCGTCGCCGAGCACGAACCGATTCCTGTCACCAGCGAGTCCGCGCCTGCCGATTCCACGACCGAAGAGACGTCGCTGACGTCCATCGTCGACGAAGCCGAGCCTCAAACCGAGGCCCTGCCCGCAGCGCCGATTGAAGCGGCGCCAGTCGCGCCGACGGAAACCGTGGACGAAATCGTGGCGACGCCCGACTCGACGATCGCGACGATCCCCGCCCCGGTCGCGCCGCCGACGCCCGCTGCTCCGCATGCACCTGCCCCGGCGGTGCCGCATGCCACCCATGCCACGCATTTCGGTCCCAAGGTCATCACCCCGCAGGCGCCGGCACGTCCGACGGTGCGGCTCGAGAAGCCCAGCGCGTCGCGCCCCGAGCGACCGCGCGTGATCGCCGCCACCCCGTTCGTACCCAAGCCGGCCGAACTGCAAGGCCCGAAGCTCGTCCGCGAAGAGCAACCCGACATCGTCTCCGCCCCGCGCAAAAAGCTCGCCCCCGGCCAAGGCCAAGGCGGCGGCGGCGCGATGCAGGTCCCGGCCCGAGGTGGCCGCGGCGTTCGCGTCGTGGAAGAAGAGGAAGGCGACAGCAAGAAAGCCGGCGCCGCCGCCAAGGGTGGCAAGCCCGTGCCCGGCGCGCGTCGCCGCGCACCGGACGGCCGTCGTGGTGAGGCGGACGAGAAGCTCCGTGAGTTCTCCGACGCCGATCTCAAGGATCGCGCCGATCGCATCCTGGCTGCCTCTGCGGCGCGTCAGGCTACGGACATCCACCTCCGCAAGACCGAGGCTCGCGGCACGCACATCCAGGCCCGCACCGTCGCCCAGCGCGGCGGCATCCTGGAAGTGGACGAGCCGATCACCGTCCGCTCGCTCTCGGCGGATCTCGGCGTGAAGACCAACGAGTTGATGGGCAAGCTGATGCGCAAGGGCATCTTTGCCAGCATTAACCAGGGCCTCGATTTCGACACCGCCGCACTGCTGTCGCTCGACTACAACGTCGAACTGCGCATCCGTAAGCAGCCGACGCTCGAAGAGCAGTTGATGGGCGAGTTCGACGTGCGCAGCGCTGCGTCGACCAACAAGCATGTGCGGCCCCCGGTCGTCACGATTCTTGGCCACGTCGATCACGGCAAGACATCACTGCTCGACAGGATCCGCAGCGCCAACGTCGCCGCAGGCGAAGCCGGTGGCATCACGCAGCACATCGCGGCGTGGCAGGTGCAGCTCGGCGAGAAGAAGGTCACCTTCATCGACACCCCGGGTCACCAGGCCTTCACCGCGATGCGTGCTCGTGGCGCCAACATGACCGACGTTGTCGTTCTCGTGGTCGATGCCGCCCAGGGTATCCAGCCACAGACGACCGAGTCGATCAACCACGCGAAGGCGGCCGGCGTGCCGATCGTCGTCGCGATGAGCAAGATTGATCGCCCGGACGCCAACCCCGACATGGTGCTCGGCCAACTGGCCGGTGCCGGTCTCAACCCGGTCGAGTGGGGCGGCGACGTCGAAGTCGTCCGCACCTCGGCGACCACCGGGCAGGGCATCCCCGAACTGATCGAAATCCTCGACTACCAGGCCGAGCTTCGTGAACTCAAGGCCGACCCGGATTCGCCCGCCCGCGGCACCGTCATCGAATCGCGCATGGACGCCGGGCTTGGCCCGATCGCCACCGTGCTCGTGCAGGACGGCACCCTCATGGTCGGCGACGTCGTTCTCGCCGGCCAGGGTTACGGGCGTATCCGCTCGCTGCGGGATGACCGGATGAAGCCGGTCGACCAGGCAGGCCCGAGCACGCCGATCATCATCAGCGGTCTGAACGAGTTGCCCCAGGCGGGCGATAAGTTCTACGAGATCGCCGACGTCGATCGTGCCCGTTCGATCTCCGCCGAACGCGTCAACAGCGAGCGCGCTTTGGCGCTGGCAAACAAGACGCAGGTGTCGCTGGACTCGATCTACGGCCAGATGAAGACGGCCCAGATCAAGACGATCAACCTCATCATCAAGGCCGACGTGCAAGGCTCGGTCGAGACACTGCAAAAGACCGTCACCGACCAGAACACCGAAGAGGTGCGCGTGAAGGTCATTCACGCGGCGGCCGGTCCGATCAGCGAGAGCGACGTCGAACTCGCCGACGCCAGCAGTGCGGTCATCATCGGCTTCCACGTCGTCGCCGACGAGGCCGCCCGGTCGATGGCCGAGCAACGCCGGATCGAGATTCGCACTTACCGCGTCATCTACGAGATCTTTGACGATCTCAAGAAGGCGCTGTCGGGCATGCTCGCCCCGGAAGTCCGCGAGAAACTCCACGGCCACGTCGAAGTGCGGCAGATCTTCAAGGTCAGCCGTCTCGGCAACATCGCCGGCTGTTTCGTCACCGACGGCCACGTCCAGCGCGGCAGCAAGATCCGCCTCACTCGCGACGGCAAGATCATCACCGAAGACCTCGCCATCGAGACGCTCAAACGCCTCAAGGACGACGCCAAGGAAGTCAAGGCCGGCTTCGAGTGCGGCATCAAGATCGCCGGCTACGACGACATCAAGATCGGCGATATCTTCGAGGCGTATATTCGGGAGACGATTCAGCGAACGCTCTAACAGTCGATGGTCAATAGTTGATAGTCGATAGCAGAATGCATTGGGCTATCGACTATCAACTAGTAGCTATCAACTCCTGCAATGCACGTTGGAATCCTGCAGTTGGACCTGTCAATTCCGGACGCCCAGTCGCTGAAAGACAAGCGCCGGGCGATCCTCAGCCTCAAGGACCGCATCGCCAACGGCCACAATGTCAGCGTGGCCGAAGTCGACCGGATGGACGAACACCAGCGCTGCATCATGGGCATCGCAATGGTCAGCAACGATAAGCGTTATGTGGAAGGCGGGCTGAGCAAGATCGTCGACATGGTTCGGATGGATGCCGGTGTGAATTTGCTGGATTACCAGATCGAGATGCTATGAGCACACCTTTGCTGACGAACGCGCTTGTCATGTTGATCACGTTGGCGCTGCTTGCATCCATCGCTTATTTGTTCTGGTTTTTTGCGTTCCAGAAAAAACGTGAAGAACCGCGCGGTTTTGAAGTCGTCGGACCGGAAGATGCCGATCGTCAGGAATTGAAATGAATCGCAGAATGGAAATGGTCGGCAGCACGCTGCATAAGGAGCTGATGAGCATCATCATGCGCGAGTTGAACGACCCGCGCCTGGATGGCTCGTTCCCCAGCATTACGCGTGTGAAAGTCGCCGCCGATCTCGGCACCGCCGACGTTTACGTCACACTGATGGGCACCGACGGCAAGCAGACCGCCGCGTTGAACGCCCTCAAGCACTCGGCCGGGATGCTGCGGCAGAAGCTGCAGAAGTCGTTGCCGATGCGGACGATCCCTTTCCTGCGGTTTCACATCGACGAGGCGCTGAAAAAGGAAATCAGCGTGCTGCAGTTGATCGACAAAGCCGTCCAGGAAGAAGACGAACTCAAGGCGTCGCGCGAGCCTGAACCGACCGCGACGGACGCCGACGCCGAGCCGGCAAAAGTTGATAATCCATAGTTGATCGTCAATCGCGAAACGCTTTCTGCTATCGACTATCAACTGACAACGATCGACTTTCGGAAATGAACTGAGCAGCAGCAGAACCAATCATGAAGAACGCCACCAAGCATGCCGACAATCTCCGCAGCCTGTTCAAAAAGCTGCTCAAGGAAGGAAAGCCCGAGCCGAAGCAGGCGGTTGAACCGCTGCGCGCATTGGTCCTCGGCATCCTCAGCTTCGACACCGCCGACAGCCGCGCCCAGCAGGCGATGGAGATCATCGACCGCGAGTTCGTCGACATCAACGAGCTGCGCGTCGCCACCGAGTTGGAGGTCATCGAGATCATCAGCCCGAAGTATCCGCAGATCGAGCAGCGGGCGCTGATGTTCCACGCGACGCTCAACCAGATCTTCGAGAAGGAACACACGCTGAGCTTCGAGCGCATCAAGACGCTTGGGAAGAAAGAAGCCCGGGCGATGATCAAGGAACTGCCCGAGATGTCGCCGTTCGTTGAAGGCTACACCACGCTCTACGGCTTCGACTCCGGCGCGATCCCCATCGACGACTCGATCCTCGAACTACTGAAGGAAAGCGACACCATCGAGGCCGAGACGACGCACGATGAAGCGCAGAAATTCATCGAATCGCAGCTCAAGGCTGACGAAATGTACGACTTCTACTTCGTCGCCCGCCGGTCCGTGCTGGCGAAGAAGGCAAAGTAACTTCGATGTGGCGCGGGCCTCTTGCCCGCGCGCTTCGCATTGCCGGCAATCGCGGGGGCAAGATGCCCACCCCACGCAAAGGGCATTGCCATCCG
>JBBRFH010000219.1:0-6017 GCA_038224615.1 Tepidisphaerales bacterium
CTTGGTGAGCTTGGCGATGTCGTTGAGATTGGCGTCGGTCTTGTCGACCGTTTCGCCCACGCGGGTGACGGCGGCGTCGAGGTTGTTGGCGATCTTGTCCGCCGTTGCCGTCAGGTTCTTCGCGTTCTCGCTGGCCTGGCGAATGTTGTCGATCGACGTCTGGATGTTCTTGCGCAGCTTCTCGTCGCCGACGATCGCATTAACATTGTCGAACGTCTTCTGCGCCGCCTCGACTGCCTTGCCGATCTCCGAGACGCGAGCATTCAGGTTCCCGATGACGTTGGCCTTGCGGAACTCGGTCACCGCCGCCGCCAGTTCGGTACTAAGCTGCTTGATTTCGGTCGGGAAAACATCCAGGCCGATGAAATGCGCCTTGAGTTCGTCGCCGGCCTTGAGGACGGTCGGATCGTCGAGGGTGCCTTCCTCGCGATCGAGGATGATCTGCGAACCGCTGCCCAGCAGCGACACCTGTTTGATGTTGCCATGCACGCGCGCCGGCAGCGGCGGCTTGATGTCGATCTGGGCTTCGATCCAGATGTCCTTCTGGTTCTCGTCGCGCTCGACGCCGGTCACCCGCCCGACATTCACGCCGCGGTACAGCACGCCGGACCCGTCGGAGACCCCGTCGACCCGGTCGGCGCGGAACCGCACCTTAATCGTCTCGCCGGCGAACGGCTTGGCGATGTTGGCGCCGAACCGGATAATCATCCAGCCCAGCATGACCAGCGAGGCCAGCACGGTGATTCCGACCAGAACGTTGCGGCGGTAAGTGGACATAGCAACAGCGTGAGAGGCGGCATCCTAGCGGCGAGCGACGCGGCCTGCCAGTGACCCGCGCCAAACGGTCAGCACCGCCTCGCCAGAACTGGTATGGGGGCGTTTCGGTGCGACCAACTTTTGAAGATAAAAGCCCGCGAACGCGCACGCGACCACCCGTTGCCGCAGGTCAGCGCGGACGTCGCTTGTGCCTTCGCGAACCGGGCGTCGGCAATCTTCACCACACATTTTCACAGCGCACACTTTGCATGCGTCGTGTCTGCGGTATCCTGCTTGCGTTCGCACCTCGGGGATTCGGAGTTGTTATGTCTCAGTCTTTTCGTCCCGCACTGCCTTTCGCGACGATCGTCGCAGGCCTCGTACTGGCGTCCGCTGCGGCGCACGCGGAGGTGCGCTTTCTTCCGCCGGACAATCTGCCGAACTCGATGAAAAAGCTCGAGGGGCAGTATCACACGCTTTACCACGACCTGTCGGTGGAGGAATCGCACGAGGCGATCCTGCGCATGGACGCGATGACCGAGGAATACCTGCAGCGCACCCGTGGCTTCAGCGGCCGCCTGCAGGGGAAGATGCCGTTGGTGCTCTTCCGCAACAAGGAAGACTACTACGCCGCCGGCGGCATGCGCGGGTCGGCGGGGGCGTTCACCGGGTCATGCCTCATGGCGGTCGCCGGTCCGAAGCTCACCGTGGGCACGTGGCACACCATCCAGCACGAAGGCTTCCACGAATTCGCCGCCGCCGTCATCAACCCCAACATGCCGACGTGGGTCAACGAGGGCCTGGCCGAGTATTTTGGGGAAGCGGTCTTCACCGGCGACGGCTTCGTCAGCGGCATGCTCCCCCACGGGCGCGTCGAGCGGGTGCAGGAAGCGATGAAACAAAAAACCTTCCGAAGCGTCGAGGGGATGATGGACCTCTCTCATGGCACTTGGAATAGCCGGCTCGATATCAGCAACTACGACCAGGCCTGGTCGATGACGCAGTTCCTCGCGCACGGCGACGACGGGAAATACCAGAACGCCTTCGGGCTTTTCATGGAAGAAATCAGCCACGGCTGGGCCTGGCAGCGCTGCTGGACCGACGCCTTCGGATCGGCCGCTGGATTCGACGCCAAATGGCAGGCGTGGTGGCTGGCGCAGACCGACGAGGCGTCGGTTCCCGGTTACGCGCGTGCGGCGACACAGATGCTCGCCAGCTACCTTGCGCGGGGCACGTCGCAGAAGCAGACATTCGCCGGCGTTAATGAGTTGTTGTCGTCGATCCGGGACTCGAAGGTAACCTGGCATCGCGACGACGTGCTTCCCGCCGGTCTCGCCGGCGACTGCGACGACCTGTGTACCGCCATCACCAAGGCCGGTGGCAAGTTCAGCCTCCAGGTCACTGGCACCGGGCCGGCCGCCAAGCCGCAGGGGGTCGTCTGCGAACTCAAGGACGGCACGAAGATCATCGCCACGTTCAAACTCAACGGCGCGCGGGTGAGAAGCGTCGAGTCAAGAATCGAAAAAGCCAAGCCCGCTGCGGCCCCGACAACGCCGAAGCCCGCTATTCGCTAGACCCGCCGTACTTGCCTCGACATGCCACTCACGGCCGAGCACTCACCTCGCACGAATCGGTGATCGTCGGACCCATCATGCATCGACCGGAAATCTCGCGTCATCCGTATCGACATCGAGACGCACCCGTCTGCTAATTGCGCGGATCAGACAATCACCTAGCTGTCGATACGCGCCATCGCGGGGGATTCTGGAAGCGATTCGGAGAGCCTGCTCCCAATCCTCGTCAAAAATTCGTCCCTCATCCGCGACATGGAAAGCCGATAGAAATGCTTTGGCCAAGTCCATCTCGTGCGGTGAGCGGCGCCCGCAAAGGTACTCGATGCAGATGGGGGTCAAGATCAGGTTCGATCCACGAATGCTCTCAAGCTCGTGACCCCATTGCACAGCAACGTCAACCGTCAACTGCGCAATCGTTCGCCGGGCTCGTGTTCGACGATACCCCCAATGGTTGATGAGGATATTGGTGTCAAGCACTCTCTGCCGCACGTCGGCCCTCGCGCTAAACTGGGACCGCCTCAAGCTGCGATGTATAGCTCTGCCAATGGGCAGCGATGTCTCGCAAATGCAGAGCGATCTCGCGTGATTCCAACCGACGTACTGCGGAGCAACTCACTTTCACCAACAGTGCGCCAAACTGCTTGCTTCGGCTGAATGGCCACCCGTCCGTATCGATGCCAAGGGACAAGTCATCTGCCATTTCCTGCAGAACAGCACGGACCGGTCCGTCGTGCTGCACCAGCCATTGCTGCAGAAGTTCCAAACGCGATGGCACGTTATCGGCAGAGATTTGCACGTCAATGAACCATAGCAGTGCGGAATCCTCGTCATCATCGCCGGGTACGAAATGCATGAATACCGTGCGCCCATCCACCTCGGCACCTGTTCGCACGCCGCCATCAACCCTCGCTTGCCGGTAAAGGGTTACAGTCCGCATGGCACCAGTATACCGCACGTCCTATTCTCCGCTCAGCTTTTTCAGGAACGCCGCGATGCGGTCGATGCCCTTGTCGATCTGTTCCATGCTGGTTGCGAAACTCAGGCGCACATGCGACGCGAAGCCGCTGTCGTTGCCGGGCACGACCGCGACGTGGTCGCTCTCGAGCAGCGCGCTGCTGAAGCTGATCGCGTCGGTGATCTTCGTCGCGCCCAGCGACTTGCCGAAGTAGGCGCTGACGTTGGGAAAGCAGTAGAACGCGCCTTGCGGCCGCACGCAGACGACGTCGGGCAGCGCGGCCAGTCGCTCCCACATGTGCGTCCCGCGCTTCTCGAACTGCTGGCGCATCTGTTCGATGCTGACGGCCCCGCGCGGATCATTGAGCGCCAGCGCGGCAGGCACCTGCGTGAAGCTGGTCACGTGGCTGGTCATCTGGCTGGTGAGCTTGTTCATCGCGTCGATGACCTCCTTCGGCCCGCCGACGTACCCGATGCGCCAGCCGGTCATGGCGAAGCTCTTGCTGTGGCAATTGAAGGTCAGCGTGCGATCGAACATCGCCGGGTTGAGCGTCGCCAGGCTTGCGAACTTCAGCCCGCCGTAGATCAGCTTCTCGTAGATTTCATCGCTGAACAGCGCGACGTTGGCGTGCCTGGCGATCACGTCGACGAGCGCCTTCAGTTCCTCCGGCGTGTACGCGATGCCGGACGGGTTGCTCGGGCTGTTGATCAGCACGACGCGGGTCTTCGGGGTGATGGCGGCATCAAGTTGCTCCGGCGTGATCTTGAAGCCCTTGGCCTCCTCGCCTGACACGAACACCGGCACGCCGCCGGCGAGCTTCACCTGCTCGGGGTAGCTCACCCAGTACGGCGCTGGGATGACGACTTCATCGCCGGGGTTGAGCACGGCCATAAACGCCAGGTACAGGCAGTGCTTGCCGCCGGCACCGACGGTGATGTTCTCGGGCTTGTACGCCAGCCCGTTCTCGCGCACGAACTTGTCGGCGATCGCCTGCTTAAGCTCGGGAAGGCACGGCGTCGGGGTGTACTTGGTCTGGCCTTTGTCCAGCGCCGCCTTCGCCGCTTCCTTGATGAACGCAGGCGTGTCGAAATCCGGCTCGCCGGCGCCGAAGCCGACGACATCCACGCCTGCCTTCTTCAGCGCATTGGCTTTGGCGCTGACCTTGAGGGTGATCGATTCCGAGACGAGATTCATCCGATCGGCAAGTTGCATAGAGGCTCCAAAAGTCGGTCGAGTCGCACAGGTTAAGCACCGAACCGTCGGAATCAAGGCAATGCGCCGCGGCGGGAAAGCCCCGGCCGGGCCTGGCCGGGGCTTTGCCAACCTTGACCGTCTCGCTTTCTGTGACAATCCCCATCAGCCCGGCTTGCTGTTACCCACATCTCGCAGTCGATAATCAAAGCACGAACTGACTTAACGCCCCGGCACGGAAGCTGGGGCGTGGAGTCGGTTCCTGTTTTGAGGTCGCTGTCATGGAAGACACATTGGCGTTGGCGAACCGGGAACAATGGGCCGAATCGCAGTTTGCCGCAGCGGAGTTGGGGGATCGACGGCGAACACGTCGCCTGGTGAAGCTGGCGGCGCTGATGGTCGGCAACACCAGCGGCAGCATTCCCCAGCAGACTGGCGGCGGCGCAGACATGAAGGCCGCCTACCGGCTTTTCGATGCCGAAGGCGTCACGCACGCGGCGGTCTGCCAGCCGCATTTTGAGCAGACGCGCCTGGCGGCCGGGCAGGTTCCGATGGTCTTCCTGTTGCAGGACACTACGGTGCTGAACTTCACTACCCACCGGGTCTGCCAGGGACTCGGGCCGATCGGTGAAGGAGGAGCATTGCGGGGCCTGCATCAACAGAACGTGCTGGCGGCCGATCCGACCACGCGGAGGCCGTTGGGCTTGATGTATCAGCGGCACCACCTCCGCACGGATCGCCCCAAAGGCTCGCACGAGAATCGGAGCGGACGGCGGGCCGTACCGCTGGAAGAACGGGAGTCGTACTGGTGGGTCGCCGCCATTGCCGCTATCGGCAAGCCGCCACCGGGCGTGCAATGGGTGCATGTGGGAGATCGCGGCGAGGATCTGTTCGGCGTGTATGACGAAGCGCGGCGGCAGGGCACGGACTGGTTGATCCGAGTGTGTCAGGACCGACGCATCCTCACGTCCGTTGGAGAGGACCGGTTGCTGCCTTATGCCCGGAGTCTGCCGGTGCGTATCCGGCAGACGGTCACGATCCGTCGCCGGCTGGCGGGCGTTCCCGAAGAGGTGACGATGTGCGTCAGCGGCGGCGCGGTCAAGCTGTGCCCCTCGCGGAACGAACCGCGCTACCGCAAGAGCGAGCCTGTGGAATGCTGGGTGGTGCGGGTGTGGGAGGAACATCCGCCGGCGGGAAGCGAGCCGCTGGAGTGGGTGCTCTGCACCTCGCTGGACTGCACGACGGATCGGATGTTGGGCTTTGCGGCGCAGGGCTACGGCCTGCGTTGGATGATCGAGGAGTTCCACAAATGCGAGAAGACGGGCTGCGAGGTGGAAATGCGGCGGCTGGAGAACACCGAGCGGCTGGAGCCGCTGATCGGTCTGCTGAGCGTGTTGGCGATCTGGCTGCTGCAACTGAAGTTCGTGGCGCGGGATCAGCCCGACATGCCGGCGCGGCAGATGTTCGAGGAGCCGATGGTGCGCGTGATGGCCCGTTATCTCCAGCGACCTGCGCGCACCTTGAGTGTCGGCGACTTCTGG
>JBBRFH010000220.1:0-5985 GCA_038224615.1 Tepidisphaerales bacterium
GTGCGTGCTGATCGAAGATGTCGCGCGGATGATCGGCTACGATAATATTCCCGCCGCCGACGAGCCGGCGCACGCCACGCGCGGGCAGGCGTCCAAAGCGGACCTGCTGCGAACGACGATCGCCCGCACGCTTGTCGGTTACGGCTGGTACGAGACCAAGAATGATCCGCTCGAGAACGAGCAGCGCACCAGCAGATGGCTCGGCAAGCCCGCCGACGCCATCACGCTTGCGAACGCGGCGACCGCTGAAATGTCGGTGCTGCGGCGGTCGCTGGTCACGGGGCTGGCCGCCAGCGCGCAGCGAAATATCTTCCGCGGCGCGACGGTGGTGAAGCTGTTCGAGATCGATCGCACGTTCGCTGCGCTGCCCGGCACATGGACCCTGGGCGGCATCGTCGGCGGCGCTGCACAGCGCGTTGCCTGGCGCGGTGGGGAGGCGAAGATCGACTTCTTCAGCATCAAGGGTGAGATCGAAGACCTCCTCGAACAGCTCGGCGTCCGCAATGTCACCTTCGCGCCCACGCTCACGGTCCCCTTGAAGGCAGGCGAGGCCGCCGAAATTCAGGTGGGCGGTGACGTCGTCGGCTATCTGGGTGAACTCGACACCACGCTCATCAAGATCGACCGCCAGCCTTATAAGCTGTTCGCGTTTGAGTTGGATTTAGCGAAACTGGAGTCGCGCTTCGCGCCGCCGATCACGTATACGCCGGTGAACAAACTACCCGCGTCGACGCGCGACCTGGCGATCGTCGTCGCGACCAAGGAGCCTTACGCCGACCTCGAAGCGACCATCCGAGCTACGGCCGGCGCGCTGCTGGAGCAGTTGCAGCTCGTCGATGAGTACCGCGGGCAGCCGGTGCCCAGGGAGCATCGCTCGCTCGCGTTCCGGCTTACGTTCCGCGACCCGTCCCGCACGTTGACCACCGACGAGGTGACGGGCGTGGTCGATCGGATCGTTGCCGAGCTGAAGACCCGGTTCGCCGCGACGCTGCGTGCGTGATTCATGCCGCAACTGCGGACCCGGATGGCGATTTTTGCGTCAACTTGCGTTTATATCCCTGCTTGACGAACGCGCTGAACCGCGCCGATAATCGAGTGTGAAACTTTTGATGCCTGCCCAAGTGATCCGCATCCTCGCCAGCGACGACATCGACGGGGATTTCGATCGCGCCGCGACAACGCTCGATCAAGGCGGACTTGTCGTGCTTCCCACCGAGACGGTCTACGGCGTCGCCGGGCGGATTGATCGGCCGCAGACGCTGAAGCGCCTGCAGGCGATCCGCGCGTCCAACGAAGCCAAGCCCTGGACGCTGCACCTGGCCGATCCCGACCAGGCCTACACCTACGTACACCCGGACGGCGACCTTCCGCGGCGGCTTATTGGCAAGCTCTGGCCGGGGCCGGTCGGGCTTAGTTTTGATGTGCCGGCCGATCAGCGGGCGGCGCTGGTGGCGAAGCTGGGCATCAGCGAAGTCGACCTGTTCGACGGCAACCTGATCACCTTGCGCTGCCCCGACCATCCTGTCTTCCGCGAGGTCGCCGCCCGCGCGAACGTGCCACTGGCGCTGACCAAGCTCGGCGATGTCACATCGCAACTGCCCGCCGATTTTTCGCCTGATAGCGCCGGCGTCGATCTCGCGATCGACGCCGGGCCGACCCGGTACAGCAAGCCCTCGACGCTCCTGCGCGTACACCCGCATCGCTATGAGATCGTTCGCGCCGGCGTGTTCGATGACCGGATCATCCAGCGCCACCTTCGGACGACGGTCCTGTTCGTGTGCAGCGGCAACACCTGCCGCAGCCCGATGGCCGAGGCACTGACGCGCAAAATCATCGGTGAATCGCTCGGGACCACCAGCGACGAGCAACTCGAAGGCCGCGGCTATGCGGTGGCGTCGGCGGGCGTCTACGCGATGGCCGGCACGCGCGCCACGCCGCAAGCCGTCGAGGCGTTGAAGGCGATGTCGGCCGACCTCTCGCGGCATCGCAGCCAGCCAGTCACGCCCGAATTGCTGCACCAGGCGGACGTCATCTACGTGATGGGGCGTTCGCATGCCAGCGCCGTCGGTTTGCTATCGTCGGTCGCTTATAAGAAAATCCGTGCGCTCGATCCCGCGGGGGACATCGAGGATCCGATCGGCTCCGACGTGCAGACGTACCGGAACCTGGCCGAGCGGATGGAAGGGTTGATCCGTCAGCGGTTGAAGGAAGACAAGATCATCTCGTGAGCCACTCAGAAGACAAAAGATCGGTGCGGAAGGTGGGTGTCGCCTGCGACCATCGCGGCTTCGACGCCAAAAAGAAGTTGCTGGCCGTGCTGAAAGGCAGCGGGTATGGATGCGTTGACCTGGGTTGCGACACGCCCACCCCGTGCGACTACCCGGACGTGGCGATTCCTGCGGCCTGTGTCGTCGCATCGGGCAAGGTCGACGCCGCCGTCTTCCTCGATTCCAGCGGCATCGGCATGAGCGTTTGTGCCAACAAGGTCAAAGGTGTCCGCGCCGCCGTCGTACACGACGAAGTGATGGCCCGCGTCGCGCGCGACGCCAACCATTGCAATGTCCTGTGCCTGGGTGTCGATCTGCTGCCTTACGATCAGGTGGTGAAGATCGTGGAGGCGTTTCTCGCCACGCCGTTCTCCGACGGACGCCACGCGCGCCGCGTCGAGAAGATCTCGCAGCACGAGAAAGACCTCTGATCGCGCGGCCGGTTGACTTCTGCTGTACAATGAGCGGCTTATCGCCGTCTTCCTCCCGCGCTGATGTTGTGGGGCGAATACCGGTGGAGGATGCACCATGGCCAAACGTTTGCCCGTCGAACAGCAGATCGCCGATCTTGTCGCGCTGCTGGACCAGCCCGTCACTGAAGAGCTCACCCTCACGCTGCGCACGGCGCTGCTGTCCAAGCAGAGCCTGGTCGCCGCCAAGGCCGCCGACGTGGCGGGCACGCTGTCGATCGCGGCGCTGCAGCCGGATCTCGAGGCGTCTTTCGCGCGCCTGATGCTCGACCCGACGAAGAACGACAAGGGCTGCATCGGCAAGATCTCGATCGCTGCGGCGCTGCAGAAGATGGCATTGCCCGCGGAGGCGACCTTCCTCGTCGGCATCAAGCACGTGCAGCTTGAAGCCATCTGGGGCGGCGAAAGCGACACGGCCGTCACGCTGCGCGGGCTGTGCGCGTTCGGGCTTGTCCAGATGGGGTATGCGCGCGTCATGCCGATGCTGGTCGACCTGCTGACCGATCCCGCGTCCGAGGCCCGCATCGGCGCCGTGCAGGCGCTGTCGGCGACCGGGCAGGAGTCGGCGTCACTGCTGCTGCGGCTGAAGGTTCTCATCGGCGACACCGAGCCGAACGTCATCGCCGAGTGCCTGACCGGGCTGATGAAGCTTTTTCCGAAGACGGCGGTCGATTTCGTCGCCGGCTTCCTGTCGCGCCCCGATTCGCCGCTTGCCGAGGCGGCAGCGATAGCATTGGGGGAATCGCGAACGGTCGAAGGGCTGGAAGTTCTTAAGACGCACTATCGCGAGGGCCTGACCCGCGCCAACCGCCGTATCGTTTTGCAGGCGATGGCGCTGGTGCGACTGCCCGAGGCAATCGAGACGCTGGTCGAGATCGTCCGCGCCGACGACGTTCCGGCGGCCGTCCATGCGATCGAGGCGCTGGCGCTCTATCGCCGCGATGAGCACGTCCGCACGCGTCTGCACGCCATCACCCAGGCCCGCGGCGAGCCCGCGCTGGTCGAGACGATGCGCGAGTGGGCGAACCCCAGCACCACGTAGCACCGCGAAGGTTATGCAAAGTCGTACACCTGCACGCGCTTCCAGATGGCCTTGTTGCGCTCGATGAACTTCAGGTGCTGCGGGTGGACCTGGTAGGCGTCGTGGGCGGCTTTGTCCTCGAACGCGGTGAGCAGGCCGACGGCGTAGGTGTTGTCGACCACCTCGCGCGGCGTCATCGCCGGCCGACCGACGTCGAAACACTTCAGGCCGGGAATGCTCCCCAGGTACTCGCGGCAATCGTTCTTCAATTGCTCCTGAGCATTCGCCGGCGCGTCGGCGTTCAACCAAAACAAGACTACGTGGACGAACATCGCTTCTCCTTCGTTTCTATCTGACCACCAAGGGCACCAAGGGCACCAAGAATACCAAGGCCCGGATTGCGTGCGAGTGCGAGGTGAAGCACAAGCCTCCGGCCGTCATCCCGAGCCACCCGCATGTCATCCTGAGCTCCCCGCATGTCATCCTGAGCGAAGCGAAGGATCTACTTGCAGTGGCGAGGGTCTCCTGCTGCTGAAGGGCCTTGCCGCCGCGAGAAGATCCTTCGCTTCGCTCAGGATGACAGCGCTTACCGGTTGCTTGCCTTGGTGTCCTTGGTGGTAAAAATTAAATCCAACTGAACACCAGGTACGCGAACGGCGCCGCCAATAGCGGGGAGTCGATGATGTCGAGCACGCCGCCGAAGCCGGGGATGAGTGAGCTGGAGTCTTTGACCTCCGCGTCGCGCTTCATCATCGACTCGAGCAGGTCGCCGAGTTGTCCGATGCCGCCGATGACCACGCCAAAGCCGGCGCCCTGCCACCAGGTGATGCCGTAGATGCCGCGCGCAACCAGCGCGCCCATCATGCCGGCCGTCAGCAAGCCGAAGCCGAGGCCTTCCCAGGTTTTGCCGGGGCTGAGCCAGGGGATGAGCTTGTGTCTGCCCGTCGCCCGGCCACCGAAGTAAGCGCCGATGTCGGTGAATTTCACGACGAGGAGGATCATCAGGATCTTCATCGTGTCGCCTTGGAAGTGGATGGTGTCCGAATGATGATGCAGCGCGACCTTGACGCGGATCGCCATCAGGAACCACGCCAGCCCGCCGAGGTAGAGCGTCGCCAGCACGGTGCCGGCCATGTGGTGGATGGCTTCGTCGGTCTTGCGATCCAGCGCCCGCATGAGGGCGGCGAGCAACATCACAAACACGATGATGAATGCCAGCGTGCTCGTCGAATACGGCTTGAAAAAATCGAACTGCGTGAAGAACGCGTGCAGCACCAGCAGTGCGGCCCCCGTGCTGCTGATCGACCGATACGGCTTCACCTTCTCGGCGGCGAACAGGTTCGCCAGTTCGTAGACCGCAAGCGGGAGAATCGCCATCAACAGGATCAGCAGCCCGATCCCCCCGATCCCGACCGCGTGCGAGCCCACGTACACCCGTTGCATGGTCCACTGTTGGGCCGCGTAATCGAGCCACAATAGCGCGAACAATCCCGCCAGCATCAGCGGGCCGTAGGTGAGGCGGTTTTTGAGCGATTGTTCCATGCTGAACTGAGACAGGAGTCAGAAGACCGAAGAACGGGGGAACTGCCCTCGGTGTCTTCTCCTGCTTTCTGGCTCCTGAATCCCGTCTCCTTTGCTACAGCTTCGCCAACTCCGCCTCGGCGGCGGCGAGTTGAGCTTGCGTCTCCTGCACCAGCGCCGGCGGGGCCTTGGCGATGTATCCCTTGTTGGCCAGGCGACCGTTCAGCGACGAAATCGTCTTCTTCAACTCTTCGCGTCGCTTGTCCACGCGCTGCTGCTCGGCGGCCTGGTCGACAAGCCCCTCGACAAACAACTCACAACCCGCCGCCGATGCCTTGGCGGAGTCGGTGGGGGCGGGGGTGCCGGCATCGACGGTCTTAAGCGTACAGGTGCCGAGCAACTCGATAACGGGCTTCAACTCGTCGATCGCGCTGCCCAGCTCCGGCGCTGGCTTGATCGAGACGATCACGCTCTTGCGCGGCTCGACCTTGTACTCGCTGCGCACGTTGCGGATGGCGGTGATAATCTCCTGGATCTTTCCGAACGTCTGCTCGGCGCTGTCGTCGGTCTTTCCGGGAGTGGGCCACGCTGCGGTCATTGCACGCTTCGACACGCCCACGCCCACGTCAGGCATGGCGTGGGCGTTCGGAGGGGCTTTCGATCGCGCGTCGATGCCCGGGTTGATCCATCCGTCGAGCCCGCGCTC
>JBBRFH010000221.1:0-5926 GCA_038224615.1 Tepidisphaerales bacterium
GACTCAGCGACATCGCGGGTACGATCCGGGCATGATCGTGTTGAGCCGGCAAGTTCACGAGTCGATCGTCATCGGCGATCACCTCGTCATCACCATCGACACCATCTCTGCGGACCGCGTGACGTTTCGATTCGACGTGGAATCGAAAGCCACGGACCGCCCGTCGGAGTTCGCGATTGCAAGCGGCGGCTCGCTGGCGCTGCCCGAGGGAGTCACGCTTTCCGTACTGGGAATTCGCGGCGACAAGGTGCGCGTGGGCATCCAGGGACCGCAGGACATGACCGTCGGCCGAAAAGAAAGCGAAGCGTCGGCGCAGTCGCAGCGCGCCGGCCTGCACCGCACCACCGTCGTGCTGAAAGTCGACCAGGTGCTGCACATCGGCGAGAAGCTCACCGCGTCGCCGACTGACATCGATCCCACCGGCGTGCGCCTGCTCGTCCGCGGGGAGTTGCTCGGCGGACCCGACGACGGCGTGTGGGTCAACGAAGCAAAAGAGTTGGCACCCAACAGTGTGCTTACGCTGGGGGCTCTGATCTCGCTCTCGCTCGTCGGCGCGGAAGAAGCCAAGGCGATGCTGCACCTCATCGCACCGACGCACATCAAGGTGGTCGTCGACAGCCCTCGCGAATCGTGAGTATTCCCGCTGTCCCAACTCCGGCTTCGACATCGTTCGCAAAGCGCGTCGCTGCACTGGCGGGCGACATCAAGCTGTCGCACTCGGTGTTCGCGTTGCCGTGGGCGGTGCTGGCGGTGTTTCTTGCGGCTAAAACAGGACGGCCGCAGGAAGGGCAGATTGTCCTCATCGTGGTTTGCATGGTGCTGGCGCGGACGTGCGCGATGGCATCGAACCGCCTGCTGGATGCCCGACTCGACGCACTGAATCCGCGCACCGCACGCCGGGCGATCCCGTCCGGCAAGCTCTCCTCGAGGTTCGTCGCAGTGGCGGTGATCGCTTGCGCCATCGCGTTCGTGCTCGCAACAAGCGGGTTCGGGATCCTGTATCGCAATTGGATTCCGCTGATCGCGTCGGTCCCGGTACTGGCGTTTATCTGCGCGTACCCGCTGTTGAAGCGGTTCACGCGATTGTGTCACTACTACCTCGGCGCGGCGCTGGCACTGGCGCCGGTCTGCGCCTGGGTGGCGATCGCCGGTTCGCTCGCGCTCGAGCCGTTGCTGATGGCCGGCGCGGTGCTGCTCTGGACCGCGGGCTTCGACATCATCTACGCCTGCCAGGACTATGAGTCGGATATCCAGACCGGCGTGGTCTCTGTTCCCAGCACGCTCGGCATCGCCGGGGCGCTGTGGGTGGCGAGGCTGACGCATGTCGCGTGTGTCGCGATGCTGGTCGCGCTGGGCATCGCCTCCCCACGGCTCGCGACGTTCTACTTCGTCGGCGTCGGTTTGACGGCGGTCTTAATGACGGTCGAGCACGCGATCGTCCGCCCGAACGACCTCTCACGCGTGAATGTCGCCTTCTTCACCATCAACGGCATCATCGCACTGAGCGTCGGCGCGCTCGGCGTCATGGACGTGCTGGCAACCCGCTGAACTGCGCCGACCCGCGCGGCGGCACGTCCGATATTACACGTTCATCCGACGATCCGACGATGTGTCTCAAGCACCCCGCGTCGGCGCGCCGAAGAAGAGGACACCTGGGTCGGAGCAAATAGTCCACGCATATGAAACACCCCCTGATTTCCGCTGCCGTCACCGTCGTTGCGATCGCCGGCGTTTTCGCGATGTCACACTCCGCCCGTGCCGCCGACGACTCGGTCGTCGACAAGGTCAAAGCCAGGATTCCCACCATCATCCAGCTCGCGGCAACCCCCGCGATCGTCAGCGCCTGCAAGGCGCAGAACGCCGCCCCCTCCGCCGAGGTTCAGGCGATGACCCAGGACAAATGGAAGGCGCTCCCGGTGCTGGACGGCTTGGTCCGCGCCCTGACCAAGAACGACGCCGCCGCCGCCTTGAAAGCCAAGAAGGACGAGACGGTGGCCGAGGCGTTCGTCTCCAGCGCCAGCGGCGCCAAGGTCGCGTTCCTCGCCAAGACCACCAGTTGGTCACACAAAGGCAAGCCCAAGCACGAGAAGCCCATGGCCGGCGCGCAGTGGATCGGCGAGGTCGAAACCGATGAGTCGACAGGCCAGCAGCAGATCCAGGTTGCGGTCCCGGTGCTCGATGACGGGAAGCCGATCGGCTCGCTCGTTGTAGGACTGAGTATTTCAAAATTGTAACTCGGTACACATTTGTACGGGGCGGCTGGCGGATCGATCCGCCAGCCGTCTCATTGGCACATTGCGTCTGCCTCTGACTGGAGTTTGGTCATGTCGTTGAAGAATTTGGGCGTTTGCCGACAGGTGCTGCTGCTGAGCGCCGGATGCGTGGCAATGATGCTGGCGATCACCGGTGTCTATCACACCGTGCTGGGGCGCGCCGCCGCCGGCGCGCGGGCCTCGGTCGAGGCGACGCTCCACCAGTCCAACGAAGCCGCCGAGATCGCCGACGTCGTCCGCGACACGCAGTCGATTCTTCAGAGCCTGGTGCGGGAGAAAGACCCGGACAAACTCGAACAGATGCTCGGTGCGTTCGAGAAAAGCAAGACAGCCATGAGCGAGCGGTTTGGTACGCTGCTGGCGCGCGAAGCGGACGTCGAAAAGGCGCAAACCGCCTGGACCGCCGGCAGCAAGCAGATCGTCGACCAGATCCTCATCGGCAACGCCGCCGAGGCGAACCAGTCGTTCATCAACCAGCTTCTGCCGCAGTACGAAAAACTGCTGGCGGCGGTCGATCAGGTCCGGGTGACGCGCAACGACGTCATCGCCCAACAAACCGCGGCGCAGAGCGATTCGCTGGGGCGCACGCGCACGACGGTGGCGGTGAGCGTGTTCGGTGCCGCAATGGCGGTGTCGGCGATCAGCTTCGCACTGACGCGACGGATCGCCCGCCCGCTCCGCCAATCAATCCAGCAACTCAGCAGCGCCGCCAGCCAGGTTAACGACGCCGCGACCCAGGTGTCTTCGGCCGCCAACCAGTCGGCCCGCAATGCCAGTACACAGGCCAGCGACCTCGAACAGACGACCCGCACGCTCGCCGAGGTGGCACAGATGACCGGCGCGAACACCGAGGCGGCCCGCAGTGCCGAGTCGCTCGTCGCGGGCACGCGCCAGGACGCCAGCCGTGGCAATGCGACGATGGCAACGCTCAACCAGACCATCCGCGGCATCGACGAATCGTCGAGCCAGATGGGCAAGATCATCAAGGTCATCGAGGCGATTGCA
This sequence comes from Tepidisphaerales bacterium, assembly GCA_038224615.1. Lineage (GTDB taxonomy): Bacteria > Planctomycetota > Phycisphaerae > Tepidisphaerales > Tepidisphaeraceae > JBBRFH01. The sequence continues at coordinate 3,279 of JBBRFH010000221.1, forward strand.
TTCCAGACCAATCTGCTCGCGCTCAACGCCGCCGTCGAAGCAGCCCGCGCCGGTGAGCACGGCAAGGGATTCGCGGTGGTCGCCGAGGAAGTTCGCAACCTCGCGATGCGCTCTGCCGACGCGGCACGAAGCACCGGCGCGCTCATCACAGAGTCGGCGCATCGGGCGCGCGAAGGCGTGAGCGTCTGCAACACTGTCGCCGGCGATCTCGGGGTGATCGGCGAACGCGTCAACGGGATGAACGAGCTTATCGCGACGATTTCCGGTGGCAGCGTGCGGCAGGCCGACAGCGTCAGCAGGGTCCGCACCGCCGTCGAAGATCTCACCAAGGTGACGGGCCAGAACGCCGCCGTCGCCGAAGAAACCGCTTCAGCCGCCGAAGAGCTGACCAGCATGGCCCACACGCTGCAGACCCGCATCGTCGCTGATTTGACACTGCTGATGCTGGGAAAGTAGGCGAAACGCCGCCCGGCCTCGTGCAGCTTTCAAAACCATCGCTCAACATCGAACGCGCCCGTATGCCGCACTATACTCAGGCGCGATGACCGACGATGTACCCCGAGTTGCCGACCCCCTGCTCCTGCCGATTCGCGACAAGACCCTCGCCGGCGAATGGCTCGACGAATCCGACGGCCTGGCCCTTGCCACCACGCGCGATATTTACGGCGTCGGCCGGCTCGCCAACCACGTCTGCGAGCAGCAGCACGGCGATGTCGTCTACTACAATCGCAATCGCCACATCAACTACACCAACGTCTGCGCGCTCAGTTGCAAGTTCTGCAGCTTCTACCGCAAGCGCGGCGAATCGGGTGCCTACGAGATGAGCGTCGACGAGTGCGTCGCCGCCGCCCGGACCGCCGCCGACGCCGGCGCGACCGAGGTCCACATCGTCGGTGGATTGCACCCGTGGCTGAAGTTCGACTACTACCTCGACATGCTGCGCGGCATCCGCCTCGAGTGCCCGGCGCTGCATCTCAAGGCCTTCACCGCGATCGAGATCGTCCACCTTTCGCGCGTCGCCCGCCTCAGCGTGCGCGACGTGCTGATTGCCCTGCGCCAAGCCGGCCTCGGCTCCCTGCCCGGCGGCGGCGCAGAGATCTTCGACGACCGTGTTCACGACGAAGTCTTCAAAGGCAAGGTGCGCGAGGACAAGTGGTTCGACGTCCATCGCACCGCCCACGAACTCGGCATCCACACCAACGCCACCATGCTCTACGGCCACGTCGAAACGCCCGCCGAGCGCGTGCGGCATCTGATCAAGCTGCGCGAGCTGCAGGCGGAATCGCTTGAGAGGCATGGAGGCAACGAGGCAATCAGGCAAAGAGAGGGCACAACTTCCGATCCCTCATTGCCTCATTCCCTCACTGCCTCAGTGCCTGCCCATTTCAACTGCATCATCCCCCTCTCGTTCATCCCCGACCAGAGCGAACTGGGCGCGCTTCCGGGTCCCACCGGCCTGACCGACCTGCGCACGCTCGCTGTCGCGCGACTGATGGTGCCGAACATCGCCAACATCAAGGCGTTCTGGATCATGCAGACGGTACACCTATCCCAGTTGTCGCTGCATTGGGGCGTCAATGACCTCGACGGCACCGTCGTCTGGTACGACATCACCAAGCGCCAAGGCCACGGCGACACCCACCAGGAGATGCACGTCCGCGACATCGAGCGCATCATCCGCGCCGCCCGCCGCACCCCGACCGAGCGCGACACCCTCTACCGCCCAATCAACCGCCCTCCCCACCCGGCGCCAGCCCCATCGGAGCCCCAGCAGAGCGTTTGCATTCAATCGCCCGACGACGTATCCTTTCCCACCACTAATCGGGCGATTAGTTCAGCTGGCTAGAACGTTGGTATCACACACCAAAGGTCACAGGTTCGAATCCTGTATCGCCCATTTTCGTAAGTCAGGCTGAAAGCGGATGTTCCGCTTACCCACCTCGTGGTGGCGCGGCCGTGAACCAGAGTCCAGTGCGCGTAGTACTACGCGCAACCGATTCGGAGCACGCACCCGATGCCCACCGTTCTGCCCCTTCCACCGTCTCCCGTCGCGTCCCCCCCGGCCCCAAGACTGCAGGTGCACAAGGCCACCGGCCAGGCCTTCGTACGGACCCGCCGGGACGCCAAGCCGTTGTATTTCGGCAGGCACGGAACGCCCGAAACCGCGGCCCGCTACGCCCGCTTCGTCATCGAGTGGCAGGCCAACCTGCCGTTGCCCGAGGTGCCTGCCGAACAGCTGCTGGTCGTCGAATTGTGAGCGTTACACGAACCCCACCTATTTTTTCACGGACCTGCCTTTGTAGTCTGTCCATTATGGAACAGATTGAATTGCTCGCGGGCGACTCTGCCCGGGCGAAGTGGGCGAGGGTCATTGACGAGCATCGCGGCAGTGGATTGGCGGTGAGGAATTTTTGCCGGGAAAGGGCGCTCGCGGTTTCTTCGTTTTACCGCTGGCGGCGGTGGTCGGAATCCGTGCGGGCCGGGGCGCGGTTCGTCGAGGTCAAGGGGCGGCGGAGAAACCGCCGCGATTCTTTCCAGCGTCACCAGCACCTGCCGCCCGGCACGGCATCGACCCGCAGGTTTACTTGACGCAACTGCTGACGAATCTGCCCACCACCCCGGTGAGCCAACTCGACAAGGGGCGGCCC
>JBBRFH010000222.1:0-5917 GCA_038224615.1 Tepidisphaerales bacterium
CCGGTCGGAGCGGCCGAGCACTTTCCAGTCAAGGTGGCGCAGGTCGTCGCCGGGAACATACTCGCGGTGCTGGCTGAACTCGATCGAGAAGCCATGGAACGGCGACTTGTGCTCACCAACGATGAACCCCTCGACGACGTAGCGCGCGTGCAGGCCGAGCGCTTCGGCTTCGTTGACGGCCTTGGTGTCGAGGAGATTGGCGGGCTCAGCCATGGGGTGGAAGTCCGAATGACGAAACCAGAAATCCGAATCAAATCCGAATGACGAAACCCGAATCAGAGGCCGAACGTTTCGTCATTCGGTTTTTTGGTTTGATTCGGAGTTCTGGTTTCGTCATTCCTCATTACGACATCAGTCCAGCTTTTTGTCTTTGGGAATCGCTTCCAGAATCCGCCGGGTGATTTCGTCGGCGGTGATGCCTTCGGCCTGGGCGGCGAAGTTGGGGGCCAGGCGGTGGCGGAAGATGCCGGGGGCGACGGCGGCGATGTCGTCGCAACTCACGTGGAAGTTGCCGTTGAGGATCGCCCGGGCCTTGGCGGCCATGATCAAGTTCAGGCTGGCGCGCGGGCCGGCACCCCAGGTGAGGAATTTCTTGCAGAAATCGAGGGCTTCGGGCGTCTTCGGGCGCGTTACGCGCACGATCTTCTCGGCGAACGCGAAGCAGTGGTCGGCGACGGGGACCTTCTTCACCAGTCCCTGCAGCCGGACAATGTCTTCGCCGCTCAGGACCGGCAGCGGCTTGCCGACGGCGCCGCTGGTCGTGCCCATCTTCATGATCTGCCGCTCCTCGGCCGCCGATGGGTAGTCGACGTAGATCAGGAACATGAAACGGTCCATCTGGGCTTCGGGCAGCGGATACGTGCCTTCCTGCTCGACAGGGTTCTGGGTGGCGAGCACGAAGAACGGGTCCGGCAGCTTCCAGTCATTGCCCCCGACCGTCACCTTGCGCTCCTGCATCGCTTCGAGCATGGCGGCCTGCGTCTTGGGCGGCGTACGGTTGATTTCGTCCGCCAGCACCATGTTCGCAAAGATCGGGCCTTTGATGAATTTGAACTCGCGCTTGCCGGTTTCCGGGTCGGCCTGGATGACCTCCGTGCCGGTGATGTCCGACGGCATCAGGTCGGGGGTGAACTGGATGCGCTTGAAGCTCATCTGCAGCGTTTGCGCCAGCGAGCTGATCATCAGCGTCTTCGCCAGGCCCGGCACGCCCATCAGCAGCGCGTGCGACCGGGTGAAGATCGCAATCAGCAGTTCGTCGATGACATGCGACTGGCCGACGATGACTTTGGCAAGTTCGGTTTTGAGCGCGCTGTGGGCGGCCTTGAGGTGGGCGACTGCCTCGAGATCAGCGCGCTCGGCGGCAACACTGGGCTTGGGCGCATGAACCGCGGGTGCGGCAACCGCAGCTGCGCTCGGTGCCGCCGGTGCCTTGGCGGCCGGGGCCGGCGCGGGCATGGCCTGTGGATTCGTCGCGGCAGGCTGCGGCGGAGGGGGCGGAGTGCCCGGTGCGGGGGTCGGTGTCGGAACAGTACTGGCCATCGGTAAGAGTCCCTTTCTGGCAAACGGTTATACAGAAGATGTTCGCGCCTGTTGAAGCGCAATCTTTCGCCGGCAAGCCCCGACGACCCAGCCAAGCCGCCGCAAGGGGGTCGACAGGCCGAGTCGCCTGTCGCTATGATTCGCACCATCTGACCAGGGAGCCCGCATGTTCCGTCGTTTGAACCGCAAGCACCGTCGTTCCGCTTCTACCGCCTTGCTCGGCGTTCTTGCCGCGGCATCGTTCGCGAGCGTAGCCGCCGCCGTTACCTTTAATGTCGATCCGCTGCACTCATCGGTGTTCTTCAAGATCACGCACTTCGATACCTCCAATTTTTACGGCCGGTTCGGTCGGGTCGACGGCACGGTGACGGTTGAGAACGCCGTTCCCACCGCGTTGGCGGTGCGCACCGACGCCGAGAGCATCGACACCAATAGCAAAGAGCGCGACGACCACCTGCGTGGACCCGACTTCTTCGACGTCAAGCAGTTCCCCGACATCACCTTCAAGAGCACCGCCATCCAGCCCGGGAAGGAATTGGGCACGTTCACCGTCACCGGCGAACTCACGCTGCACGGCGTGACCAAGCCACTGACGGCCACCCTCGCCAAGACCGGCCAGGGCAAGAACACCAAGGGCGTCGACATCGTCGGCTTCGAGACGACCTTCACCATTAAGCGCAGCGAGTTCGGCATGAGCGGCTATCTGAACAAAGGCGTCGGCGACGAGGTGACGCTGACCGTCAGCCTCGAGTCGGCCGCCCAGTAACTTTATTTGACGGCTCGCTCTTGGCTCCCTCGAACGCCCCGGCCAGGCTTGGCCGGGGCTTAATTGTGGATTGGATTCGATTTCTGCCCCGAAAACGCCACTTTACGGCGTGAAAAGTTGACAGCCCCGGCAATATCGTGACGCTGTTCCGACTCGTCTGCCTGTCCAGTTATGAGCAGCACTGCCCTGGAATCCGAACACAATCGCAGCCGGCCTGAAGCGCTGTCGTTGCTGGCCTCCGAGCGCCCGCGCAACCTCGGCTGGTTTGGCGCGGCCGGGCTATTGTTCGGCGACTGGGGCACCAGCCGGCTTTACGTGCTCGGGCTGGCGTTTCTCGTCGCCGGGCGAACCTCCTTTGTCCTGATCTGCACGATGAGCCTGCTGATCCTTGCGGTCGGCTGGGCCTACACGCAGATCTGCCGCCTCTACCCCGAAGGCGGCGGCGTCTATTCGGCGGCCCGGGCGAGGCACCCTCTACTGGGCGTGCTGGCGGCGCTGCTGCTGTTCGCTGACTACACGGTTACCGCCTCCCTTTCGGCACTCGACGCATTTCACTATTTCGGGCTCGAAAACGTCGTTTCGCACGAGCCTGACACGGTCGATGCCGGCGACAAGATTATCAAACCGAGCGAAGCCGCGGCCGCTGAGGTCTCCGCCGCGCCGCACGTCCCGCTCTACAAGACCGCCGCCTTCTGGGCCATCGTCGCGATCCTCACCATCGGGGCCATCAACCTGCTCGGGCCCAAGCACTCCTCCGGGCTGGCGATCATCGTCGCGGTGATGATGGTCTTCATCACCTTGCTGGTCAGTATCTTCGCGATTCCACAGATCGACTGGCACGCGATGTGGAACGAGGCCCGCATCGGCCGACTCTTTGACCACAAGCCCGGCGACCTCTGGCACGCCTTCGTCGCGATCGTCCTCGCCCTCTCGGGCGTCGAGGCGATCGCTTCCCTCACGGGCGTGATGAAGAAGCCCGTCTACCGCACCAGCAGCCGGGCGATCTGGTTCGTGGCGATCGAGGTCTGTTTCTTCAACATCCTGCTCGCGTTGGTCATGCTGTCGATCTACCCGCTGGATCGCGACAAGCACACCGCCGACATGCTGGCCCACATGGCGTACACGTACACGGGTGCCTGGGGCGAGTGGCCGGTCCGTATCCTCGGCGGGCTGCTGCTGCTGTCGGCGGCCAACACCGCCATCGGGGCGTTGATGGGCCTGCTTTACATCATGAGCCGCGACAGCGAATTGCCGCGGATGCTGCAGAAGCTCAACCTCTTCGGAGCCCCGTGGATCGCCGCCATCGGCGCCACCGCAATCCCCGCGATCGTGCTGGTCTTCGTCAATAACGTCGAAGGGCTCTCGCACCTCTACGCCATCGGCATCGTCGGGGCCGTCGCGATCAACTGCGTCCTGTGCGCGTTTCATCCGCGTCTGCGCCGGTTCTGGCGGAAGGGTCCGATGCTGCTCATCGGCCTGTTCCTGGGGATCATCTGGATCACCATCGCGATCGACAAGCACGCCGCCACCGTCTTCGTCGGAATCATCCTCGTCGCTGGCTTCGGGCTGCGTTATGCGACGCACTACTTCGCCAGCCGAAGGCCCAAACCGAGCCTGTTCCGACAGGCGATCATGGACCAGCTCACCTCCGAAGCCCTCGCCATGCCGCGCATCCTCATGGCGACCGCCGGCGGCAGCCAGCTCGCCGACCAGGCCTGCCAGGAAGCCAAACTCAGCGGCCACGCACTGGTCGTCGCGTTCGTCCGTGAGGTCGCGCTGAACTATAAAGTCGAGGGCGCCGCCCGGATGACGCTCGACAACGACCCCGCCGCCAAGGAACTGTTCGTCGATTTCCTAGAAGCCGGGCACAAATACGGCGTGCCGATCATCCCGGCCTACGACACCGGCACCAACTCCGCCGAGGTCCTCGCCGAGCTCGCCGCCATGAACGGCGTCGCCCGCGTCGTCATCGGCACCAGCCGCCGCGGTGCCCTGCACCAGATCATCAAAGGCAGCTTCCAACGCAAACTCGAACACCTCTTAGGCGACGAAATCCCCGTCGAAGTCCTGAGCCCGAGGTGAGCAAGCGCGGCAGGCCGAAATCTGACTTCTGCTGCTTGTGACATTTTATAGCAATCCATCCATCCATCCGGATGAACGGCTACTCGCCGGACGCTTTTCGGCACGAATCGTTTACCCAAACCGCCGCGTGCTACACGGCCGGTGTTACATTTGTAACATTGCATCCGTCCATCCGGATGGACGGCCACTCGGCCTCGCTCGATCGCACTCTTCACATGTCAATGAGCCTGCGCGCAGCGTCCCCTATCGACGCCGTCCCGCGCCACGAATCTTCCCCATTTCTACCGCCGTCGGGCGCAAAAGTCGGCGGTAAAACCGTGCGATTTTGTCCCACCCCACTTCCCGCCCGGCCCTCCCTTTGCCCCGCCTCGGCCCTGCCGGTATCCTTCCCCCACCGCACGTCGGGCTGGGGTCCACAATGGAAACATGCAACGTCGAAGGCTGTACTCAAAGGGCTTCTTCCGCCTCATCGAACTCGGCGATGCGTTTGTCGTGTAAGCCCGGTGGCGTGTGGGCGTCGGCGACGAGGCGATTCGCACAGTGCGGTTTACCGCACCATCCGGGCCGCATGGCGATCGTGGAGCGGTGAACCGCACCGTACGACGTTGCGGGTGGCGCGGCAGTGCGCGATTGCCAGACGGCCGTCGTTGTTGTTGGCGATCGCGGTTCAGTAGCGGTCCGTCTCGAACGCGACGGCGGGATTTCATCCCGCCCTACCTGCTGGAGCGGAAGTTTGATATGGAGGCGTATGTGGCGCAAGTGGCGGCGCTGTGAGGAAAGGCAACCGCCAAGAGGCGATGAGCGCGAAGAAAAACGCGAAGAAGTGAGGAGCCGCAGAGAGACGCCGATGAACGCAGACGCATCACCGGCCGCCGGTGCCACGGTTTGGTACTCCAAGCCGTGCAATTCGAGCGTCGAAAGACACGGCTACGGATGACGACGTGTGCCTTCGCCGCGAGGCAGAACTGTATAGCGCAACTCAAATCCGCCGTCGGCGAATCGCTTCTCTAGTTCGCGCTCCAACACATCGCAATCAGCCTGCGTTGGAAGGCTGCCGGTGAACCAGATGTACCCTTCGTTCGGTGGAGACAGCTCCACCTGCAAGTGGCGGTAGGTCGAAACGCGTTGCAGGAATGCCTGGGAGTTCGGGAACGCTGCCGCTGCGGCTGCTTGAGCACGCCGATCGTCTGCCGTGGCGATCGCATGGCCAGTAGGTAGGGCGGGATGGCAATCCCGCCATCTCTTCGGCCTCGGACGCGACGGCGGGATTTCATCCCGCCCTACCTGCTCGACCGTGTGGTGCTCGTCACCGACCTCAGCGAATCCGGCCTCCTCGCTGGCGACGCCGGGGCGCTCGTACACGTCTACAACGAATGCGGGGCCTACGAAGTCGAGTTCGTCGCCCTCGACGGCACCATCGCCGCCGTCGTCACCGGTCGGCGGGTGGCGTTCATCGGCGGCGGTAGACGTCGCCGCGGTGGCCGATGTCGATGACGAGGATGAGCAGGCGGTCGTCGTGGATGGTGTAGA
>JBBRFH010000223.1:0-5916 GCA_038224615.1 Tepidisphaerales bacterium
TATGTCGGTCTGGTCACGGGCGTCTGCCTTGCGAACATCGGCCACACCGTTCGCGGCGTGGAAAAGGATCCGCGCAAGCTCAAGGCTCTGCAGGACGGTCACTCCCCGATCTTCGAGCCCGGTCTGCAGGAGTTGATGAACGAAGCGCTGGCCAATAACCAGATCTACTTCACCGACGACGTGAAGAAGGCCGCCAAGGACACCGAGGTGGTGTTTCTGTGCGTCGGTACGCCGCCCAAGCCGGACGGCACCGTCGACATGAGCTACCTGGAGACCGCCGGCAAGGAAGTCTGCGACGCCCTCGCCGAGATGAACAACGACTACCTCGTGACGATCATCGTCAAGAGCACTGTCCCGGCGGGTACCAACCGCAAGCTGCACAGCTTCCTCAAGCAGCAGACGAAGGCTCATTTCGCGGTCGTCTCCAACCCCGAATTCCTCAAGGAGGGCACGGCGGTCCAGGACTGCCTGAACCCCGACCGCATCGTCATCGGCGGCGAAAGCCCCGAGGCCTTCCGCATGATGCGTCGCCTGTACGACCCGCTCGTGAAGCGCGAAGAGCACTTCATTACGATGAACTGGGAGTCGTCCGAGCTGACCAAGTACGCTGGCAACTCGATGCTCGCCGCCCGCATCTCGTTTATGAACGAGCTGACGATCCTTTGCGAGCATTACGGCGCTGACATCGAAGACATCCGCAAGGGCATCGGCACCGATTCGCGCATCGGCCCGGCGTTCCTGCGGGCGGGCTGCGGCTACGGCGGTTCGTGCTTCCCGAAGGACGTCGCCGCCATGGAGCACATCGCCCGTCACGCGGGGCATGAGTCGATGTTCGTTCACGCCATCCAGACGGTGAACAAGAATCAGAAGCGCCGCTTCGTCGAGAAAATCGTCGAGAAACTCGGTCGCCCGATCGAAGGCGCGACCATCGCGGTGTGGGGCCTGGCGTTCAAGGCCGATACCGACGACATCCGCGAGTCGGCGTCGATCGACGTCATCCAGTACCTGCTCGAGAAGGGTGCGCACGTCCGGGCTCACGACTACAAAGGCCAGGACAACATGAAGCAGCTCTTCAAGGACAAGGTCGAGTGGATGAGTGACCCGGTCACTGCCGCCACCGGCGCGGATGCCGTCGCGCTGTGTACGGATTGGCCGCAGTACACGACGTTGCCGTTCCGCAAGATCGCGGCGACGATGAACACGCCCATTATCTTCGACGGCCGAAACTGCCTCAATCGCGAAGTGATGCGGGAGAACGGTTTCCAGTACTACCCCATAGGCCGCCCACCCGTCGAACAGACGCTCCGCCTGCGCCATCGCACCTAAGCCCGCGCGACGCGCAAGACAACCAACAAAACGCCCCGGCCTGGCCTGGCCGGGGCTTTTCTTGTCCTGTGCCTGAACCGCATTCACCAGCGAGGCTACTCGGCTTGCCCGTGTCCGTTGCGACCGCAACCGTGCTGCTTGATCGCCTGCATGAGCTGGTCGGGCTGGAAGGGCTTGGTGATGTACTCGGCCGCCCCGCATTGCATACCGGTCTGGCGGCTCTGCTCGTCGGCCAGCGCCGAGAGCATGACGACCGGCACCTTTTTCGTGAGCGGATCGCTTTTTAGCCGGCGACAAATCTCGAAGCCGTCGATGTCGGGGAGCATGACGTCGAGCACGACCACGTTCGGCGCATGGTCGTAGACTTCCCGCAAGGCGTTCCCGCCGTCAAGCGCCGAGCGGTAGGTGTGGCCCTCCAGCCGGAGGTACTCCCCGATCAGTTCGTTGATCGCTGCGTCGTCTTCGACGACCAAAACGTCAGCTTCTTTCATACATCCTTCCCTCAGCCCGGATACTATCATGGAAGCGCCGTGCCAGACACTGATGATCGGTTTCTTGGCCCGGCGCTCGGAGGATGCGCCCGGGATGTCGACACTCTTGTACCCACTCTCACCGGATCGGACGCAAATCCTCCGCGCGATCGACCTGTTTGTTGAGTACGCCTACGCCGACGGCGCTCAGCCGGGCAAATCGATGCAGTCGGGGCTGGCGGACCTGCGCGGGCGAACCGATGACGCGAGTTTCTTCGCGTCACCGCTGTTCCTGCGTCCGACAAAGGATACGCCGGTCGCCAGTTATACGCTTCGCCTCGGCAACCGGTTCTACCCTCACATGAAGCTGGTGATCCAGCCGAGTCCGGACGGGACCGAGATGATGTACCGCGCCGACACGCACGACCGACACCTTTGTCCGGCGACCGGACACCCCGAATACCAGGCGTTCATGGAACTGCGGGCACGCAACCAGCAGGTCGCCGAAGCCATTGAAGCCGCCTGGGCGGTCGCCGGCATTTGCACGTTCAAGACCTACCTGCAAAATGACTTGCGACGTCGCCGCGAGCGCCAGGCGACCGCCGCGCTAGGATTGTGAAGAGACACGCATGGCCAGCACCCGACACACAATCATGGTCGTCGATGACGAGGCGGACGTTGTCAAGAGCGTCAAGGATCTCCTGCGCCTCGACTACCGCGTCCTCGGCGCCACCACCGCCGTCGAGGCAATGCGCCTTCTGAACCAAGAGGAGGTACACGTCGTGATGACCGACCAGCGCATGCCGGAGATGACCGGCGTGGAACTGCTGGCCAACATCCGCGGACAGTACCCTCACGCGGTGCGCCTGCTTTTCACCGGCTACGCCGATATCCACGCGGTCATCGACGCCATCAACCAGGGCAACGTCTACCGCTACATCGCCAAGCCGTGGGACCCCGACGAGTTGCAGAGCGTGATCCGCGAAGCCTGCGAGCGCTACGACCTGATCGTCAGCCACGAAGAGTTGCTGCAGGAACTCCAGCAGACCAACAAGCAGCTCAAAGACGTCAACACCCAGCTCACCCAGGCCGACCAGCTCAAGAGCGCGTTCATCCGCGTGGCGAGCCACGAGCTGCGGACGCCCTTGACGATCCTGCTCGGGGTGGCGGACCTCGCCAAGCGCGACCAGGCGGTGCCCCCTTCGGTTCACGCCTCGCTCTCGCGCATTCACCACGCCGCCGAGCGCCTGCAGCGGCTGATCGACCAGATCGTGACGATGCTGTCGACACAACAGTTCGAGCAGATGCTGCAGCGAAAGCCGGTCGACGTCGCCGCGACGCTGCGCAGCGCCGCCGACGACGTACGACCATTCGTCGAACTGCGGCACGAGGACTTCATTCTCGATTTGTCCGACGACCTGGGCACGATGAACATTGATGCAGAAAAGGTGCGCGACAGCGTCAACCACCTCCTGCTCAACGCCGTCAAGTTTACCGCCGACTACGGGCGCATCACGTTGACGGCATGGCGCGACGAAGCGCACAAGTTGGTGATCCGGGTCAGTGACACCGGCTGCGGCATCGACGAAAATTGCCAGCCGCAGTTGTTCCATCCGTTCTTCACGCAGATGGACGTCTCGAAGCACTCGTCCGGCATCTTCGAGCACGGGCGACGCGGGCTTGGGCTGGGACTAAGCGTGGTGAAGGCGTTCGTCGAACTGCACGGCGGGAGCGTTACGGTGCAGAGCGAGGTCGGAAAGGGATCGACTTTTACGCTCACGATCCCCGACGCCGCGGAGGGCGTGCCGGCGGAGTCGACGGAATTGCGGGTCGCGCTCGATATCACATAACGCGACGAAGGGATTGATTCGCGCCGGCAGTTGTACCCGCTCGGCAGAAGGCAGAGGGTATGGAGGTCGGTCCGTCCCATCCATCGCACGAGTCGCCGCTGCAATCGCAGCCGCAGCAGCCGTTCGTACCGCCGCCTTCGCAGGACCAGCGCGAGGCGACCAGCACCGCGAGGCGGCTTCGCCGCGCCATCCCGGCGACGATCGCAATGCTCGTCGGCGTCGCGCTCTCGCTGGCACTGTTCTTCGAGGCTCGCGCGCTTGACTACCAGCGTATCCAGTTCGAGTTCGACAGTGTCGGTGAAGATATCAAAACGGTCCTGCAGAGCCGGTTGACGGCGAACGTGGATCTCCTCCGCTCGATCGCGTCGCTGTACGCGTCATCGAACGAGGTCGACCGCGAGGAGTTCACCCGGTTCACCCGTTCGACGCTGCAAGGCTACCCGGGCATTCGGGGCCTGGCGTGGGCGCCGCGCGTGGCGCCCACGGACGTCGAAGCGTTTGAGGCATTGGCAGTTCGCCGGCTCAAGGTCAGCCCCGGCTTCCAGGTTCGCAGGCCGATCCAGGCGCATGACATGGACGTCTATCCCCTGACGTTCGTCGAGCCGCCCGAGCAACTGACGGCGGTGCTCGGGATCAACCTCAACGACTACGAACCGTTCCGCCGCGTTATCGCCGGCGCGATCGACGAGGGCAGGCTGCTGGGCAGCGATCCAGTCGAATTCGACGACCCGCCGGAGTCGTTCGACTGCCTCGCTTTCCTTCCGGTATACCAGGGGGGAGAGCGGCCGGAGAGAGTTGAAGCACGCCACGCCAAGGTGCGCGGTGTCGCGGTGGCGATGCTCAACTTCAGCCAGTTGCTGCAATCATCCCTGGAGGTCGTCAACCTGCACGGGCAGGACCTGCGGTTCATCGACAGCACGCGCCCGGGGAGCGACCGGGTGCTTTATGAATCCAAGGGCACGAGCAGCGCCGCCGCAACGCAGCTGCGCCCCTGGCAGCAGAACTTCGACCTCGCCGGTCGCCAATGGACTTTGCAGGGGATTCCCAGCGAGCAATATCTGGACGCCCGACGACGCAGCAGTCCGTGGGGCCTTCTTGCGGCGGGGTTGCTCGTCACGGTGCTGGTCTCGGCTTACATCCAGTCCCTGCTCGTGCGCACGGCGCGGGTGCGCGAGCTCGTCGACGTCCGTACCGCCAAGCTCGCCTGGGCGAACGAGATGCTCGAGGCCGAGGTCAATGACCGCCGCAACATGCACGAGGCGCTTCGGCAGAGTGAAGAGCGCAACCGTGCCGTCGTCCAGCAGGCGTCCGAGGGGATCTACCTCGTTGACGTGCAGTCGCACAAGATCATCGAGGCCAACCCCGCGCTGCATAAGCTGCTCGGGCATCAGCCGGGAGAACTCAAGGGCATACCCATCTACGAATGCGTCGGCGACTCAAAGGAGAATATCGACGAGCGCATGAAGCGCGTCATCGCGTCCACGCGCCCGATCATCGGCGAGCGCCAATACCGTCGACGCGACGGGACGTTCGTCGACATCAGCGCCAGCGCCACGGTCATCCAGTACGGCGGGCGTCAGGTGATGTGTACGGTGGTACACGACATCAGCGAGCGCAAGCGCGCCCAGAAGCTCCTGGAGGAGAAGAACGAGCAACTTGCCGAGGCCGCGCTGGCCGAACGTGAAGCGCTGGCGGCGATGAAGTCGGCGCAGTCGCAACTGGTGCAGGCGGAGAAGCTCGCGGGGCTTGGGCAGATGGTGGCGGGGGTGGCGCACGAGATCAACAACCCGCTGTCGTTCGTCGCCAACAACGTCGCCGTCCTGCAGCGTGACTGCGCAGCCCTCAAGCAACTGCTGGAAACCTATCGCGAAGCCGACGAGGTGATCGCCCGCGAGTCGGCCGATGTCATGGACCGCGTCCGCAAGCAGGCCGAGCAGATCGACCTCGGCTACACCCTCGATAACCTCGATGAGCTGCTCGTTCGCTCGCGCGAGGGGCTTCGACGCATTCAGCAGATCGTCAAAGACCTCCGCGATTTCGCCCGGCTCGACGAAGGCGAATTGAAGGAAGCCGACATCAACGCCGGCATCCAGACTACCGCCAACATCATCCATGGCCGCGCCAAAAAGCGGCAGGTCCAGATCGATCTGCAACTCGCCGACATCCCGCCGATCGTGTGCTATCCGGCGAAGATCAACCAGGTCGTGATGAACCTGCTGAGCAACGCCATCGACGCCTCGCCCCCGAATGCGAAGGTGACGGTAACCACA
>JBBRFH010000224.1:0-5889 GCA_038224615.1 Tepidisphaerales bacterium
CTTCGGAGTACCTCAGGATGACAACTGCGCGGGCCTTTCGTGGCCCTTCGTACACACTTCGTGGCTTCGTGGTGAAAAATCCTACTGCCGAACCGTCATCGCGCGACGCACTTCGCGGTCGAGCTCTTTTTGCTTGATCGACTGGCGCTTGTCGTGCTGTTGCTTGCCGCGGCCGACGCCGATTTCGACCTTGACGCGGCCGTCCTTGAAATACATCGACAGCGGGACAAGCGTGGTGCCGCGCGTCTCGAGTTCGCTCTGCAGCTTGGCAATCTCTCGCTTGTGGACGAGCAGCTTTCGCTGGCGGCGCGGCTCGTGGTTGTAGACGATGGCGGCCTTCTCATACGGATCAATATGGGCTCCGCTGAGATAGAGCTGGCCGTCCTTGTCGATGTGGGCAAACGCGTCCTGGAGCTGGGCGTGGCCGGCGCGCAGGGACTTGACCTCCGATCCGACGAGCACGATGCCGCATTCGAGCTTGGACTCGATGAAGTAGTCGTGCAGGGCCCGCCGATTGGAAATCAGGGGTGTCTGCTGCTGGCCCTTGGACGGCTTCGCCATGTCCACATTGTACCGCCCCGGAACCCGCGCGGCATCCTCGTGCGTTATGATCCGCCCGCATGAAGGTTCTGTTCATCGGCGGCACGGGCATCATCAGCCGCGAATCCGCCCTGCTGGCGGCGGCGCGCGGCATCGATCTGCACCTGCTCAATCGCGGCCAGAGAGCCAACGATCTGCCGCCATCGATCAAGACGATCCAGGGTGACTACCGCGGACCGATCGAGAACCTGCGCGCGGCGCTGGCCGACCATTGCTTTGACGCGGTCGTAAACTTCATCGCATTCAAACCCGACGATGTCGCGCGGGACATCGAACTCTTCGCCGATCGAACGCAGCATTACGTTTTCATCAGCTCGGCATCGGTCTACCAGAAGCCCGTCAGTGACTACCGCATCACCGAATCGACGCCGCTGACGAACCCGTACTGGCAATACTCGCGCGACAAGATTGCCGCCGAGGAATCGCTCAACACCGCATATCGCCAAAGCGGCTTTCCCATCACGATCGTCCGGCCGTCATTGACGTACGACCGATCGCAAATCCCGCACGTCTACGGGAGCTGGGGCAAACCGTGGACGATGGTCGGGCGCATTCTCGACCGCAAACCGGTGGTCACGCCGGGCGACGGGTCGAGCCTGTGGGTCGTCACGCACGCCCGCGACTTCGCCAAGGGGCTGGTCGGCCTGCTCGGCAATCGCTCCGCGGTCGGACACGCGTTCCACATCACGGCCGACGACGTCTTCACCTGGGACCAGATCTACCAGACCTTGGGCGCCGTGCTCGGCGTCGAGCCGATCATCAAGCATATCACCACCGACGCCATCATCGCCCACGACCCCGGCGCGGAGGGATCCCTGCGCGGCGACAAGAGCTGCTCGGTCGTCTTCGACAACACTAAAATCAAACGCTTCGTCCCCGACTTCGCCGCGACCACGACGCTGCGCGCAGGCGTCGAGGAAAGTATCGCGTGGTTCCGCGCCGATGCCTCGCGACGCGCGATTGACGAGAAGACGAATCAGAACCTCGACGCGCTGATCGCGAAGTTTTCGTAGGGTGCGTGGCACGGTTTCTGGCTCCTCCCGCTTTTGGGGGGGAGGAGCCAGACAGACGCCGCGTACGCTACTCGCCTTCGGCTGGCACGCCGGCCTTTAAGGGCTGTTCGAGCTTGGCGGCGAGGATCTTCTGGTGGATTTCCGCCGCCATGTCCGTGTTATCGAGGAGGAACTGCTTGGCGTTCTCGCGGCCTTGGCCGAGGCGGGTCGGGCCGTAATTGAACCACGCGCCGCTCTTGTCGATGATGTTGGTGTTCACCGCCAGGTCGAGCAGATCGCCTTCGTAGCTGATGCCGCGATCGAACATGATGTCGAACTCGGCGTCACGGAAAGGCGGAGCGATCTTGTTCTTCACGACGCGGGCGCGGGTGCGACAGCCGATGCTGACTTCGCCGTCCTTGAGCGTCTGGGTGCGGCGGACGTCGATGCGGATCGAGCTGTAGAACTTCAACGCGCGCCCGCCGGGCGTGGTCTCGGGGTTGCCGAACATCACGCCGATCTTCTCGCGGATCTGGTTGATGAAAATGACGGTACACTTGCTCTTGGCGATAGCGCCGGTGAGTTTGCGCATCGCCTGGCTCATCAAGCGCGCCTGCAGACCCATCACCGCGTCGCCCATCTCGCCTTCGATTTCGGCACGCGGGATAAGGGCGGCGACGGAGTCGATGACAATCAGGTCGACGCCATTGGAGCGGACGAGCAACTCGCAGATTTCCAGCGCCTGCTCGCCGGTGTCGGGCTGGGAGACGAGCAGGTCGTCGAGGCGAACGCCGAGGCGCTTGGCCCAGGCGGGGTCGAGGGCGTGCTCGGCGTCGATGAAGGCAGCGACGCCACCGAGCTTCTGGCAACTGGCGATGATGTGCAGGTTGAGGGTCGTCTTACCGCTGGACTCAGGCCCGAACACTTCGATGATGCGGCCCTTGGGGATGCCGTATCCGCCGAGCGCCAGATCGAGCGAGAGCGAGCCGGTCGGGATGCCGTCGATGGCAGTGCGACGCTCGCCATCGAGCTTCATGACGGCGCCTTTGCCGAACTGCTTTTCGATCTGCTGGACGGCCAGCGACAGCGCTCGCTCACGGGCGGGATCGACAGCGATTCTCTTCTCCGCAACCGGCGCCGCGGCGGCGGTGACTGCGGCGGCACCGCGGGCGGGCCGGGCGGGCGTCAAACCCGGAGTCGGCACGGCCTTGGGCGACGACGCCACGGCCGACCCGTTCGCAGACGGAGCATCGAGCACGGCGGTCGCGGAAGATGACGAAGCGGACGAGGTGTCGATCGACTTGGCGTCGACGGACTTGGAGTCAACGGACTTGGAGTCAACCGACGACTTGGCGTCAACGGACTTGCCGTCGACCTTATCAGAGATCTTGGCCACGATGGGCCTCCTTGGTTCTGCACCCGGGTATGCTGGTCAGCCGGGCGGGCGATCTGCAGTAAGTGCCGGATTAACCGTCACTTGGAGTCGAATTGGGTTTGTTTTACCAGATTCCGTTGGGGAGCGTAGGACGATCCCGGGCGTTGAATCTGATGTTAGCAACGCGGGTCGCAGGCGACCCGGCTAACTGAACTCTCGCAACTCGATCGCTGGCTGCTATCGCCTTCGCGTGACTAGGGTTTGCGATCGAACAACGTTGCCCGATCGCGCCCGAACTGGACGGTAGTCACCACCGCCTGGGTTCGGGTTTTGTTTGAACGCGTGTTAGGATACTGATCGGGTTTATCCAATGCAAGTTTGAAATCAAAAAAAATAAACCGCGCCGCGGCGAAGGGCGCGACGCCGGCGTCGCCGAAGGAGTAGTCGGGGACATATCCGGTCAAAAGCGTGCGAGGTTCGAGTGATTGGATCGGGTGCATTGGCGCTTTCAGTTTTTGCAGAATCGCAGCGACACAGTCGACATCCCCTCGCGCGTAACGCACACGGGCGAGGTAACGTCGATCGTCGACTTTGCCCGGCAAAAGCAACGACGCCGCCGATCATATTTCGCTAACCTCGGATCGCAGATCAGGGCGCACATTCGTTTTCATGCCGCCGACTTGGACGGAACGAGCGTGAGCTTGGCGGTATATCCCAACGCCGCCGCGATGCGCAGGAGCAGGTCGGTGGAGACGTCGTGCGTATTGCGGTTGAGAATTGCGGTCACGCGGGTGCGCGAAGTGCCGGCGGCCTTGGCGAGCTGGGCGTGGGTGAGCCGCTTGCGCCGGACAATGCGGATGATTTGTTCGTTCAGTCGTACCCGCACGTCGATCTCGACCGATTCCCGCGCCGGCAGACCCAGCACCTCCGCGAGCTCGACTTCATTGCGACAAACGATGGCGTGACGCTTATTCATCGAGCAACTCCTTCAGACGCCGCCGGCCGAGGTCAATCTGCTGCTGCGGCGTCTTCTGCGATTTCTTCGTAAACGCATGAAACACGAGCACCGCGTCCTGCCGCCGAAGCACATAGAATACTCGGTACGCGCCCGTGCGATCCTTGATTCACAACTCCGCGACGCCCGATCCGACCGACGGCATCGCGCGCGACAAAGGCATGGATGGCACGATGCCTTGCTGCAACTCCCAGAATGCCTTCCCGAGGGTGCGTCGCACTTTCAGCGGGAATCCGCAGATGTCGTCCCGCGCGGCACGGTGGAAGATCGCGGGCTTCACACCATGAATGTCTCACAAGCGGGACAGCGGATCAACTGCAATCCTTCAAGAACCGAAAAACCCACGCCGTAGGTGGCGTGGGCTTTCGGGTTGTGCGTCAAAACGTCGCGAGCGACGTTCGGGTGCGATTTACAGCTTGCCGTCCTTCTTGCCCATGAAGGTCACGAGGTCGACGACGCGGTTGCTGTAGCCCCACTCGTTGTCGTACCAGCTAACGATCTTGAAGAAGCGCTTCTCGCCTTTCAGGTTGTTCTGGAGGGTGGCGAGGCTGTCGTAGATCGAGCTGCGCTGGTCGTGGATGAAGTCGCTGCTGACCAGCTCTTCGTCGGTGACGCCGAGGATGTCCTTGAGGTAGGTCTTGGACGCTTCCTTGAGCTTGGCGTCGATCTCTTCGATGCTGGTGTCCTTGACCGAGCGGAACGTCAGATCGACGACGGAGACGTCGGCGGTCGGGACGCGGAAGCTCATGCCGGTGAGCTTGCCCTTGGTGCTCGGCAGCACTTCGCCGACGGCTTTAGCGGCGCCGGTGGTGCTGGGGATGATATTCAGTGCCGCAGCGCGGCCGCCGCGCCAATCCTTCTTGCTCGGGCCGTCGACGGTCTTCTGGGTCGCGGTGTAGCTGTGGATGGTGGTCATCAGGCCGGTCTCGATGCCGAAGCCTTCCTTCAGCAGGACGTGGACCAGCGGGGCCAGGCAGTTGGTCGTGCAGCTTGCGTTGCTGACGATGTGGTTTTCGGCCGAGTTGTACTCTTCGTGGTTGACGCCCATGACCAGCGTCTTGACCGCACCCTTGGCCGGGGCGGAGATGATGACCTTCTTGGCGCCGGCATCGAGGTGGCCTTTGGCCTTGACGTCTTCGACGAACAGGCCGGTGCTTTCGATGACGTAATCCACGCCCAAAGCCTTCCAGGGAAGATCCTTCGGCTCGCGGGTCGCCATCACGCACTTGATCTTGTGGCCGTTGACGACGAGGACGTCGGACTCTTCCTTCGAAGCGTCAGACTTCTCGACCTTCACGTCGTGCTTGAACTTGCCGTGGACGCTGTCGTACTTCATCTGGTAGGCGAAATAGTCGGCGTCGGTCGAGATATCGACCACCGCGACGACGTCGATCGTCTTGCCGAGCAGGCCCTTGTCACAGATTGCCTGGAAGACCATTCGGCCGATGCGACCGAAACCGTTGATACCGACTTTCAAGGCTGCCATCGTTCTAACTCCTTAATAAGGTTGGGTCGGACGGCTCGCGTGACGCCCGTCTGACAGAACTGCGACGATATGGACGGCGCGGGGCGCTGTCAAGACCAAGGGATTCCCTTGTCCTTTGATAGTCGAGTGCGCGGATTTGCCACAGGGCTTTCCCAAATTCTTGCGTGAAAACGGCGCGGGTTCCCCGGTATGCTGCCCCCCGGCTCGAGGACGACGTTCCACCTGGCAGTCGGAGACGCATTGATGAAGACGTTTGAAGGCAAGTCGGCCAGCCCGTGCTGCGCCGATCGGGAAGCTGAATTGTCGCTGTTGCAGTTGCTCGCTCAGAGATATCCCAACATCGACGCCGCCACCGCGGAGATCGCGCGACTGGCGGCGGTGCTGACGCTGCCGAAGGGGACGATCCACGTCATCTCCGACA
>JBBRFH010000225.1:0-5834 GCA_038224615.1 Tepidisphaerales bacterium
TGCGCGTGTTGCGCAGCGTGGCGATCTTGTTGACGTTGACGGAAAGCTTGGTCATGTGTGTCCCGCGGATTCTATTGCAGTTGGATGCAGCCGCACACCCCAGTCGGATACGCATTCCAGAGGTAAAGCGCGCAACGCGGGCTCGAAAACGCCACGCTTGGGTGGGAGGGTTTCTTTTCTGTTCCTGCCGAAGCGCTGGACGAAACCCGCCACGAAATAAATCGCGACCCGAAGCCACCCGCGAAGGCGCAAGCGACGCCGCGAGCGAAACGGATCGCAACTTATGCGATCAGTCCCGCTCGGGCTTGAAGACGCCCGTGGCGTCCGCGGTCGCGAGCGTCATCGCGTTCGGCTCGCCGGGACGATTCATCTTCGCGTCCTGAAACCACCGCGCGAACTGCTCGATGGCATCGGCGGCCACATCGCGCTCGTCGAGCGAACCTTTGCCGTAATCGGTGCCGAAGCACTGAACGTCACGTTGGGTATCGGAGGTGGACATGATTCTTGGTAGCACGGGCGTCTCGCCCGGGTCTTGATTTTCGCAGACACGGGCGAGACGCCCGTGCTACGGGAATGCACATTCCCGCTTAGCACCACTGAAAACCGATCGCATCCAGAAACGCCTTCGCGATGATCATATGCCCCGTCTGGTTCGGGTGGACACGGTCCCATGCGAGTGCGGCGGAGTGGCAGTGCTGGAGCGCTGCGTTGAACGCGGCCTGGGTGTCGACGAAAAGCGCATCGTGCTTCTTCGCGAGCTTGCGGACGATCGCTCCGTACTCGTCCATCCGCGCCCGCATCGGGTCCGCGGGGTTGGACTCGACGAAGAACGGCGTCATCAGAACCAGTCCCTTGAGCATCGGGCGGGTCTCGGCCAGCAGTTCGTCGTAGGTGCGCTCGTAAATGTCGGGCAGGACGTGCCCTTCGGTGATCTTCGGGATATCGAACTGCCGCCAGACGTCGTTGGTGCCGATCATGACGCTCAGCCAGTCGGGCTTGAGATCGAGCACATCGGTCTGCCAGCGATTCTTCAGATTGAGGACATTGTCGCCGCTGGAACCGACGTTGACGACGCGGATCGCCAGTTCCGGGTAGACCGTGTTGAGCAGCGCGTCGACGAAGGTGACGTACCCCTTGCCGAGCGGATCGAAGAGCCCTTCTGCGATCGGGCGGACCCGGCCGCAGTCGGTGATGGAGTCGCCGATGAAAACGAGCTTCTGTGCTTTGCTGATTCGCATAGGGAGTGTTTGGGTCTGAGTGTCGTGGCACGGGTTTACTGCCCGTGTCTTTCCGAGCATACCGCAGAGCAGACACAGGTTGGAAACCATTAGTGTCCGGCTTCACCCGACCATCATGGCCGGATCGTGTCGGTTTTTCAGCCTGCTTCGAGCGTGGGTTAGCACGACAACGCGGGTTACTCTCGCTTGTGGGGCGGGATACAACACCGGCAGGCGGCGAGTTTGCCGCCTCGGTCCAGCAGTTGTTGCGTGCGTCGGCCGCGATGTGCGTTTCGAGCGTTGTGATTGCTAATCTGCGTACGCACCACCTGCTCCCGCAAGATCTGCCCTGGACGCTCGTGCGCGAGCAGTTGGTGAGCGAAGCGAGCTGAAGATATCATGACGCCAATGCCGTCAAGCACTCGCCGTCCGCGTATCCTCCTGCGCTCCTCGTGGCAGGTGGTGAACATCGGCGAAGCCCTGCGGGCTCACGACACGGCAGCAGCAACACCGGATGCGAATCGCCGCAATCTGAGGACGCAGATTCGCCGGCTCATCATCCGTGCAGGTCTCGCACCGTGGGTGAAGCCCTGGCAAAACATGCGATCGACCCGCGAGACTGAATTGGTCGAGCAACTCGGAATCAAGGACGCGTCCGCGATCATCGGCAACACCGAAAAGGTGGCGTTGCAGCACTACGTCCAACTCCGCCCGGACTTGCTCTCTCTAAGGCGATAATCAAGACCCGAGAGGCGGCGCAAAAACAGGCGCACAATGTGGCGGTAGCCGACGGAAACGAGGGGAATTGCCCGAAGGGGAGCCAAGGCGAGAATGCAGAAAGCCTCGAAGAAATCAGCACGATTCCGGCGTTTGCCGATTCATGCCGCGATCTTCAAGGCGATTCAGTGGGAGCGGAAGGATTCGAACCTTCGAAGGCATAAGCCATCAGATTTACAGTCTGACCCGTTTGACCACTTCGGTACACTCCCGGGATTTTGTCGCCGCACACGCGGTTGCGAGGGCGGGTTGGGGAAGATGTCACAAGTTGATCCGGCTGTCAACTCTGTGGCAAGGGTGGACAGATTCGCACGGGATTTGCGTGCCCGGCGCGGCTTATCAACAGGTCGGTTGTGTACAGCCGGTGGACGACGCGCCGCCGGCGCAGGAATCGCGTGATCGGGGCGTTGATCGCGATACAGTAACGCCGTCGTTGGGCCTGCGCGGGAGAAATTCCGGGGCCCAAGCCAACTTCCTTCGCGCACGGCGGACCGCCGACAGCGATCACGGAGGTCATCACAGGGATCTGAAGGATCAAGCCCTGTGACCGCTGTGGCGTCCCCGTGCGTGAGGGCCTTTTCGTCGGCGCATTTCAAGCGATCGATTCAGGCTGTTGTTTGGGAAATGGTCAGGGTAGACTTCAGGCCTTAACGCGCCGCAACGCGGGCGCGCCATGGAAGGTGAAATCGCGATGTCCGAACCGCTCCGAATCGGCGAAGCCGTTAATCAATTCGACAAGATCCCGCCGCACTCGATCATCGGCGAGCAGTGCCTGATCGCCTCGATGATGCTCGACAAGGATCTCGTCGGCCAAGTGCTGGCGATGGTCGATCGCGAGGCGTTCTACCTCGAAGATCACAAGATCATCTACGCGATCATCCTGCACCTCTACGAGGGCAACCGCCCCGTGGACGCGGTCATCCTGCGCGAAGAGCTCCTGAAGCGCAATGTGCTCGACCAGATCGGCGGGACGGCGTACCTGGCGGAGATCCTCAACACCGTTCCCAGTTCCGCCAACGGCATGCACTACGCCGCGATCGTGCGGGACAAGTTCCTGCTGCGCGGGCTGATCAGCGCCAGCAATGAGGCCATCGCCGAGGCCTACGCGCCGCACGAGAGCGTCGAGCAGATCGTCGACCGCGCGGAGAAGCGTGTCTTCGAGATCGCCAACAAGAAGATCGGTTCGGCCGTCTCGCCGCTGGGCGAGGTGGCGATGGAAGTCTACGAGATGCTCGAAGGCTCCGGCCGCAGAGGCCTGGAGACCGGCTTCTACGAACTCGACGACATGCTCAACGGCCTGCAGCCGGGCGAGATGATCATCGTCGCGGCGCGGCCGTCGATGGGCAAGGCGCAGCCGCTGGACGCGCAAGTGCTGACCACGACCGGATTCCGCGCAATGGGTTCGCTGCGCCTCGGCGACGAACTCGCCTCGGTCGACGGCGCGCCGTCCACCGTCGTCGGCATCTATCCGCAAGGCGTGCGACAGGTCTACCGGATCACCCTCGCCGACGGCCGATCGACCGAGTGCTGCGCCGAGCATTTGTGGTGCGTAAACTACCGCGGCTGGGACGCGCCGCGCGTCGTCTCGGCCGCCAAACTGATGGCGATGCTGCAACGCCGTCGGTATCAGAATCGACTCTGGATCGAGCAATTCACCGGCGAGTTTGGCGCCGACGAGCATCTGCCGGTCGATCCATGGCTGCTCGGACTGTTGCTCGGCGATGGTGCGCTCGGAGGAACCTCGCTGCGATTCTCATCAGCAGACGAAGAGACGATCGATCGTGTCCGGGTTTCGGTCGGCGACGAAATGGCGGTCACCCACGCCGGAAACTACGACTATCGGATCGTTCAACGCGCCGGCGCGAGCCAGGCAGGCACGCAGGGCGTCGTCGCCAATCCGGTCTCCAAGGCACTGAAGTCCCTCGGCCTGTGGAACAAGACGGCGGCCCACAAATTTATTCCGGGGTCGTACCTTGCCGCAAGCCGGGCGTCACGCGCCAGCCTGCTTGCCGGGCTGCTCGATAGCGACGGATGGGTTGAACGCTTCGGGGCGATTCGCTTCTGCTCGTGCAGCATCCAACTCGCCAAGGATGTCGTCTCGCTCTCGCGTTCGCTCGGCGGAACCGCATCGTTCTTCCCGAAGAAAACGACGTACACCTATAAAGGCCAGCGCAAATCGGGCCAGCCATCGTTCGTGTGCAACCTCCAGTTTACCGACGCATCGAACGCCGTGCTGCTCAAGCACAAGCTCGAACGGCTGAAGGCGGTCCCACGACAGCGCCAGCGGCGGCTGAACATCGTCTCGATCGCGCCCACGCGCACGACAGAGACGCAGTGCATCGCCGTCAGCCATCCGGCGCACCTGTACGTCACCGACGACTACATCGTCACGCACAACACCGCCTTCGCGATGAACCTCATCGAGGCGATGGCCAGCGCCAATCATCCCTGCGCCGTCTTCAGCCTGGAAATGAGCAAGCAGCAACTCGCGCAGCGCATGATGTGCTCGCGGGCGCAGATCGATGCGCAGCGGGTCCGCAAGGGGCTGCTCAGCGCGCAGGAGTATCAGCGCCTGGCGATGATGGTGAACGAGATGAACAAGATGCCGGTGTGGGTCGACGACGCCCCCGGCCTCACGCCGCTGGAGCTGCGCGCCAAGTGCCGGCGCCTCAAACAGCAGCACGACATCAAGGCCATCATGATCGACTACATGCAGCTCATGGATAACCCCGGCATCGAAAGTCGCCAGCAGCAGATCAGCGAAATCAGCCGTGCGATCAAGTCGGTCGCCCGCGAGTTGAGCGTGCCGGTGATCGCGCTAAGCCAGCTAAATCGCGCCAGCGAAGGCCGCGACGGACACCGCCCGCGCATGAGCGACCTGCGTGAATCCGGCTCGATCGAACAGGACGCCGACGTCATCGCTTTGCTGCATCGCGAAGACTACTACCGCCAATCCGAGCCCGACTTCATCCCCGACAACGTCGCCGAGATCATCATCGCCAAGCAACGTAACGGCCCGACGGGAACGGTGAAGCTGACGTTCGATAACAA
The DNA here is from genome assembly GCA_038224615.1 of Tepidisphaerales bacterium. GTDB lineage: Bacteria > Planctomycetota > Phycisphaerae > Tepidisphaerales > Tepidisphaeraceae > JBBRFH01. The sequence continues at coordinate 5,046 of JBBRFH010000225.1, forward strand.
GACGACCACGTTTAAGAATCTGGCGAGCCAGGTGGACGCGATTTAGTTTGCATGCTTTGACGATGCCCCGCCCGCCTCGGGGGCTTTGCACAAAAAGTTCGGTTTCCGTCGCGAAGGCGCAAGCGACGACCGCCTTGGAATGCGGCAACACGTAGTCGCGTGCGTCTTCGCGGGCTTATTCGGGCAATGTCCGTAGGGCACGCTATTGCGTCCCGTTGGAGTGCATGTCGATTGACCAACGCCGGCACTATTGCGTGCCGCGAACGCAAACGATGGCACGCATGGCGTGCCGTATGAACTCTCATCAATGTAGACAGCGTGTGAGCGCCGGAGTCTCCGCCCGCGACGCTACTATGGCGCTGCCTCGATGACAGGCTCTCCGGCGTCGCACCTGAGACAATTCAGCGTCATGCCGAGGTGACTTGCTCGTCCCTGCTCGGTCAGCACCCAAGGCCGGCTGATCAGGGGCGGGTCGTGGCGGACGTGTTGATGGTGGCCGCAGTCGAGTTTGGCGCGCCAGTGGCTTTCTTCGTCGAGGTCGAAGCTGACGATACGGCGAAGGATGGCGTTGCTTCCTGATTCGAGTGAGAGGTCGAGCAGATGGCGGCGTTGCCGCGCCAGCCGGTCACGCGGCGGGCTATGTGCTGACATCTTCGTCTTCGCGCATCTGCCCGGCGTCGCAGCGCAGGGCGCGCAGAGTGTAGCGTTCGCGGTTGATCTCATCGGCCGTGCGGAATCCGAAGCGGCGGAGTATCGGCAAAGGCGGGCACCAGCCTTGTAGCGCGTGCT
>JBBRFH010000226.1:0-5827 GCA_038224615.1 Tepidisphaerales bacterium
CGAGGGTGACGGCGTGAAAGCCGTCTTCAGCGCGACGAAGAAGAACGCTGCCGTCCTCATCAAGCCGGTCCAAGGCCGTTGGGACCTGCGCGAGTTCCTCGAAGTACATGTGACCGTGAAGAACACCGGCAACTCTCCGGCCACCCCGAAGGTGCGCGTCGAGACCAACGGCAACGGCGTCACGCCGTGGGCTGCTCCCGAAGCACCTCTGGTGCCGGGCAAAGCGATGGAATTGGTCGTCTCCTTCCTGAGCACCGAGCCGTTCGTCATGCAGACCCAGGGCCACAGCGACAAGATGCTGCAGAACGACGCCGTCTCGGCGATCAACATCGTCAACGCCGATCCCACCAACGCGACGTTCGTTGTCCAATCCGTCAAGGCCGTTCAACCGCCGGCACCCGCGCTCCCCGATTGGCTCGGCAAGAAGCCGCCCGTCGAAGGCGAGTGGGCCCAGACCTTCGTCGATGAGTTCGACGGCGACAAGATCGATATGTCCAAGTGGAACATCTACGGCGAAAACTACTGGGACAAGCAGAGCCACTTCTCCAAGGACAACGTCATCATCGGCGACGGCGTCATCAAGCTCCGCTTCGACAAGAAGACCGGCCACCAGAACGACGACGAGAATCACAAACGCGTCACCGATTACGCCACCGGCTTCCTGCAGTCCTACGGCAAGTTCGTCCAGCGCTACGGCTACTTTGAAGCCCGCATGAAGCTCCCGATCGCCCCCGGCCTCTGGCCGGCGTTCTGGATGATGCCCGACCGCGGCGAAGCCGTCGGCAAGGAGCAGTGGAAGCGCCAGGACACCAAGAACGGCGGCATGGAGTTCGACATCATCGAGCACCTCACCCGCTGGGGCCCCAACCGCTACAACATCGCCCAGCACTGGGACGGCTACGATAAGGACCACAAGTCCAACGGCTCCAGCGCCGTCTACGTCCAGCCCGACAAGGACGGCTTCCTCACCGGCGGCTTGCTCTGGACGCCCGGCTCGCTCATCTACTACTGCCAGGGCAAGGAAGTCGCCCGCTGGGAAGACCCCCGCATCAGCGCCATCCCCGCGGAGATCATGTTCACGCTCCCCATGGGCGGCTGGGACAACAGCCCGCTCGACAACTCGCTGCTGCCCAGCGATTTCGTCATCGACTATGTGCGCGTCTGGCAACGCAAGGACCTTGCGTCTGATGTGGATACCGCCAAGGTGAAGTAGCTCCATCAAGCCCCGGTCCGACCCCGCGGCGGCCGCCGCGAAGCGACCACTGACCGCGAACGCGAGCCATCCCTCAGCGGAATGGCTCGCGTTTGCGATTGTTGCCGCGTCGCAGTGCGATGCACCGGCTCTTGCTCGCGCATAAATCCTTCGATACCGTTGCGGAACGTTTCGCCCGCGTGGCTCAATTGGATAGAGCACGGCTTTCCTAAAGCTGAGGTTGCAGGTTCGAGCCCTGCCGCGGGCAATCGGTTAGTTGAGGGGGATTGGGAGGGAAGACGGCGCGTCGGGTGTCGTTATGGGGGAGCTTGATTGGGCAATCGCAAATCCCTACTTCCTCATCCCCCCCTTCGTTACGGTAGCGGGAGATCGGCTAGCTTGAACGGCTGGCGGACTTGCCTGGCTTGTGTGGGGAGGGTCCACTCGATCGAGGTGGGGCGGGCAGTGTCGGGTTCGGGCTTCAAGGTGATGCGGACCATCAGGCCGGTGTCGATGCCGATCAGCTCGGGCGCGCCGACGCGGACGGGTTTGCCGTTCTGGTCGAAGACTTTCAATGAATCGTTCCCCAGCACGCGGACCGCTTCGGCCGGGTCGCGCATCGCTTTGTCGCCGTCAGGAATGGTCGCGCGAGCGGTGTAGGGGAGGCGAAGTTGCAGCTCCCAGCCGTCGGTGGTCCTGGCGAGGGCGTCGACGATGATCTCGCCGCCCACGCTGTTGACGCTGGCGGGAAGGCTCGCGAGATCGCCGATGCGCTGGACGGTCGATCGCGTGATGACTTCCAGCAGCAGGTCGCCCTCGAAGGCGGCGATGCGGGTTGCGCCGGGCTGAGGCAGCAAGGCGATCCCCCCGTTGAAGAGCGACCGCATGGATGGCGTGAGCTGGACGCGGCGGTTGCGAGGGTCGATGAGATCGCGATCGGCTTCATCGCGCAGCTTGTTGACCATCAACGCGGCGCTGGTACGCAGACGCAGCTTGGGCTCGACGAGCACGCTAAACGAAAGCGTGGTGCTGGCATTGCCGACGTCGGTGACCAGATCGAGCATGCGGCGCTGCAGGGCGCTATCGACGCGCAACGCGACCGCGCCGCTGACGAACATAATCGGCGCGGCGGCATCGGTGCGCGGGCGTTCGAGAAGGACCAGGCGGGTTTCATCGACGCGGACGTTGATCCCGGTGCGGGTGGTCGCCTGAGCGAGGGCAGACAGCCACGGCTCATTGCGCAGCGCAAGCGTGATCGGACGCGGCGCATCGGCAAGCGGCCGGGCGGCATCGGTCTCGTAGTCGAGCACCAGGCCCACGGCACGGGCGAGTTCATCGAACAGATCGGCGGGGCGGGCATAAGTGCCGTCGAGCGTGACCAACGTCGGCCCCATCAGTTCATCCCGCCCGATGCGGAGCAGAGCGCTGCGAAGACGCTCGCGGACTTCGACGTCGTGGCTGGCATCGAGCGCTGCCTGGATGGAATCGACTGCGGGTGCGCCCAGCGCGACGATCGCGTCTTCGGCGCTCTGTCGGGCGGACCAGTCGGACTGGCCGAGCTGGCGCACGAGCGCATCGAGTGCGGGCTTCTCGGAGTCCGCGCCAGCCGGGGACGTCAACACGACTGCGATGAGCGCGGCGCACCCGGCGATACGGAGAATGAAGCTGGCGGGATCGCGACGCATGATGGCTTACTTGGGGAACGGGATGTCGGAGAACTCGATGGGCACGTCCACCTGCTGGTACGCGAGCGGCAGGGGCCAATTGAGGTTGATCACGGGCCTGGCCGCCTGGCCGCCGGTCGCCGGTGCCGCACCCTCGCCGCCGTCCGCGGGCGGGGCGACGTCGGCGGCGTTGCGGCGCGGGGTCATGATGAATGTCAGCGTCAGCATCACCGCGCCGTCGCGCACGCTGCTATTGGTCACCTGCACGTCGACGGCGCCGGCTGCGCTCTTCGGGCCGATCTTGGGCTGAAAGGGGGGCTGATTGGCGCGGGCGCCGACCTGGAAATTGGTCGGCAGCGAACCGGCGTCGACGCGGAGCAGCACGCTAAAGATCTGCCCCATCGAGTCGATGTGCGTGACGGTGAACTTGGCGTCACCGACGTTCACGCTGGTGCCTTCGGAGTTGAGGATGTCGGGCACCTGCAGCGATTCGCTCCTGGAGAGCACACCCACATGCAGCATGGCTTTCAGGTGGCGGATCGATCTGGCATCGGGATTGGCAACCTGCATTGTGACCGAGAAATCGCGCCGCTCACCCGGCCCGAACATCATCGTGCGCGACTGGGGCGGGATTGGGACGATCGTGCCGCGGTCGGTCGCGACCGCCTGCAGCGGACGGCCTTGGTCATCGACGCCCTCGACGAAATCGCAACCGCCGTCGAGTTGCATCGATTGGATGCGCGGTTCGGCCAGCAACGAGCCGGTGAGGGTGACGGTTTGTTGCGTACCGATCGGCGTGCCGTAGCGCACCTCGCGGTCGAGCATGACGCGGTTTGCGGTCGCCAGCAACGGGCCGATGAAATAGCGACGCGGCGTGACGCGCGGGTCGCCGCCGAAGCTGAGATTCCACCGGCCGCCGAAGTAGGCGAGACGAACGTTCGACTTGTCGGCAATGTCGACGGCGACTTTCAGCCAGGTGGACTCGACGGCTTCGAGGCTCACCCGGCGATCGGTCTGCCGCTCGAAAATTTCCCTGGGTGGAAGAATCACCGCGACGCCGCTGGCAGTCTCCAACGCCTTAAACGCATCAAAGGCGCTGGCGTCCTTAAGCGAAAGACTGACCTTGGTCGCGTCGCCCAGCCACGCCACCGGCTGTGTCGCGGGCACGTCCGCGGCGATCGCGATGTGCGTCAGCGCCAACGGGAAGCCCAGAAGCAGCGGCAGAAATTTCCCCGAGTGACAACGTGGCATACGCCTGCCAAGTCTCCCTGCCCCCGGGCGTCAATGCAAGAACAATTGACGCGCGGTGGGATCAGGCACTCCAATCCTCCTGTGACCGACGAACGCGACACCCAGAACGAGACACCGATCATACGCCCGCTGCTCGACGCGCTGCAGGCCCAATTGCCGGCGGCGAAGCGAAACACGCTGCGCGACCTGCTGGCGCGCGGGCAGGTGCGCGTGAACGGTGAGGTGGTGAAGATCGCGCGCATGCCGATCGCGCCCGACGATCGCGTGGAGATCACCCGCGCCGGCGACGCCGTGGCGACCCCGCCGCCGTCGCTGGGGATTCCGGTGGTGTACGAGGACGAGCACCTGATCGTCCTCGACAAGCCCGCGGGCCTGCTGACGAGCACGGTCCCCAGTGAGCGTCGGCCGACCGCGCTGGCGATGCTCCGGGCTTACATGAGCGTGGTGCGGCCGCGGGCGCGGGTGGGGCTCGTACACCGTTTGGATCGTGATGCATCGGGGCTTCTGGTGTTCGCACTGAGTCAGATGGCGCTGGCGGCGCTGAAGCGCCAGTTCGCCGACCGCACGGCAGGGCGCGTGTACGCGGCGGTCGTCGCACGCCCGATGAAGCCGGTGGAGGGGACGATCCGATCGTGGCTTGTCGAATACGCCGACGGCACGGTCCACGCCACCAAGGATCGCAGCATGGGCAACGAGGCGATCACGCACTACAAGACCCTCAACCAGCGCACGAGCGGCGACGCCGGGTATCGTGCGCTGCTCCGCGTGTCGCTGGAGACCGGGCGCAAGCACCAGATCCGGGCGCACCTTGCGGAAGCGAACAATCCGATCGTCGGCGATCGCACCTATTACGGCGACCCCGCGCCGCGGCTGATGCTGGCGGCGATCGAGCTGAAATTCCAGCATCCGCTCGACGAATCGCCGCAACTGTTCGAGATCGGCCTTCCTCCGGCACTGTCGGCGCAACTTTGCTGACCTGAAGAGGGCGGGTCGGATTCCGTTGCGGCAGTTGCGGCTGTTGGGTAATTTGACGTCACCAAGTCGAAGGGAGTTGTAAGCATGTCGGGACTCTCACAATTTTCGTGCGCAGCGTGCGGCCGAAAGTACGCGTGGAAAGCCGAACTCGCGGGGAAGAAGGTTCGCTGCAAGTGCGGCCAGCCGGTCGCCGTGCCCGCCGGCGAGGTGACGGCGGCGGCGACGGGGCGATCAACGTCCGTCGCGCAGTCCGCGAAGATGCACGCCTCGTCCACGCCGGTAATGCCTGTCGGGCAACCGGCCCGCGCCGTTTCCCAGTCGACGAAACCTGAAACCCACGACGAAGCATCCCACGATGACGCGCCGGACCTCGACGGGCTCTACGCGCTCGCCGGCGCCGGCGGCAGCGCACAGCAGGACACCGAGGCGCTAGCTGGCGGCATTCGCTGCCCGGCCTGCGCCGCCGAGGCGGCGCCCGGCGCGATGATCTGCCTGACCTGCGGGATGAATTTCCAGACCGGCCAACGGATGAAGACCGCGCTCGGCGTCGACGATGCGCCCGCACCAAAAAAGAAATCCCGCGGCACGGTGTTTCAAGGTGCTGCGCCCGCAGAGGCGGCGGGCGGGCCACGCATTCTCGGCTACGCCGGCACCAACCCCCGCGCCGCTGCCGCCGTCGCCAAGGACCAATCCGAGAGCGTCCAGGCATTGATGTGGCCGATGATCTTCGTCGGGCTCGGCGTCG
>JBBRFH010000227.1:0-5790 GCA_038224615.1 Tepidisphaerales bacterium
GAACATCAAGTACTCCGTCACGCATAACGGCGTCACGACCGTCTACAGCAATCTGGACAGCAGAGTTCGGACGGGTGACACGGTATCTGTCAGTTTCACGGTCCCCGCAGGCGAGTCCGACAAGGTTTCGCTCGTTTCATATCAAGCCCCCAATGGAGCGTTCACCAACCAGGACCTGGCCAAGCAGACCCTGTTTGACCAGGCCACCGGGACGTTTGGTCCAGGGCGCCATACGCTGACGGTGAAGATCTCCGCAAAGCACTTCCAGGTTGATTTCGTGTGCGGTTGTGTGATCCCCACCTTCGGCGCACCGGGCAGCAACATCGCCTACACACCCCAGAAGCGGCTGATCTCCGCGGCCCGGGGCGGACCTGCTGCAGCGCCAACAGCGATCTCAGGAATCGTGTTCAACGACCAGAACAAGAACGGCAAGGTCGATACCGGCGAGTCGAGGCTCAGCAACTGGACCGTGTTCCTCGACAACAACAACAACGGCCGACTCGATGGAGGCGAAGCCAACGTCAAAACCGACTCGAACGGCGCTTACCTGTTCAGTGGGCTGAACGCCGGTCTGGCGAGGCTCAAACTGGTCACGAAGGCCGGATACAAGCTCACCACTTCGCCCGCCAATGTCGCGGTGACCATCGGTCTGAACGCAACCGGACGACTGTTCGGGGTGACGCAGATTTAGCACCGGGTGGACCGAGACGGACGTGGAGTTTGCCGTCTCGATGCCCGCGGGCTCGTAGGTCTGGCTGCTCTGCATGTGGCTGTCGGCCAAGAGTCTCAGCGGGCCACCCTGTGCCCCCACCGGCACCCAACTCGCCGGCGGCAGCGTCAAGCCGATCATCGCGTAAGTTGAAAAAGAGCCGGAAGACCCAATGCGATCCACGAATCTTCACGAATCAACACGAATAAGCCCAATGCATCGGATTAGTTCTTCATTCGTGTAATTCGTGGAGATTCGTGGTTAGTCATCTGGCAATCGCGAATCCCGAACACACGAGGCCACGCTGATCGCCCCCGTCTCACGGCGAAGGTCATTGCCCCGGAAGCGTGGTAGGCGCGGTCGTGGGCGCGGTGGTAGGCGCGGCGTCGGGGAGCGCGATGACCGCAGTCGCCAGTTTCTTGATCACCTCGTCGGCATCGGTTGACAACGGCGAGAGCAGTCGGGTTCGGTCGGCCTTGGGTCGGCCCATGACCAGCAGCGAGCCGAGCAACCGGGCCTCGACGTCCTTTGATGCCAGCATCGCGTTGATCGGCTCATCGCGCTTCGCCGGATCGGTGGCGCCGACCATGAGCTGCATCGCGATGGCGCGGACGGTCGATGAGGCATCCTCCTCCGATGACTTTTTCACCAACGCCTGCGCCTGGGTCGCCAGTTGCTTGAGTTCATCGCCCGGCTGCTGGGCGAGCAACACAGCGTTGCCGGCGATGGCTTGCAGCGCGTGCAGGCGGGCGGTGGCGTCGGGGCTTTTTAGCTGCTCGATCAACTGCTGTCGCCCTTCCGGACGGTGGAACGATGCCACCCGGCGGTCGATCACGCTGCGCGACTGGGCACGGAACCCGCCCGGACCCGGGATGATGCCGTTGGCGGCGAGCATCGGGTTGGCAATGGCGGACACGTAGACCGCCATCGACACCTGTGGGTTGGCGGTCATGAAGCCGAACACCTGCGGGCTGTCGACGCGCACGCTGGTGGTAATGCGCTGTCGCGGCTGAAGGACGATCGCGCCGGTCATGCGTGCCGAGGCCGCGCCGGGGAACGCCTGCTCGACCGCGCCGCGCACGGTGGCGTCCAATATCACCTGCTGATCGACCGGCCCGCCCGGGCCGATGACCAGCGGGCGGGTGCCGATATTCTGCATGGTGACGCTCATCACCAGCGGTTCGCCGACATCGCACTGGGCTTTGATCACGTCGACATCGATGACGTAGAACGAGCGGCCGTTCTTCGCGAACGCGAGCCAGTCGGTCGGCAGCTTGGCGGCCTCGGCGATGACTGCATCGGCGTCAGGGGTGCGAAGCGGGATCGGCCCGAGGTCGCGCAGAGTCCAGCGCATCGTCGCGCCCCACACGCCGGTGGGCAGCTCGGCGATCAGCTTCTGCGCTTCGGGCAATAGCGTTTCCTTCACTTCACCGGCTTTCAGGCGGACGGCCAGCATCCCGGCCCGCGAGAGCTGATCGTGATCGGCCAGCGGCGCGAACTTGGCCTTGGCGTCGCCGAACTGCTGTCCCTTCAGCGCCGCAAATGCTGCGGCGCGCGGAAGCGTGTCGTTCTTGTCCGGGCCGATCGTCGTGAAGGCTTCGGCGATGGTGACGTCGGGCGCGTTGCCGGCGAAGAACGCATCGAGCCAGACGATGTCCCCCAGCGCCGCTTGATAAGTCCGGGCCAGTTGCGGGCTGTTCAGTTCTACGATCGCGGCGGCATCCGCCTTCACGTCGGGCAGCGCGATCGGCGCATCGTCGGCGAGCTTCGGCGCCTTCGGGTCGACCGACGTGTGCAGCAGCATGACGGTGCGAACCAGCGCCTGCCGCGCCGCCGTGTACGCGACGGTGGCGGCGTTCTTGTCCTCAAGTTGCTGGGCGACCAGCACCCGCATGAACTGGGCCTCGGCCCAATTGGGGCTGAGCTGCGCCGCGGTCTGCGCCAACGCGACGGCGGGCCTGGGCTGGCCGGCGGCGAGCAGGAGCGCGGCGTAGTTGGCGAGGTCGTCGGGCGACGTAGCGGTGTCGGCGTTGGCGACGAGTTGCTTGTAAAGCGCCAGCGACTGATCGCTGGCACCGGCCCGCGCCAATTCATCGGCCAGCATCCCCATTGCGGGGAACGCCATCGGGTTGGCCTGCAGCACCGCCACCAGCGCCCCAGCCCGCTGCGGGGCGGGCACCGACGCCGACATCGAACGCGACAGCTTGAATTGCAGCGCCTTCGGATTGAGCGGATTGAGCTTGAGGGATTCGTTGATCGCGGCACTGGCGTCGTCGTCGCGGGCGCGCTCCGATTCGATCGTCGCCAGTTGCACCGCCGCGTGCGAGCGGACCTCCGCCGGCACCGACGGCGCGGCCATCACCTGCCGCAGGTACGCAGCCTTTTGGTCGGCCGACTCCATGCGGTCGCACAGGAGGTCGATCGTCTGCACCTGCGCCAGTTGGTCGGTGAGATCGAGCTTGCGGAACTTGCCGAGCAGCTCGATCGCCTTGTCACGGTTGCCCAGCCGCAGGCGCAGATCGGCGGCGGTGCGGAGCAGACGCTGGTCCTCGCCGATCATCCGCTCTGCGGCATCGGCCAGGGCACCGGCGATGGGGAGCGACTCGGCACTGTCGGTCATCGCCATGCCCGTTTGCATCAGCCGCTCGGCGAGGTCCGCCTGCTCGGGAGAGGCGGCGAGGCAGGTCGCGGAAGTGGCGGAACAGGTGAGCAGGATCGGGATGATCGACCGGCGACAAAGCGAGGAGGGTGATTTCATGGGCGTGCGTTTGGTATGAGTGAACAAAGGGGAAGTCCTTAACCTTGTGCAACCAGCCCCAGCGCCGCCGCACTGACTGCGGCGACGCAGCAGACGATGGCGGCGGTCAGTCGAAGGGCTTCGTGAAGAGAGCGAAACTGGTAGAGGCCGCCGAGAACGAACGTGATCAACACGACCTGCGCCCCCGCCGCCGACGCGATCGCCAGGCAACGGGCGGCCCACTTGAGGGCATCGCCCCGCGGAAGCGACTGCGCCAGCGGGACCGCGTCGAACCACGCCCAGATCGCCGTCACCATCAGCGCCACCGCAACGACGCTGCCGAAGAGGGTTAGAAGGGTCTTTGCCATACGATTACGGTCCGCCGCGGGCCGCGTGGCCTGCGTCGGCGACCATTCTAACACAGCGGGGCACCCGCCGACGAATACCGCATCTGGGCATTGATACCCTCTCCCGGTAATCCGGGAGAGGGAGACCATCGCGCACATGCGACTGCCCCGGACCTTCTGTGCGTTCTGTGCAACTTGGGTGCTTTGGCGACGGAACTTCTGTTATACTGCAATCGGTCGTAAGCGGGTCCACTTCGTTCGCTTGCCGGCCGTGATGGGCAGAGTCGCGTGTGCCGGGGACGGGCGGGCACACTTCACGCGATCAGGTCCGATCATGCGATCCCGGCTGAAGGAGTTTGCTGATGTCTACCCTCGAACAAAAGGGGGTCGGTGACGAGGTGTCTGCGGGCGCCAAAAAACCGTGCTGCGTCTGCGGAACCGACCTCAGCGCCACCGCGCGACAACGCGATTCGTCCGGCCGCTACTGGTGCGCCGATTGCGCCCGCGTCGACCAGACCGAGAGGCCCCAGGGCCTCCCTCCCTGCTCCGAGTGCGGCATTCCCAGCAAGGCGCTCGCGCTCTGGAAGAACACCGACGAACTGATCTGCCCCGACTGCGCCAACGTCCGTAACGACATCGAGCAGACCTGCATCCTCCGTCGCCAGGCAGTGACCAGTCATCCCGAACACCGCATCCGCCGGTATCGCGGCGAAGTCGCGGTGTCGACTGTCGCCTTCATCGGCGCGCTGGTGCTCGGGTACTTCTTCGTTCAACTCAAGGGCGGCAACGCCTATCCCGACCTCCGCTGGGGACACTTCGACAACTGGCTGAACGTCGTCTGCGTCGCGATGGGCGTGCTGACGGTCGTCGGGCTGCAGGTCTCGATCGTCGTGCGCAACCGGCTTCGGCTCCGCGCGTACGATGATTTGCAGCACAACGTCGTCAACCAGTTCATGGCGCTCGGCGAACAGAACCAGCCGCAGAACATCGTCGAAAATCTCGATCCGGTGCGCAAGCAGGTGGAGCGTGCGTTCCACCGCATCGAGGCCGCCGCCCAGCGCGGCTCGGAAGCGGCCGGCAGGCTCGTCGCCAATTTCGTCCGGCTCCACAACCCGTACCCGTCGATCGAGTTCCTCCAGGCACAACGCCCCGGCACGTGCGACCTCGCCGCCCGCAACCGCGAGATCGAAACCCTCGCCTACCTCGCCGGCGACTGGGACGCGGCGATGGACGCCATTAACAGTGTCCTGCTGCGCCTCCCCGACGACATCGACGCCATGCAAAGGCAGGCGCTGATCTACTTTCTCAAGGGGCAGATTGACCTGGCGAAGAAGAACTTCACCCGCGTCATCAAGATCGCCCGGGTGCGCGGCGAAGGTTTGGAACTGGCGACCGCGTACTCGAACGTGGCGTTGCTGCACCAACTGATCGAAGAAATCGACGACGCCGAAAAACGCCACACACAGGCGCTGGTGCTCTACCGCAAGCTCGGCGGGCTGGAAGACCGGATGGCCGACGCATACGGCAACATCGGGTTCATCCACAACAAGCGTGGCGAAGGCCGCGACGCCGAGACGATGTTCCGCCGGGCATTGCAGATCAACAACAAGCTCGACCGCGAGGAAAGCATCGCCGTCTGCTGCGGCGTGCTGGGGCTGTTCATCTACAACAACGACGGCGACCTCCGCGAAGCCGAGCGCATTCTCCGTGGGGCCACCAATCTGAACGTCCATCTCGGCCGGTTCGGCGCCGTCGCCGCCGCGTACGGCAACATCGGCCTCGTCCGCGCCAAGCGCAAGGACTACCGCACCGCGCGGCAGATGCTCCTCAAGGCGCTCGGCATCTACCAGCGCCTCAATCGCCAGAAAATGGTCCACAAGGTGCAGGCGATGCTCACCCAGCTTTCTAAGGCCACGCCGAGCTAATCGGTGCCGACCATGCTGCGGACGACTGCCCAAGCCGACCTCGCGACGCCTGCTGACGTGCGCTCTTAAAGC
>JBBRFH010000228.1:0-5782 GCA_038224615.1 Tepidisphaerales bacterium
CTGACGGCGTACCCGACCGCCGTTGGCGCGGTCAGGTTGGGGATGCCGGGTAACGACCAAGGCGGCACCAGAAAGAAGAACAGCATCGCCGGCAGGTAGGCGTACGCGAACGTCCGCGCCAACCCCCAGCGGAGCGTCACGAACAGTGACCAGGCGAAGATGGTTCCCAGGACGACTTTGTCCATCGCGTCTTTCGATTATCGGCGATTGGCCGCCTGCGCCACCGCTTCTTTCAAGGACGCCTCAAACAGCGCCGCGCAACGCTCCCATGTGTTCTTCCTCGCCGTTTCCAGCGCCAGATCGCTCATGGTGCGCCATTGATCGACATTGATCCGGCAGACCCGCTCGATGGCGCGGGCCATGTCGATGGGGTCCTGCGGCTTGACGAGGATGCCGCCGCCTTCCTTAATCAGCTCCGGCGCGGCGCCCGCGGGCGTGCCGATGACCGGCGTGCGGCAGGCCATCGCCTCCAGGATCGGCAGGCCGAACCCCTCGGTGCGCGACGGAAACAGCCACGCGTCGCATGCCGCGTAGATGTCCTTGATCTTTTCCTGCTCCGGGCGGTAGATGAAGATGGCGTCCTTCGGCAACTGTAATTGCGCGCTTGGCTTGTGCTGGCCGAAACTCACCAGTTGCAGGCCGGCAACGTTGCGGGCGGCGTTCTTGTACGCCTCCAGCGCGATCTCCGTGCCCTTGAACTGCGCCGTCGAAAACATCACCCCGACGACCGGCGTCCGCTGCTTGCCGCGCGGCGGGGCGCTGAATTGCGTCGTATCCACCCCGTTGGGCACCAGCGCCACCTGGTCGATCCCGAACCCGTGTCGGCCCAGCTCGACCAGCCATTCGGCGATCGTGATTCGATAGAAGGGCAGGCGCCACGTCGCTTCGACCCGCTGGCCGGGCTGGTTCACGAACCGCTCGTCGTGCTGGATGAAATAGACCTTCGCCCCCTTCGACCGCGGCAGCTCCGCCACCCACTCGGCCGTCTCCCACCAGGTGGCGATGATGACGTCGGCGTCCGGCACGTCCTCGGGCGTCAGCGGGCGGTACGCGTCCAGAACCTGGTGCGGAACATCGACGTTGTCGAAGTGTCCCGGCTCCTGCGCCGTCGGCGGCACGAGGCCGACCAGCTTCTTGATCGAGTGCCGGAACGATTTCTTTACCGGGCGCGGTGTGGAGACGACCCGCACTTGGTGACCCATGCGCTGCAGCGTCTGCGCGTAGATCGCGCAGACGCGGATGCCGCCGGCCAGACCCGCATGAGGAAGGACGAATGTAATCCGCATCAGGCCAATACCTCCGACAATGCCTCGTCCACGACGGCTTGGAATCGCGCTGGCGAGAACGACTGTTCGACGATCGCCCGCCCGCGCCGCGCCATCGCGTCCCGCAACGCGGGCTCACGCAACAATCGCACGGCGGCGGCGGCGAACTCCTCATCGGTGCCCGTCACCGCGACCGACGGCGCAGCATCGGCGAGAGCGGCATAGCCGCGCATCGCCTGCGGCGTTGTCACTACGGTACGGCCGTACGCCAGGCTTTCCAGAACCTTGATCTTCGTCCCGCCGCCAAAATAGATCGGTACGACCGTCATCGCGCAGCGACGATAGCATGCTTCGAGGTCCGGCGCGAAACCGACGACATTGAGCCCCGCCGTCTGCGACCACTTTGCCCGGACCTGCTCCGACAACCCGCGTCCGACGATCGTCAGCGTCGCGTCCGGAATATTCGCCCGGACCAGCGGCCACACCTTGGCGATGAAATGATCCAGCCCGTCCCGGTTCGGCGGGAATTGCAGGTCGCCGACGAAAAGCAATTCATGCGAATCCGCGTCAGGCAGCAACGGCTGCAGCCACGTCTGCAAGTCTTCGGCGAAGGGAATGTTCGGCAGCACGCGCGTCGGCACGGCGAGCGCAGCGCGATCCTCCTCGCTGGTCACGAACACCGTTTGAAGCTGCTTGAGCGCCGTCGTGCAGATGTCGGTGACGCGCGCCACCGCGCGCTTTGCGCCCAGCTTGCCGCCCAGTCCCGGCCACGGCTTGGCGGTCACCTGCGCCTGCAGCGTCAGGTGGTCGATGTCGTCGAAGTCGAGGATCTTCGGAATGTCGAGCTTGAGGGCACCGCTCTGCATCATCGGTTGGAGATATCGCCCGACGACAAGGTCGTAGCGATTCACCTTCAGCAACGCTTGCGCCTTCGCGGCTGCGGCAGGATCAACTTGGTAATTTGCGGCGTATTTCCGTTCGACCACGGACGCCGACCCGAGCGGCCCGGGCAGATACCACGGACGTTGCACCGCCGGTGCCTCGCGCACGATGCACTCGACGACGTTCTGCTCGCGCAGTTGCTGTTCAAATTCGGGCGTCGATTCGCGCAACGCGCTGCCGCCGATGCCGAAGACGTCGACACGGCCCCATTTTTCGAGCGCCTTCTTCAGCAGCGCAGTGCGCTGCGCGCCGCCGTTGCGACGCAGCGGCCAGGGGAGAACGGAGGTGATCAGCAGGACGCGGCGATCGCTCATGCGGCCTTCTCCTCCCCGTTCGTATGCACGGCGTCGCGGCGACGTTTGAAGTAGGCGCGGATGTCGTTTTCGCTGATGCGCGGGTCGTTCTTCAGGCAGTGGATGAACGCGTAGTTGCGCGCCACCAGGTCGTCAGGCATGGCGCACAGGCCGCGCCAGACGATGCCGAAAAGACCGTCCGGCGACAGCGCCGAGTCGACCAACTTGCCGCCGACGGCGCGGGCATACATGGGAAACAGGGAATCCTCGGTGACCGACGTTTCGCGCCACGTTTCCGGCCGATCGAGGAAGCCCGCTTCGAGGACGCGGAGCAGAACCTTCGTTGGAACCGCATACGCGCCGCCGGAGACGTTCTCACCCAGTAGATAGCCGGCGCGAAGGGCCCGGTGGACGTGCGCATACATGCGCAGGTGGCGCATCTTCGTCGGCCACGCCCGGCGTCGGCCGAGTCCGGCGCGGTCGGTGCGGCCGAGCCACAGGCAACCGGCGCGGGCGAAAAGATCGGAAAAGAACTCGACGCCGCGCGGCTTGCCCAGCGGGGAGATCGTGCAGGCACCGATGATGCCGGCGTCGGGATTCGTTTCCAACAATCGCGCCAGCCGCTCATGGAAACGCGCGATGACCAGCGCGTCGGTGTCGAGCTTCATGACGAATGGCCCGACATCGACGCCGCTCGCGGCGAGCTGCGCGATTCGGCGGAGCGCGACCAGCAGGTTCATGCCGCCACCGCCCAGCAGCGGTGCGCCACGTCCCTGGCGCGGGCTCACCTCAACGATGAACTTGCACGTCGCCGGCAAAAGCGCCTGCACATGCGACCAGTCTCGTCCGACCGGGGCGTCATCCACCAGCACGAACGCGCTGATGCCCGGCTCGTAATGTACGAGCGCATCGACGAGGTCGGCCACGCGATGCGGCTCGATGGGGTTAGGCCCGACGAGGGCGAGCGCGGCGTATCGGCGCGGCGATGGATCAGGAACCATGTTCGTGCTCCTTGTACTCGACTGTGGGTGCGTTGACGTGCCGCGGGGCGCTCTTGCGCCACGCGGTCAGGAGAAGCTTCCATGCACGGATGTCTATCGGTTTCGCTCGCACGGCCTGCCAGCCGTACGCGCGGGCGGTTTGAGTCTCGCCGCTGTTCCACGCCCACCAGCCATACTTGAGCAATTGGGTGAGCTTGCCGCTGGCGCCGGTGGAGCGCCAGCCATCGCCGGCCTTGAAATCGACGGTTTTGTTGAGTCGCGCCGAAGCGCGGGCGACGACGGCGTGCATCGCTTCGATCTGCCTGGCCTGCTTGGTCTCGCTGATGCTGCCGGAGTGCAGCCGATAGTCCAGCAGCACGTCGGGCAGGCACGCGAGCCGGCCGACCTCGCTCAGCCGCAACCACAGGTCCAGATCCTCGGCCGGGAATGTCGAGGCGTCGTAGCCGCCGACGCGGTCGAGCGCGTCGCGGCGGATCATCGTCAGCGGGTGACAGAGCGGCGTCGTACCCTGCAGGCACGTTCGCACCAGCGTCTCGTGGTCCAGCGGCTGGTGCATGGTCCGCAGGCGCCGGCCTTCGGAATCGATCAGCTCGTACGCGCCGCCGAGCACGACGACCTCGGGGTGCTGTTCGAGATAGGCCACCTGTTTTGCGAAGCGATCCGGCCGCGAGATGTCATCGGCGTCCATCCGCGCAATCAGCGGCGCGGAACTGGCCGCGATCGCCTCGGCGAGCGTGGGCAGGAAGCCCTTGTTCGGCCGGCTGATCAGCTTGATGCGCGAGTCGTCGGCGGCGAGCTTGCGAAGAATCGCCTCGCTGCCGTCGGTCGAGCCGTCGTTCACGATGACGCACTCAAAGTCGCGATACGTTTGCGCGAGGATGCTCGTGACCGCCAGAGACAGGTAGCGCTCGGCGTTGTAGACGGGGAGGATGACGCTGATATTCGGCACGTTCAGTGACCCCTCATCGAACAAAACAGCAGCTTCCACATCTGCAACGACGACGGTTGCGACTTGATGTTCGCCCACGCGTGCTTGCGTGCGGCGGAGAAATTTTTCTCGCGAATGGCGGCCCAGCCCCAGCGCTTGCGGCTCTCGAACGGATCGCTGATCGGCGGCGGGGG
The DNA here is from genome assembly GCA_038224615.1 of Tepidisphaerales bacterium. GTDB lineage: Bacteria > Planctomycetota > Phycisphaerae > Tepidisphaerales > Tepidisphaeraceae > JBBRFH01. The sequence continues at coordinate 4,624 of JBBRFH010000228.1, forward strand.
GAGCGTGCCGGGATCGAACGTCGGCAAGCCGCGGCGCGCGTAAGCCTCGGTCATGATCTGGATCTTGAGCTTCCTCTGCTGCTCGGCCTTGGCGAAATTGGCGCTGTCGAGGTGCTGGCGGTATTTCAGCAGCGGCTGCTCGATGTTCGCCAGCCGTCCGTGCTCGGCCATGCGGAGCCACAGGTCAAAATCCTGCGACGTCCGGTAGCGCTCGTCATACCCATTGACGGCCTCAAACGCCTCACGGCGCATCATCGCCACCGGGTGTACGATCGCCCACCCTTCGCCAGCAAGGAGTTTGGCGTCGATCTCGTCGTGTACCAGCGGGTGTTGCGGACGCTGGTACTCGGTTCCGTACGGGTCGATCAGAATTACGCGTGAGCCGAGGAGCGAGATGTCCAGGTGCGCGTCGAGATAGTCGACCTGTTCCTCGAATCGCTGCGGCAGCGCGACATCGTCCGGGTCCATGCGCGCCAGGAATTTGCCGCGCGACATCCTGGCCGCGCTGTTGAGCGACGCGGTGAGGCCGCGGTTCTGCTGCGGGTGGACGATGATCCGCTGGTCGTGGGCGGCGTAGTCGTTCAGCATCTTCAGGGATGCGTCTTTCGAGCCGTCGTCGACGATGATGAACTCGAAATCGTTGAACGTCTGCGAGAGGATCGAATCCATCGCCTCGGCGAGATATTTTTCGCCGTTGTAAACCGCCATCAGCACCGAGACGGTGGGGACTGCGCTCATCGGCCCCTCCAGGCGCACAGCGCGAGCCGCCAGGCGTCGAGCGAGAACGGGTGCAGCTTGAGCAGCGCCTTGGCGTGCCCGCGCGCCGCATCGGGTCGGCCGAGCTTGAGGGCGCGCCAGCCCCATTCCTTGATCTGTACGTCGTGGGCTTTGGGCATCCACGCCTCGAACTTCCACTCCGCCGGCTTGGTCAGGCCGCGGCGGTCGTAGGCTTCGCCGACGATCTGCGATTTCAGACGAAGCTGGTTGTCGCGCCTGGTGTGCGACACGCTGGCGAGGTCGCGGCGGTATTGCAGGAGGATGTCCGGCAGATTCGCAACGCGGCCGACCTCGGCGAGACGGAGCCAGAGGTCGAGGTCTTCGCTGTTGTTGAAGTGCTCGCGATAGCCGCCGATCCTGCGGACCGCGTCGAGGCGGTACA
>JBBRFH010000229.1:0-5751 GCA_038224615.1 Tepidisphaerales bacterium
CCGTTCATCGACGACCGCGTGATCGCCGCGCTGGACGGCCCCTCGTCGGTTGGCAAGCCGCGCATGGCGGATGCCGCAGCCCAGGAGCCGGCAGGCGTGCTGCGCGCGTACGTGCTGTCGCCTGGCAAGGGTCGCGGGCACGCGGCGATTCTCGAATCGCCCGAGAGCGGCGCGGGCCTGTCGCCGGGTTACGTGCTGGTCTGCAAAAGCACCGACCCGTCCTGGACACCGCTGTTCGTCAACGCCGCCGCCGTGGTGCTCGACCGCGGCGGATCGCTGTCGCACGGGGCGGTGGTGGCGCGGGAGATGGGCATCCCGGCGGTGGTTCTGCCGGGGGCGACCAAATTGTTCCAGCCCGGCGAAATGCTTGATGTCGACGGCCGCGCCGGCCTGATCCGTCGTGGCGTTGCCGCCGAACAGCCCGATCCCAACTCTGATTCCACCGGTCCGGCCACGGGCGACGATACCGTGATTCCGCCAGCCCAACGCCCGCCGCAAGCCGGCGCCGCCGAGCGACGTTCCGCCATGTTGCGCAACGTGTCATTGGGGATGTGGACGATCTACCTGCTCGCCTTTTTTCAGTTGCCCGATCAGTACGTCCGCGCGCCTTCACTGCAATTGCTGGATTGGGCCGTCTGGCCGCTGGTGCGACACACCGGCCGCGTCGCAGGGGTAGCGCTGATCGCTGCGGCGCTGGCGCTGCTGACGATGACTGCGCAGCGCCTGTTGACCGACCACAAGCGGCTGAGCGAGGCCAAGCGCCGCGCGGGATTGCTCAGCCGTGAGGCGCGTCAGTTGCCGGCCGGCGCGCGTAGAACCGCGTTGCTCGCGGCCGCGGGACCGGTCCAAGGACGGGTTACAATGGCGGCTTTCGTTCCGCTCGCGGTGCTGCTCGGGCCGCTGATCATTTTTTTTCTTTGGCTCGGCGAGCGGGTCGATCCGGCCCTCACCACCGCGATGCCCGGTGAGCGGGTTCAAATCGTCGCCACCCTCAACGGCGACTGGATGAAGCCGGTGCGGCTTCAATCCGACGCCGACGCCGCCCTCTCCCGTGAAAGCCTTCCCCAATCCGTACCGCCGATCCGCGAGGGACTTAAAGAATTACGAGGCAAGTGGGCGGTCGAAAGCGATTTGTCGGCGATGCCCTGGGAACTGCGTGCCGCGGCCCGCGCCACGCGCGCTTCGATGCTCGCCGATCTCGACGCTTTCCTTGCCGGAGACATGAAGCCGCAGCAACTGGCTTGGACCGTTACCGCGCCCGCGAAGCAAGGCGTGCATGCCGTGCAGGTGCAATCCGAAGGCCAAAGCGTGCCCGCCCGATTCGTCGTCGGAGGCGACGAGCCTCCGCAACCTGAACTGGTCGCCGGCCACGTCGGCGGGATTGAAGAAGTGAAAATCGTCTACCCGCCGCGGCAGGAGAAATCGCGCGTCTTCTGGCGGCCGTTTTCGTGGTTCGGGTGGGATTGGGACGCCGGCTGGCTCGGCGTTTACATCGCCGCCTATGTGCCCGTCATGTTGATCGCCAAGCGCCTGCTGCGAGTCCCTTAATGAACCCGATCGACGAACCCGCCCCACCCACCGACCTGATCGGCGACACCCCGTGGGAATACCGCGTCGTGACCGGTGAAAAAATCGGGCCTTGGTCCGATGACCTCCGCGCGGCGCTGGGTGATCTTTGCAGCCCGTCAGAGCCGTTGCCGTGGCCGAGCGCGTGGCGCGTGTTCGGCCCGCTGCGGCCCGGTACCGCCGCGCACGCGGCGGTGCTGCCGGAGCAGGTGCTGGCGACAGCGCCGGACGAACTGGTACTCGGCGGTCAGTGCGCGGCGCGGCGAGAACTGACGGTCGATCTGGCTCATCGGCTCGACTTCGCTGAAGCGATCGAACGTCCCTGCAAGCACCTGGCGGTGTACGCGTTCGCGGCGTTCACCCTCTCGGAATCGGCGCCGGTGCGGCTGCATCTGGGCTGTGATTACTGGATGACTTGGTGGCTCGACGGCCGGCCGCTGTTCGACAACACCGCGACAGGCAACGGCGCGGCGCTGATGGCCCGCGCTACACCGGTGGACGTGCCCCTCCAAGCCGGCAGGCATGTGCTGGCGGCGAAAATCATCGGCGGCAGCGGCGGCTGGGCGATGGCGGGTGAAATGCACCGGTTACGCCGCCCGTCCACGCCAGAGTCCGACGCGGTCCCATTTCGTATCGGCTATCGTCGCACCTTTCACATCAACCGGGCCGGGCAGTTCGACTGGATCATGCTCAGCGGCGAAGACGCCGTCCTTGGTCAGCTCAATGGTCGACCCGCGGAGTTGCCGATCGCCGGCCTGCGGTACGCATGGCGATCAGCCCCTGCGAACAGCTTGCGCGACGGGATGAACGTCCTCGATCGCGAACTCGATGCCGAACAATCGCGCGCCGCCGTCGAAGGGGCCACATTGCAGTGTTTCGCCGCCAGCGGCACGGCCAGGCGTCTGGCACCGAGCGGCACCGTCACCGGCCTGACGCACGCTCATGCGGCTATCCGCTGTGGCCCGGTAATCCCCGACATCGGGACGCAACACGCACATCTGTCTGCGCGCACCAACGTGCCCGTCCCGGTCACGCTGCGAATCGCCGACCGCACGCTGATTTCCAACGTCGCCTGCATTCATTCGTGGCATGTGACGGAACTCTCACCGGGCGAGATCTATCCCTACACGCTTTCGATCGACGCGTCGCCCGGCGTGCGTAGCGGCCAAGTGCGCACGCTTCCCCATGCAGCCGAATTGAAGCTGATCGTCTGCGCCGATGCCGGCCCGTTGCCGCAAACGTGGAAGCACAATGCCGCACGGATACGCAACGAACGCCCCGCGGCTTTCGTTTTCGTCGGCGACCTCGTCGGCAACGGTCGGTCGGACACGGCGTGGGACGACGATTTCTTCTCGCCCGCGTGCGACCTGCTCGCGGACGTACCGTGCCTGAGCGTGCCCGGCAATCACGACGAGGACAGCCCGCTTTACGCCCTGCTCCTACACCCGCCGGGCCAGGCACGGCATTGGTCGCGGCGGCTCGGGGCGGCACAGTTGATCGGCCTTGACGGGGCCGACGACTTCTCGCCCGGCGGTGAAGCGCATCGCTGGCTGAATGAATCGCTTGCCGCCAGTGATGCGCCATTCGTCTTCGTATTCAATCACTATGGCGCTTGGACTTCGGGACCGCACCTGCGCATCGGCCCGGACGGCGAGCCGGTCGAGGCCGCGTGCCGTGCCGCTCGGCACTTCATCTTGCCCGTCCTTCGCCAGCACGGCGTGACGGCCGTCTTCTCCGGGCACGATCACTTCTACGAACGCTCCCACCCGCCGGGCGGACCTGTCTGCGTCGTCACGGGTGGCGCGGGGGCTTATCTTTACGACCCGGAAAAAAATCCGGAACAAAATCCATACTCCATCGTTCGTCGCGCCTGCCATCATCATTGCGTGCTGCGGGTGTCTGCCACCAGTTGCCTGCTCGATGTACGCGACCTGCAAGGGAACTCCATCGACCGTGCGTCGTGGCCGGCGCGTTCGGGCGATTGAACGCCGATCCCTTCATTTAGGCGAGGCAATCAGCAGCGGAATCATCGCGGCGTTGTTGTTACGCCAATAGACGTCTTTGCTGTATTGAAACTCTTTCGTCTGCCCGGTGCGCGTTTCTTCGAGAATGGTTTTGAAGTTTCGCTTGTTCCACGTCGTTTCGCCGACGGTCGCCGTCATCTGCGCGTCTTTCACGACGAACATCGGCGTGGTCTTCTCGGCACCCTGCGAGTAGATGAAGCCGCCGAGGATTTCGGTCATTCCGCCGTCGGTGGTTTCGACGACCGTGCCGGCCTGCTCGGTTTTGAGACCCAGGATCCATAGTTTCCCGCCTTCGTTGAGAATCTTCCGCTCCTTGGCTTCGGGGTTGAATTGCCGCATCCAGACGTTGCCGCCCTTCAGTTCGATTTGGCCGAGGCACACGTCCTCGAAAAAGAGGTCGCCCGTTCCTTCGTCGCTCACCCCGCCACCGAACGTGATGCCACTGAACGTCACCGGCCTCTTGGTGGCGTGGACGAAGCCGACTTTCTGGTAGATCAAGTCGATGCGGTCAATGACCACGCCGGGCGCGTCGCCGTCCATGATGCGGAACCGGCCCGCGCCGGCGAGGCGACCTTCGAGGCAGGTGATCCGCGCCACCCGTCCACGCACCATCACTTCGCCGTCGATTCTCCACGCCTTTTTCCCGCCCTGCGGGAAGTAGAGCACGCGGGCGCCGCTGTCGACCGCCTTCTGCACGGCGTCGGTGTCGTCGAGGTCGTCGTCGCTCGATCCGCCGAACTGGTGCGGGCCGGCCCACGTATCGAGCGGCGGGTAAGGGGCGAGCGGCGTCTCCTTCACCGGCAGATTCAGTCCCGTCGCGCGTGACGCCTGAAACGCTTGGTAAGGCGCGTGCGACACCCACTCCGCGGTTTTGCCGATCGGACATTTCTCGCCCGTGCCTTGCTTGGCGGTGTTCTCCACGGCCACAGTAAAGCCCGTGACGTTCGCGTTGCGCAGCAGCATTGCCCCGCCGTTGGTGATGGCGGGCGTTTTCTGCGGCGTTTGAGCGTTGATGTCTGCGTCGATCAGCGTAACCAGTCCGTTCACCGAAAGATTCTCGATCGCCGGCACGACACCGACGAACGTGAACCCGCGCACCGAGGCGATCTGCCCGTCATTCCGCCACCCCACGACACGCTGGTTCCGCAGCGCGACGTGCTCCATCGTGATGCTCGCGACGACCGTGCGCGTGCTGATGCCGACATCGAAGCCGTCGACGGAGACGTTCTTGATCAGCACCGGCCCCTGCTCGTCGGTGTAGCCCAAATCCAAACCGATCGCCCCGCCCCCGTCGCCGCTGACGAACGACACGTCGCGCATCGACCCCTGGTTGTTTGCGATGTACTGCGCGCCAATCGCGCCGGGATTGTTACGCCCGGTGTTCACGGTCAGGTTGCGGATCGAATTGCGGAAGCGCTGCGCCGGCTTCTGTCCCGTCCAAATCATGCTCTTAGGTTTGGCGGCGTTGTCGAAGCCCGGCGCGGCGTCGGGTAGTCGCAGGATCACGCCCTTGCGCGATTGGCCTTGAAGGATCGTGCGCTTCTCCTCGCGCCCGCCCCCGCCGGTGCCCCAACGCAGCGTGTTGGTGATCGTGTACGTGCCGTTGGGTAGATAAATGACGCGGTCGCCGTTTGGGTAATCGTCAATCGCCTTCTGAATGGCGGCGGTGTCATCAACATCGTCGGCACCATTGGCATTGTACGGCGGCTTAGAGACGTCGATCACGCCAGCGTCGGCCGGGAAGACGAACTCGCCTTCACCCGGATCAAACGGCTCGGCACCCAGTGACGTCCCGCCCGTACATGCCGCGCAACCGAGTACTGCCATCACCGACCACCGACGAATCAGCAAACTTGACATCATCTCACTCCTGATTATCGAAAACACGTTGCCCTGCAACGGCGTTGGTAGCCAAGTTCAGTTCATCAAAATCCACCTCATGCGGCAGTCGACGGCTTAATGCCGCCACTGCGGCGCACGCGCCGGCGGCTTCGCCCATCGGCACGGCGTTGCCGGTCACGCGGTAGCTGAAAGAACAATCCGTCCTCGCCGCGGCGCACACACATGTCCCGGTCGATGAGTTGCTTGACGATTTCCGCCATCACGCCTGTTTTGTTGTTCCAGTCGAGTAAGACCCCGAGCAGTCCTGCCGTCCAAACCC
>JBBRFH010000230.1:0-5724 GCA_038224615.1 Tepidisphaerales bacterium
TGTACCCGTCCCGCCCGGGGCCACCGGTGGGGGTACGCGCCAGCCCTGTGCCGTTCGGCGATCGCCACCCCGGACTGCGGAGTACCGCCGACCTGGGGCACCTTCGGGCGTCGGCATTGGTCATTGGTCATTATTCATTGGTCATTGGTCATTCCCCCCGACGCCAGTCGGCCGCGGTGAGGGCGTCCGATCCGCCTTCAGATAATCGCGGTGACGGCTTTCTGACTGTGGGCGTCGAGTTGGTCGACGCGGGGCATGACGTAGATGTTGCCGTCGACGTCCTTGATGCTGAATCGGCCGTCAGGGAGGAAGCGGATGTCTTCGCGCTCCTGCACGCGGAAGGTGAGCGGGCCGCGGTCGCTGATGACGCTCCACATCTGATAGCCGAAGTCGTTGTTGACGCGCTCGACGTGCTCGATCGTCGGCAGGAATGAGTTATTGGCGAGCCAGCGATCGACGAGCGTGCGCTGATCGGCGGAGAGATCGCAGAGGCGGTCGATCATAACCAGTTCCTTGCCCTTCTCGTCGCGCACCGAAACAAGCTCCTGCGACTTTGTCCACGGAAACGCGCGGCGGAGGCGCACGTCGACGACGTCATCGACGCCCTCGCGGTGCAGGATGAGTTGGGCGAGATCGTTTTCGGAGAGTCGGAAGTTCATGTCGTCTCACTCTGTCATCCTGAGCAACGCGAAGGATCTACTCGCGTCGTGAAGGTGCCTTGACGGTGCCAGTAGATCCTTCGCTTCGCTCAGGATGACGATGCTTTTTTCACTGGCCGGGAGTTTCTATTTGATCGCGATGCGCTGGTTCATTTCCATTTGGGTCTTGTAGAGCTTGGCGTAGACGCCGTCGGGTTTCTCGCGGAGTTCTTCATGGGTGCCTTCCTCGGCGATCTTGCCTTTGTCGAGCACGACGAGCTTGTCGGCGGCCTGCAGGGTGCTGAGGCGATGCGCGATGGCAATCGTCGTGCGGCCGGTGACGAGGTGGTCCATGGCTTCCTGGATCTGGCGCTCGGTCTCGGTGTCGAGGGAACTGGTCGCCTCGTCGAGGACAAGGATCTTCGGATTATGCAAAATCGCGCGGGCGATGCTGATGCGCTGGCGCTCGCCGCCTGACAATGACTGTCCTCGTTCACCCACCATGGTGTCGTAACCGTCGGGAAAACCGACGACGAAGTCATGCGCATTGGCGGCTTTGGCGGCAGCAATCACTTCGAGGTCCGACGCGTCCGGTCTGCCGTAGCGGATGTTTTCGTGGATGGTGCCGTGGAAGAGGTAAGGCTCCTGCAGCACGACGCCGATCTGCTGGCGGAGCCAGCGGAGGTCGTAGTCGCGGATGTCCACGCCGTCGAGCAGAATCTGCCCGTCTGTGACGTCATAGAAGCGGCACAGCAGGTTGACGAACGTGCTCTTGCCGGCGCCGGACTGCCCGCACAGGCCGATCATCTGCCCCGGCTCGATCGAGATTGATACGTCGCGCAACGCGGGCTGCGCGCCTTCGTAGCTGAAGCCGACATTGCGGAATTCGACGCGGCCTTCGACGACATCCTTCTTGATCGCGCCCTGCCGCGAGTAGAGCTCGGGCGGTGTGTCGATGACTTCAAAAACGCGCTGGGCGCTCGATGCCGCGCGGGTGACCATGCGGGCGCTGTTAGCCAGGGCGTTGATCGGGCCAAAGAACATGCCGACGAAGAACGTGAACGCGAAGAGCGTGCCGATGCTGTTGGCAGGCGAGGGGTGTTTGATGACGAGCCACCCGCCGACCATCCAGATCAGCAGCATGCTCATCCGCATGATGCCGCTGACGACAGGCTGGAGCGTGACCCACATGAAGTTCACTTCCTGCTCTTTTTCCGTGTACTGGTTGCTGCGCGCATCGAAGCGCTTGATCTCGCGGTCTTCGCCGGCGAAGGCTTTGACGACCTTTATGCCGCCCATGGCGTCGCCGACGACGGCGCTCATGCGGCTCCAGTAGGTCCAGAGGCGCTGGAAGTTCCCGTGCATCTTGCGCCCGCGCCACCAGGTGACCGTCGCGATGATCGGCAGAGGCGAGAGCGCGATCAGCGCCAGCCGCCAGTTCATGAACATCATGATGAAGATGGTCACGCTGATCATCAGCACGTCGCGCACGACGTCGACCGATCCGAAGACGATGAAATCCCACAGCCGATCAGTGTCGTTGGTGACGCGCGTGATCAGACTGCCGCTGCGGCGCTTGGCGAAGAATCGCAGCGAAAGCTGGTGCAGGTGCTCGTAGACGCGGTGACGAAGATCGCGCGCCACGCTAGTGCCGACGACGGTGAGGATCGCCGCGCGGCCGCCGCCGACGATTTCGCCGAGAACGATGGCGATCGCGAACGCGCCGCCCCACAGCGCGAGCGCGTGCAGACGTTGTGGGATGTCGGCGCTCTTGCTGGCGATGGCCTCGTCGATGATGTGTTTATTGAGCACGCCCGGCAGAACGCTCAGGCTGGCTTGGACGAGCGTCAGCGCCAGCGCGCCCCACAGGTGCATCCGGTACGGCTTGGCGACTTCGAGCAGTCGCCACAGGATCGTGCGACTCTGCGAGCAGCGCGGGCAGACGCTGTCGGCGTATGACGGAATCGGTTGGCCGCAGCGGGCGCATTTCTCCTGCTGTTCGGCCTTGCGCTCGATCTGCTCGAGCCACTGCGGGCGGTCGTCGGCCTTGTCCTTGTCCTCGCCGGGAATCAGCCGCTTGAGCTTGCGGTGCAGTCGGATGGCGTCGCGGCGGTATTTCCGAGAGTATCGCAGCTCCACCGTGCCGTCGGGCATGCGGATGACCAGCCGGTCCATGCCGAGCCCTTCGACGATTTTGGCCTCGGTGATCTGATCCACAGCGACCGCCTGCACGCCCGCGCCGACAACGAAAAGCCGCGCGGGCGTAAGCACGCCAAAGGACTGGCGGACCTTGTTGGACAGATCCAGATCGAATTCGCTCCAGGCCAGCACGTCCAGCCCGGCCAACTCGCCATTGAGTTGTCGGGTGAGATCCGGTGGCAAGTCGGAAACCGGCTGCGATTGTTCGACCGCCGTCGAGATGGAAGGCATCAGCAAGCCCTTATCCTTGGCCCGGTGTGAGGGTTTTGTCAAACCCCGGGTACAGTATTGTTTGATGAGCGAGCGACGAACAGCATTGGTAACCGGCGGCGCCAGGCGCGTGGGGCGGGCGATCGTGGAGCGCCTGGCCGAGGCGGGCTTCGAGGTCGCCTTCACTTACAACGGCAGCGCCCGGGCGGCGTGGGAGCTTTCTGAGGAACTATCCCATCGCGGACAACGCGTCCGGAACAAGCACATTGACCTGTCAGCACCTGACGCGGCGCACGAGTTGGCGGACTGGGCCCGCTCGTCGCTCGGCCGGGTCGATGTGCTCGTCAACAATGCCTCGCTCTATCTTCCCGACGAACCCGACGCGGGTGCATCGCTTGAGTTGATGACAAAGCTGATGAACGTCAATTTCGTCGCGCCAGCGTTGCTGACGACGAACCTGCTGCAGGAGCTGAAAGCCAGCGGCGGCGTGGTCGTGAACATGATCGATTTGCTGGCGTCGCGACCTTGGCCGAAATACTCGGCGTATTGCGCGTCCAAGGCCGCCTTGCAGAATTTCACCCTCTCTGCGGCCCGCAAGCTCGCACCCGAGGCCCGCGCCGTCGGCATTGCCCCCGGTGTCGTCGACTGGCCGGATGCGATGCCCGACGCCGCGCGTGATGCGTATCTTGAAAAAGTCCCCCTGGCTCGGGCCGGAACGCCTCGCGATGTGGCGAATCTCGTTCAATTTCTTGCGACCGAAGGCTCATACATTACCGGGCAGATCATTACGCTCGACGGGGGACGGTCGATCGTCTGAATCCTGCTCGACGCGCCACGCGCCGTTATGCGAGCGCAGCGCGTTTCGGACAGATCGGGCGTTGCTCGATATACTGTTTCCTTCATGCGACGCCCCGCCGTTTTTTTTGATCGCGATAACACCCTCATCGTCGGGAACGAATACCTCGGCGAGCCCGAGAAGGTCGTACTCGTCGCGGGGGCGGCGGGGGCGATCGCGAAATGCCGGTCGCTGGGGTTCGCCGTTGTCGTCGTGAGTAACCAGTCGGGCGTAGCGCGGGGGATGTTCACCGAAGACGCCGTCCGCGCGGTGAACAAGCGGATGGATGATCTGCTGCTCGAGCACAACGCAAGCGCGGTGGTCGATCGACACGAGTATTGCCCCTTTCATCCGGACGCGACGGTCGAGGCCTATCGGCAGGACAGTTTTCTTCGCAAGCCCAAGCCCGGCATGGTGCTGGCGGCGGCCGACGCGATGGCGCTGGACTTGTCGCGATCATGGATGGTCGGCGACGCCCCGCGCGACATCGCCGCAGGTAAAGCGGCGGGATGCCGAACAGTGCTGATCGTCGACCCGTCGCTCGATCCTTCACCGGCGGCGCTCGAACCGCAGCAGGTGCAGGCGGACTTCGTCGTCGGCTCGCTGGTCGAGGCCGTCGAGGTCATCGTCCGTCAGAATGAGCGAACCGAGACCCCGGCGATGACGCCATGGGATCGGCCGGCTGCGGCAGAGGCTGAGACGCCGGCGCCTGCGAAACCGTCGCCATCGCAGACCACACCCTCGCAGCCACCGGCGGATCGTCCGCCGACGGTCAACGCAGATCGTGTCGGACCGATCGCCGCCGCGATGTTCCAGCAGCCACCGATGACGACGCCGACGCCGACTGCGGCGAGCCAGGCTTCTGCGACCTCGGTGCCGCCCGCCGCTCGATCCACTCCGACGTCGTCTCCATCGCCCACCGCCGCCCCACCGGCGCACGCGTCTCCGTTCTCGATCGGCAAGCCCGTCGCCGCCGCGAAGGCAACGAAACCGGCGACTGTCGAGCCGACCCCTGTGCGTCCGACACCTGCGCCGAAGCCAACCCCAACGGCGCGGCCGGCTCAGTCCCCCGCCGCGACACCCGCAGTTCAATCGGCGCAGTCGCAGGCGACCGCGCCGAAGTCCGATCTGGCGCGACTCGAAGCGATCAACCAGCAAGTCCTCATGGAGCTGAAGAAGCTCAACGAAGCGAGAACCGAGGACTTCTCGATCAGCAAGCTCGTCGCCGGCATCATGCAGATATTGGCCATTGCCATCGTGCCGCTGGGGTACATGCTGCACAAGCCTAACGACGCGCCGTCACTGGCCAACTGGCTGCTCGTCGCCGTCTTCCTGCAGACGTTCACGATCGCGCTGCTCATCATGGGCAGACAACGATAGCGGCAAGTATGCCTGGCCGGCCATGAAGTGGTTCGACGGCAGCATTGAATACCGCGGCGCTCGTGATAAAAATATGTGCCAATATAGGCATTGGCGAAGAGGGTTTGCTGCCAATCTGTACTAAGCAAGGAGTCCGCAATGATTAGCCTGCGCATGATGAATCGAAAGCGGCTTTCCGTTCTGTTGGTGCTTGTATTGTGAGCGTTACACGAACCCCACCTATTTTTTCACTGACCTGCCTTTGTAGTCTGTCCGCTATGGAACACCATGAATTGCGGCCGGGAGACTCTATTCGGGCGAAGTGGGCGAGGGCCATTAACGAGCATCGCGGCAGTGGATTAGCGGTGAGGGTTTTTTGCCGGGAAAGGGCGCTTTCGGTTTCTTCGTTTTACCGCTGGCGACGGAGGTTGGAATCCGTGCGGGCCGGGGCGCGGTTCGTCGAGGTGAAGGCGGTGACGGACT
>JBBRFH010000231.1:0-5646 GCA_038224615.1 Tepidisphaerales bacterium
AGCGTCGTCGGGCTGCCGTTGCCGACGTAGGTGTAACTCGCGGATTTGAGCGTTTTGCCCGCGCCGAGGTTGATGGTGTTTGTGCCCATCGGCCCGTTGCTGCCGAGGATGACTTCGTTGGTGGGGCTGGTGAGTTCGAGCGTGCCGCTGGTCCAGTTGTTGTAAAACCGGCCGGCGTCATTGCCGGTGTCGAGCGATCCGGTCTTGAGCGTCCCGCCGTTGAGGTTGATCTTGCTGGGGGCGTTCCAGACTTTGGTGACGCCGGTGGACGTGACGACGCCACCGCCGTTGATCGTGAGCGTTCCGGTGCCGCCCGTGGCGGTGTCGCTGCCGCCGACGTATAGGGCGTCGGAGGTCATTGAAGCGTTGGTGAACGAGGCCGAGCTCGTCCCGCCGTTACGGGCGAGCCACGTCTGCTGGGCAGTGATCGACCCGCCAGTGGCGTTGAGTGTGCCGTTGCCGTTGTTGCCGACGATGAGAATTTGTCCGACCGACGCCGTGCCGCCGGAGAGGCTGTAAACGCCGGGTGAACCCGCGTTCGTGCCGACGTATAAATTGGACAACGCGGGGACGACCAAGTTGCCGCTGGACTGATTGAGCGTTCCTGCGCCGTTGAAGCCGACATACGCGTGGCTGCCGGTTTGCAGTGTGCCCCCGATCGATCCGGTAAGGTTCAGCGTGGCCGCGTTCCCCGCAACGTCAGCGACGTAAAGATAGCGCGACGCCTGCAGCGTATTGGTGCCAAGTGCAAGCGTGACATTGGCTTGCCTGACCGTGATATCTCTGGCAGTCGCCGCCGGCGTAACGTTGACCGTATACGCATCCCCGCTGTTGCCAATCGCGAACGTGGCGTCGTCGGCAGACGTGGGCTGCGAGCCGCTGCCCCAGTTTCCGCCAGTAGACCAGGCGTTGTTGGTGTTGGTGGGGTTCTGCCAACTGCCTCCACCACTAAAGGATGTAAATGTAAACGCTGTCCCGAACAGAGAGTGGAAGGAAAGATTGTTAAAGGGCGAGGAATCCATCCTGATCCCGGAAACGGTGCCCGCCGTGAACCCGATGGATCCTAGGGATGAAAGATAGAGCGGGGTGCTGTCACTGGAACTGGTGGCTGTTGCACTGAATGTCGTCACGGGCGTCCAAGTGCTGCCATATAAGAGGGAAAGGGTTCCTGTGGTCATGCCGTTGCTATAATGACTGTGAAGGTAGCCAGGCCCGGTGATGGTCGATATCTGGGAAGCAACGATCGGCGAGAAGAGGAAGGTTCCGGTGTTGAATTTGGCATAGTTTACGTCCCCCGTCGCCGAAGCATCCCAAGTGACAGTCGTGGCGGCATGAGCCGTCGAGGTCGCTATTGCAAGAGAGGCGACGGCCGTAAAATAAAATCGGGACGAGAAGGCAGTTTGCAACGTGAAACCGAACGAGCGCTGCAAACGATGCAAGTTTTTTCTTGCTATTGGGGAAATCAAAGACTCCCGACCAATTCGTTCCGTCCTTTGTGCCGCGGCGGCGGGGACGGCGCGCAGGATGGCCGAGTGACGTGGACGGGGGAAACTGGTTGCGACTGGCATTTTCTTCTCCATAGCCTGCGAGCAGGCGCTGATGTGGATGGAACTTGGCCGAATCAAAGGGGTGTCGGCGGGTTCATCGACGACAACACATGGGCCAGGTGCGGGAATATACGGGATTGGTAATATGAGATTCCATCCCCCAAGTTTGGGGGTTGGTGACGGGGGGTGGGGCTGGGGAGAGAGGCCTTGGTGCTGCGGGAACAGCGATCGAGCGGCGAGGATTGGGAATATCGCCGCGGAAAGCGCGTAGGGTGCGTCTCTGACGCACCGCCCGTGTCCGATGTCAGCGAACGGTGCGTTGGAAACGCACCCTACACAGCTCAGTCCTCAGTCCTCCCCTTCCTCTTGTCCGATGGTCACGGACGCAGCCCCTTGTCGCGCACGCGTTCCGATCGATCTTCGTGTCCGCCACACGAACTACACACCTCGCATCGGCGGTTGCCATTGGTCGGGTAGCCACTTGTCGAGTTGGCTCATCGGGGTGGTGGGTAGATTCGTCAGCAGTTGCGTCAAGTAAACCTGCGGGTCGATGCCGTGCCGGCGGCAGGTGCTGGTGACGCTGGAAAGAATCGCCGCCGTTTCTCCGCCACGCCGCTGCATCGCAAGCCCGCTGTTCGGCCGGCTGACGCGCAGGGACTGGGACTGGATCCATCTCATCCACGCGGCGCATCGCTTCAGTTTTCTCGTACCCGGGGACTCGACCGAAACGCTTCGTTAGAGCGATTGCGGCGCGCCGTTCTGTTTCGCCGACGTTGCGGCGGCAAGGACGAGGCGGAGACTGTTGACGCCGTCGTCGATACCCGAGCGCAGCGGCGTTCCATCGCGAATGGCGTTGACGAAATTTGCGCTCAGCTCGTCGTAGACGTTTTTGTCGCTCTTCACGTCGACGCGTTCGACCTTGCCTTCGCCGCGGCCGATTTCCTCGCTGGTCTTATTGTTATGAATGTGGAACGTGGCGTCGTCAAAGCCGCGGAAGTCGACGGCGACGTTCTGGCACTGCACGGTGAACGTGATCGAGCCGTCATTCGGCGCTGCACAGTTGGATGCGCACAGGCTGGCGATGCCGCCGTTCTTGAAGCGGACGGTAGCGGCGCTCACGTCGTCCACCTTGTAGTCGTCGAAGCGCTGGTGATTGAGGTTGTCGGCGAACGCGGTGATTGTCTGCGCTTCGCCGAAGAAATGCCGCGCCAGGTCGTAGATGTGGATCGACTGCTCGATCAATTGCCCGCCGCCCAATTTCGGGTCGCGCCACCACTTGGGGAACAGCCCGTTGGTGAAGAATCGCCCCTGCATAAACAGCGCGTTTCCGGCGCTGCCGTCGTCGATCATCTGCTTAAGTTTTATCACCGCTGCCGAGTGGCGCATGTGATGCCCAATCTGGCACTGCACGCCCGCTTTTCGCACGGCGGCGCCGATCGATTCGGCGCGGTCGTTGGTCAGTGCGATGGGCTTCTCCAGCATCAGGTGCAGGCCTTTGGCGGCGGCGTACTCGGATTCGCCGTCGTGGGCGCCGGGCGGAATCGCGACGTAAACGGCGTCGAGCGGCACCGTGTCGAGCATCGCCTTCCAGTCATCGAAACACTTCGCGCCGCCGCCCGCATGATCGACGTTGAACTTCACCGCCTTGGCGAGGTGATGGTTGTAAAGCCCGGCGATCTCGATGCCGGGAATCTTGTTGAGCGACTTCGCGTGCGTGCTGTTGATCCAGCCCGTGCCAATCATGCCGATGCGGAGCGGTTGCATCCCCGAATCGTAACACGATTGCGGCGGGCGTCACGCACGCGCGTGTACTGGCGAATCGAGCAGGCGTCGCACGAGCCGCTCCGTTTCGAGCACGACAAAGCTCGTGCTCTTGTCGGCCATCGCGAACGGGATGAAGACCTGATCGTCGTGCTCGAGCGCGCCGCAGGTGTAGACGACGTTGGGCACGTACCCCTCGCGGTCTTCTTCGCGCGGGGTGATGAGCGGCTCGCGGAGGTGGCCGATGACCTTCAGCGGGTTGTCCAGCTCCAGCAGCATCGCGCCGATCGCGTAGGTGCGCATCGGGCCGACGCCGTGGGTGAGCAAAATCCAGCCTTTATCCGTCTCAATGGGCGCGCCGCAGTTGCCGATCTGCATCAGCTCCCACGGGTAACGCGGACGAATCAACGGCTCGGCGGTCTGCCAGAAATGCACGCTGTCGCTCTGGGCGATGAACAGATTCTCGCCGTCGATGCGCGAGCACATGACGTACTTCCCGTGGATCTTGCGGGGGAACAGCGCCATGCCCTTGTTGGCGGCGGCGGCGCCGTTGAGGCTGGCGAACTCGATGCGGCGAAAATCGCGTGTGTGTACCAGCATCGGCAGCGTCCGCACCCCGTTGTACGCCGTGTATGTGCCGTGATAAATCACGCTGCCGTCGTCGTCGATGAAACGCGTCAGCCTTAGGTCTTCCAGACCGTTCGACTGCTCTTCGCTCATGGGGAAGATCACGAACTCATTCAGTTGCGCATCGGACGCGAGATCGATGTGGTAGTTCGACTGCCCGAGCCACAGGATGGTTCGCAGCGCCTCGGCCGAGTGCGAATCGTGACCGTCGCGAGCGCGGACTTCGCCGACGCTGCGATTCAGATCGACCAGCGTAAAGCGGTCCGCCAGCGGGTCGAGCACTTCGTTGACGATCCCGCCCGTGCCATTGCGCGAGATGCCCATCTCGGCGAGCTTGCCGCGGAAAATTTCCTTGTGATAGACGCGATCGGGCGCAATGCGGGCGCGGTGCAGGCGGGTCGGCAGCGGGTCGATGATTACTTCCTCATCCGCCGTCAGGATGCCGGTTCGGAAGACGATCGACGAGACGTGCCCTTCGCCGGTGGCGCGCAGGCTCATGATGAACCGCAGCGCGCCCTTCGGCACATCGGACTGGTCGGGGTGCGGGACGATCGACGGGTTGAACAGCGCCGCCGAGTCGATCGCATATTCCATCGTCAGGTACGACCCCGCCAGCAATCGCCGCTGCGGCGACCACGGGTTCGTCCAGCCGATCATCGCCGCCCCGGACTCGAAGTTCTCCAGGAACGTGAACGCCAGCTTGGTGTGTCGGTCGGCGTAGCTGGCTTCGACGCCGCGCAGCAGTTCGTCGATCTGTTCTTCGGGGACCGTTTCGATCCGCTCGAACAACGACCGCACACGCGACGCACCCAGGATGAACGGCCGCGCTATCACGCGACGGTCATCGCCGGTCAAATAAATGGGGAGTCTTTTCACGTCTGACGAACCTCGGGCAGTTGGAAGCGGCTAGATTCTCGCCAGCGTTCATCGGATTACAACCTCCGCACGCCCCAAAAGGCAGAAAGCCAATGGCGGGCCCTTGCGGCCACTCTCTCACGCCGCCAACCGCTTCATCGGCGGAAGGATCGTCGCGTCGATCGCCATCGACAGGCCATCACCTCTGCCGGGTGCCACGGTTTGGTACTCCAAGCCGTGCCTTGTTCTAATCCCGATCATGCCTGAGCCGCACCGTAAACGCATGCGTCGCATGGATGTTGTCGGCACGGCACGGTTCCTGACGTTCTCTTGTTATGACAGGCTGCCGTTGTTCGGCAATGAGCGGATCAGGGATCGGTTTGTCGAACAACTGACCTGCGCCATCGCCCGTCATGCGTTGCAGACGCTGGCATGGGTGGTGATGCCGGAGCACGTGCATCTGATCGTCTTTGCGCCGGACGGGCTTCCGTTGACCGCATTTTTGACGACGCTCAAGCGTTCCGTCGCGGTTGACGTCATCGACCGATGGCGCACGCTCAAGGCGCCGATCCTGCCGCGAATCACGGACGATCGCGGCACCTCCCGCTTCTGGCAGCCGGGCGGTGGATACGACCGCAACGTCGTGGGAGACGAACTAATCGAGAAGATCCGCTACATCCACGCCAACCCGATCGCACGGGGCCTTGTGACAGAAAGCACAGGATGGAAATGGTCCAGCGCCCGCGCTACGCCGAACGCGAAGACGCAGTAGGCCCGCCAATTGCGTTTGAATTGGTTCCGCGGAATGCGGGTGGGTTGGTTTGACGACGGGCTAGGGAGAGCACGGCTTGGAGTA
>JBBRFH010000232.1:0-5573 GCA_038224615.1 Tepidisphaerales bacterium
TTTACAGATGTCTCATTCCGTTTTGGTATGGTGCTGCGCGCCGTTTGCAGGTATTGTCCAAACCCCCTCGGCGCAGGTCCCGGGGGGTTGGGGGGGGGGGACGTGCGACCGGTCAGAATCAATCACCTTCGGCATACAACAGCCGGTACTGCGTGCGCTGCCGGAGCGAGCTGCCGCCGGAGATTTCGCGGCCCTCGATCGAGGCGGCGCGGTTGTCGGGCGAGATCGTGAACCGCTCGCCCTTGCGCATGCGCTCGGTCATCACGACGCGACCGGCCTCGGCGTCATAGACGTACATCGTGCCGCTTTCGTCGGCCTTGTAAGAGAGGTCGCGCCCGCTCCCGCTGCCAACGGTCTTGGCGCGATCCGGAACGCCGCTGACGCGATCGCTGCGGTCCGTGGGGTCGCGCCGCTCGATGCGGTCGTTGCGATCGCGACGGTTCCGATCCTTGTCCTTGTCCTTGTCGCCGAACAGGCTGCATCCGGTCGTGCTCAGGCCGAGCACGGCCGCCAGGCCGAAAATAAGAACCGAACGTTTCGAAGCAGACATCATGAAACACCTCTCGTCCATTAAGGTGGCGCCTATTCGCCACGCCTGATGCTAGCCCGTCCGCGTCACTGCCGTCCTAAGTTTGCGCCCGCTCCATAATCAGTCCACCATCGGCAGCGTGAGGCCCGCCTGGTCCTGGTACTTGCCACCCTTGTCGGCGTAACTGGTGGCGCAGATGCGGTCAGCCTTGAGGAAGATCATCTGGGCGATGCCCTCGTTGGCGTAAATCTTGGCCGGCAGGGGCGTCGTGTTGCTGATCTCGATCGTCACCTTGCCGCGCCACTCGGGCTCGAGGGGCGTAACGTTGACGATGATGCCGCAGCGGGCGTAAGTGCTCTTGCCGACGCATATCACCAGTACGTCGCGCGGCACCGCGATCGTCTCGACCGTTTCGCACAACGCGAAACTGTTGGGCGGGATGATCACATGGTCGCGGCCGGTGTTCTTGGTGTCGATCGTGACGAACAGGTCGTCGGTGAACGACTTGGGATCGACGATCGCCTGCTGCCCGGAGCGAGAGACGTTGGTGAAAATCTTAAAGACGGTGCCGACGCGGACGTCATACCCGTAGCTGCTGACGCCGTAGCTGATCCGCCCGACTCGCTTAACGTTGTCGGCGAATGGCTCGATGGAAACCAGTTCGCGAATTTGTGAGTCGCACAAGACGCCCATTTGACTGCTCCTGTCCTGCGGGTGTCGTCGCCTCATGCGACGCACACCGAATGATAGTCTGTTGTCAGGAACTCCGGCGGCGGCGACAGACGCGCAACCCCGGTCGCTGAGGCGATCTGCCTCGCGAACGTGTCAATCCTGACTTGGCTCGTATTGACCGGACCCGCGGGTCTTCCCACCCGCCGTGCGACCGACATGCTTCGCACGCTTTCAAACGGACCATCGGCTCCACCGATGACCCGATCATAACCCAAACAACGGCGTTTTCACCCCAAAAATCCGTCTGGGGCGGCGACGTCGCACTATATACTACATCTGGTATGAGTCAATCCAAACTTTACTAAATATGCCACATGTTGCGGACGAATTCGGCAACCATGGAAGGGGACGCTAGCACGGATTGTGAGCGTTCGTTCACAAATCCTCGCCGGCGTCCAAGTTATCCACGAACGGCACACACTGACGCGGTGGATAAGGGAGGCCTCCGGCATCGATTCCGCGCCTCTTTGTCATCCTGAGCAACGCGAAAGGATCTGCCGGCGGCGAGTCGATTCTTCGCTGCGCTCGGAATGACCTCATTGTGACGCCTATCGCGACGCGACATTCAACTGCTGCGGCGTCTGCGCCAGCCGCACGAAGGCCTCGGCGACGGTGTAGTGCTGGTATCCGCCGGGCGGCGCGGGGGCGGTGGCGCCGACGAGCGAGATGATCACGCTCACGCCCAGTGCGATCCCCGCCAGCGTCCAGACGAAGCCCGAGTGCGGCCGGCGCAGCCAGGCACCGGCCCAGATCATGATCAGCGGGGATGCGATGAGCAGGCGCGGGGCGGCGAAGTTGAGGTCGATCGAATCGATCCGCACCACTGATTTGTACGCCAGCAGCAGCACCAGGACAGCCAATCCGCCGCCGGCCAGCCATTTGAGCGCGGGCGTCCAGTGGCGGTGAACGACGATGCCGGCACCGACAATCCCCAGCAGGAGCACGGGGAAGTGGCTCAGCAGGCCGTGCGAGCCGATGGTGAACGTCAGCACGCGATTGATCGCCCGCGCGAGGTGGAACCAGATCGTCGGGTCGACCGGTTCGGAATCGTCCCCGAGCGTCTGCGGCGCGACGATCGGCGCGGGCGCTGCGTTCGCTACGTGCCAGCGCGGCGGCATGAGATCGCCGGTGATGTGAGGGTTGATCGACGCGTGCAGTGCCACCGGGCCGGCCATTCCCAGCAGCAGTACGATCGCCGCGTTGATGCGCCAGCCCCACTTGAGCGGCAGTTTGAAGACGGCCATCGGCAGGACGAGCAAAGCGAAGATCGCCAGCGGCTCGATCACCGCGGCACCGGCGGCGCAGACGCCGCTGATGAACAGCCACCCGATCGCGAGCTTGGGGCGCTCCGAGAGCACCACCTGCACAAAGCCGAACACTGTCCCCGCCAGCAGCGCCGCCGCCATTGCGTGCGGGAGCAGGACGACCGCGTAACTGATCCATCCGGTCGCCAGCACGCACGAGAGTGCCAGCGCCAATCGCATCGGTCGACGGAGGCCGAAGACCCGCGCCACCCGGTACAGCAGCGCCGATGCGACGGCGGTCGGCAGCGTGATGGCGAAGAAAATCAGCAGGTATTCCAGCAGATGCGGGTTGTGCTCGAACGTACACCCCGCCCGCTCGATGAGCCACGCCACGCCCGCCAGCGCCAGCAGGTACACCGGCGGATCCTTCGCGAAGCATAGCCCGTCCGAGCGGATCGTCTCGCCGGCCGGTGCGGCGCGCGGGTTGATCGCCAGTGTGCCGCTGCGAAGGACCGCGCGCACTGATTGCAGCGCGACGATTTCCCGATCCGACGCCACCCCCGGCTGAAACAAAGGCCTCACAAACGGCGCCGCGATAATCATGATGAGCAGCGGCCCCGCGAGCACCCACGGGCGCGCCACGGGTTTGCCCGCCGGTCGAACGATTCGTCTGAGCAATCCGAACACGTACCGACTAGAGTAGCGGCGACACGCGCCAACCGGCAACCATCCCCCGCGCCACCGCCATGTCGGGCGCGACGCGTAGCCGCACGGACCGGCGGCGCATTGAAGCGGTCGCCGATTTCCGCGACAATCCGCGCGCGATCGGAAGGACGCACTTGCCCGTGCAATACTATTTCTCAATCGACGGCAACAATCAGCAGGGACCGGTCGATCGCGATCGGTTGATCGCGGCGGGCGTGACGGCGCGGACGCAGGTGTGGCGCGAGGGGCTTTCCGGTTGGATGGCCGCCGTCGACGTCCCCGAGCTGGCCGAGCTGTTCAACGCGCCGGCAACTGAGCAATACGCGATGGAGCCGGCGCCGGTTCAGCCGCAATATCAATCAGCCCAACCGACTGTCGCGTCGCCGGTGCAATACCAGAGCTATCAGGCGAACATGGCTCAGCCCGCCAACGGGATGGCCGTCGCCAGCCTGGTGCTGGGGATCGTCGGCGTCGCGTCGATGTGCGTGTACGGCTTCGGGCTGATCCCCGGAATCCTCGCGATCATCTTCGGCCACATGTCACGCGCCCAGATTCGCCGTGGTTTGGGCAGCGGCGATGGATTGGCGCACGCGGGAATGATCATGGGCTATATCTCGGTGCTGCTGGTGGTCGTGTTGATCGTGATCGCGATCGGTTTCGCGATCGTGTTCAGCGCAACGGCGCTCAATGCGTCGCCGCGAGCCCCCGTGTTCGTACCGGCCGTCCCGCGGCAGCCGGGCAGTATTCCCGGCCCGAACGGGGTGCTGTTCGACGTGCTGCTGCTGATGCTTCCCCTCTGATCTTCCCAACCCGCCATGCGCGACCAACTCGTCCACGCCCGTTCTCTCGTCGTGAAGCTCGGCACGCAGACGCTCAGCGATTCAGCCAAGCGTCTGGACGTCAACTATCTGCACACGATCGCCAGGCAGATTGCGATATTGCGCACGCGCGGCATCGCGGTGACCGTCGTCAGTTCCGGCGCGATCGGCGCGGGGCTGGCGGAATTGGGACTGCCCAAACGTCCGACCGATCTCGCCCAACTGCAGGCCGTCGCCGCGGTGGGGCAGCGACGGCTGATGGACGCATGGGCCAACGCATTCGCGCCGCACAAGCTGCATGTCGCCCAGGTGCTGTTGACGCGTGAGGACATTGACCAGCGCAAGCGCTTCCTCAACCTGCGCAACACGATCCACGCCGTCCACGCGCTGGGGGCGGTTCCGATCATCAACGAGAACGACACGATCAGCACCGACGAGATCGTCCGCATCAGTTTCGGCGACAACGACATCCTCGCCGCCCACGTCGCTGCGGCGCTGCGGGCGGACGTGCTGGTGCTGCTCTCTAACGTCGACGGCGTGCTCGACGGCGCGGGTAAGTCGATCCGCACCATCGAGCGCACCGAAGAAGCCCTCAATCTCATCCGCACCGACAAGAGCGCACTGGGCAAGGGCGGCATGAACAGCAAGTTTGCCGCCGCCGCCATGGTGACGCGCGGGGGGGAGATGCTGGTCGTCGCGCACGGGCGGCATGAGAACGTTTTGGTCCGCGTGATGGACGGCGAGGAGGCGATCGGCACGCTGTTTCTCCCGCGTCGCGCCGCCCGCGAAAAAGGCCGCACTCGATGGATCGGCGCCGCCCGTCCGTCAGGCAGGATCATCGTCGACGACGGCGCCGCCAAGGCGATCGTCGAGCGCAACGTCTCGCTCCTGCCCGCGGGCATCGCCAGGGTCGAAGGCGATTTCGAGAAAGGCGACGTCGTGGCGATTGTCTCCGCGTCCGGCATCGTCCTCGCCCACGGCCTGACCAACTACCCCGCCGCCGACCTCGAACAAATCCGCGGCAAGAAAACGGCCGAAGTGCGGTCGATGCTCAAGGAGCGCGCCTACGACGAAGTGGTGCATCGCGACAATCTCGTAAAGCTCACCGGGTGACCACGCCCGAACGTACTGCAGTGTGATCCTGAGCGCAGCGAAGGATCTACCCGCACCGTTGAAGCCCAATCGATAGCCAAGGCGGCTCGCCGCGTCTGGCTCTCCGTCCTTTTTTACCCACGCCCGGGCCTCGCCGGCGGCAAGAAGATCCTTCGCTTCGCTCAGGATGACAACGTTGTGTCTATTCGCGGCGGTGCGTGTATGGCTACAATCGGTGCCATGATTCTCCTGCGCGTGATCATTGTGGCGGTGCTGGCGTTGCCGGTGGTGGGGTTTGGGCAGACCACCCAGCCCGCGACGCAGCCGTCGACCCAGCCTGCTGATGCGGCGGTTGACCGCTCGACGCCTGCCGGGGAATGCCAGTATTTCGACAAGCACATCGCCGACATTGGCATTGATGGGGGGATGGCGTTCTATCATTGCATCAACGCC
>JBBRFH010000233.1:0-5539 GCA_038224615.1 Tepidisphaerales bacterium
CGCCGTCGAGCGGCCGACCGAGCGGATCAATCACCCGGCCCAGCAGCGCGTCTCCGACAGCAACGTCCATCACTCGGCCGGTGCGCTGCACCTGGTCGCCGGCATTGAGGTGACGATAGTCGCCTAGCAGAACAACGCCGATCTCGTTGGCGTCGACGTTGAACGCGATGCCGAATACGCCGCCGGGGAACTCGATCAGTTCTTCAAACCCGACGCCAGCCAGTCCGCGCACATGCGCAACGCCCGTCGACACGCTGGTGATCGTTCCGACTTCGTGCGGGACAAATTCGGGCGCAAAATCGGCCAGCACGCTGCTGATGCCAGCGAACGTGCGATCGATCGTCGCTCGAAGTGTTCCGTTCGCGGTGCTCATGCGGGCGTCCCGGCGACATCTGCCGCTTTGGCGTCACTTTTGTGAGTTTCGGGCGAGGTCGTTTCCGGTTTCGTGGGCGCGCTCAAAAGCGCGCCGACTTTCTGTTCAAGCGTAGTCAGGTAATCGGAAATACTCCACGCGATTTTTTGGTCGTCGGACGACAGTTCGATGCCACTGACCAGTTCAGGCGACGTCTCAAACCGGAGCCGGACGTCGGAGGCGAAGCTCACGTTGATCGCATCCTGAATCGCCCGGCGCTGCGCATCGGAGAGTTCATGGCTGCTGCGAACCAACGCCGGCTTGGAGCCGCCGAGAAGCGCTGCTTTCAGGCTGTCTTTGGCGGTGCCGGCGAGGTCGCGCACGCGTTTGACGAACGCGTCGACGATGCGGCTTTCCAAATCAGCATCGGCGAGGTCATTGAGGGTCTTTCGCGCGATCGCAAAGACCTGCTGCTGCGCACACCGGCTGACATTTTGACTTAGTGCGGCGGCATCGCGTGCAAGGTCCTTATGCCGTGCCGCGATCGCCGCGTCTGCCTGCGCTCGGGCCTGTTCCATGAGCTTCTTGCGCTCGACTTCGGCGGCGTGAGTGGCGCTGGTCAGCAGGTCGGCCTTTTGTTTGTTGAAGTCATCGTTTTTCTGAGCAAAGGCGTCGCGCTGCTTTTTAGCATCTGCCTGCTTTGCGGCGGCGTCGGCGAGTTCGCTGGCAATGCGCGCTTCCCTTGCGTCGATCGCAGCCAGGATCGGCTTGTATAGAAACCGCTTCATCAGCCACACGAGGATGAGGAAGTTAAGCGCTTGCGCCCCGACGGTGAACCAGTCGATCAACATGGGTCACTTCCCGGCCGCTGCGGCAATGATGTGGTTCCAGAACGGATTGGCGAAGATCAGGATCATCGACACCACAAAGCAGTAAATGGCGGTCGATTCGATCATGGCCAGGCCGACGAACAGCGTTCGCGTGATGGTGGACGACGCGTCGGGCTGCTGCGCCAACGCGGTGAGCGCGGTTGCCACGGCGCGGCCTTCGCCGAGCGCGGGCATCATGCAGCCTACGCCGGTCGTAAGCCCGGCAGTGACGATTGAGGCGACGGCGATAAGAGTCATGCTATCCATAGGGGTTCCTTGTTGATTCAGGTGGCTTTTGCGGTGACAGGCTTTCGCGGGCGCGTCGCGGCCGCGATGTAGACGGCAGCGAGGATCGCGAAGATATAGGCCTGCACCATTCCGGTCAGCAGGCCGAGCAGAGTCATGACGATCGGGAACAAGAACGGCGTGATCGTCAAGAGGATGCCGATGATCATCGCGCCGCTCATCATGTTGCCAAACAGCCGGACGGCCAGCGCCAGCGTCCGCGAGGCTTCGCTGATGATGTTGAACGGCAGCATGAGCATCGTCGGCTCCACGTACGACTTGAGATAGCCGCCCAGGCCCTGGTCTTCGATGCCGTACATCGGCACGGCGACAAAAACACACAGTGCAAGCGCGACCGTTGTCGAGAGTGAAGCCGTCGGCGGCTCATAGCCGGGGACGATCGTACATAGCGCCGCGAACGCAACGAAGAGGAAGAGCGTGCCAAGAAACCCGAGGTAGGTTTCGGGATTTCGCAGGCCGACGTCATGGATCTGCTTCTTGATCCCGATCACGAGAATTTCAAGAACGTTCTGCCACCGGGAGCCAGCCTGGCCAATCGACAATTTCCGCGTGATCAGCTTCGCGCCAACCGCGAGCACCAGCATCAATGCCCAGGTAAAGACGATCGTGCCGTTGAGCTTCAAGAAGCCATGCTGCCAGAAGATGATCTGATCGGGGCTAAGATGCACGTGCGACCTCCGGCAACGACCGCGTGCGCCAGGTGACGGCCAGTCGCGAAATGATAAATCCGGTCAGGCAGGCCAATAGCCTTCGCCAATCGCCTGAAATGGCGATGGCATAGAACGTTGCCAACACAACCGTCATCCGAAGTAGAAGGCTCACGCCAAACCAAAGCACCGGCCTTGGCGAAAGCATGCCCCGGCGAATCGTCCACCACAGGCCCGCAAAGAAGACGGCGCCTGAAGCCAGGCCGGCGCACATCGCCAGCAAGAGCAGAAGTAGATCACGCATCGTCTTCCTCCTGCATTGCTTTGTGTTCGGTGGTGACCCAATGCCACGCGGTGCCGCAGCCGAGAACCAGCCCAGCCATCATGAGCGCCAGCGTCCACGGGTGCCGTCCGGGAAAGCGCGAATCGAGCCAAATCCCGACGGCAACGCCCAGCAGCGTCGGCACGGCGATTGCCCAGCCGATCGTTCCCATCATGCCCAGGCCGAACCACACGCCGGGGGTGGGGTTGCGCCGCGCCTTCAGCTTTCGCTCGGCCTTGTCGCCGATCTGATTGGCGAAAGCCTGCTCCGTGGATGTTGATTCAGGCCGTTTATCCATGGTGCAGGCCTGCCAGTTGACGGATGAAGGTGGATTCCATTTTTGCGACCACTGTGCGCACGGTTCGTTCGTCCTCGGTGAGCGTCAGGTAGTCCTTTTGGACGACATCGCGGAGTTGACTCAGATCATCCCCCGCCAAGGCCCGACGGACAGAGACAAAAACGTCCAGCCCGGTTTTGACGAGGATGCCTTCGTCGATGGCGGTGTAAACTTCGTCGCCGCCTTCGCATTGATAAATGAATATGCCGGGCACCAATGCCGCGACGCAGTCCTGTCGATGCGGAAGTAAACCGCACGATCCCGCAAGTGTGTCGGCAACGATTCGTTTCACGTTCGCCTTGTCGGCAAAGACCTGAAACGGAAGCAGCACCTTAAGACGCATGAGCGCTTGCGGCATGGGCGACCTCCGGCTTCGATTTATCATCGGGCTTCGACGGCTTCTTTGCCTCGTCAACTTTGCCGATCATGTACAGCGCGCTTTCGGGGTAGTCTTTGAACTCGTCGTTAAGGATGCGTTCGCAGCCATCAAGGGCGTCGTCCAGCGCGACGTCCTTTCCCTTGATGCCGGTGAATTGCTCAGTGGCATAAAACGGTTGGGTGAGAAACCGCTCGAGCCGGCGCGCCCGGCCGACGACGTCGCGGTCGGCGGACGACAACTGCTCCATGCCAAGCATGGAGATGATGTCCTTGAGCTGTTCATAATGGGCCAGGGTCTTGCGGACGCCTTGGGCAACGTCGTAGTGCCGTTGGCCGATGATCGTCGGCGTCGCCATTTTGGAATTCGACTGCAGCACGTCGATCGCCGGGTACAGTCCCTCGGCCGCTCTTTTGCGGGAGAGCACGATGGATGCCGAGAGGTGTGAAAACGTGTGTGCCGCAGCGGGATCGGTCAGATCGTCGGCCGGCACATAGACCGCCTGGATGGAGGTAATCGCACCGGCACTGGTGTTGGCGATTCGTTCTTCAAAGCCCGACAGCTCCGTGCCAAGCGTCGGCTGATACCCGAGCCGAGACGGCATGTTGCCCAGCAATCCCGACACTTCCATGCCGGCCTGGATGAACCGAAAGATGTTGTCAACCAGCAGCAAGACATCGCGGTGTTCGTCATCGCGGAAATACTCCGCCATCGTCAGCGCTGCCAGCCCGACGCGGAAGCGGGCACCGGGCGGCTCGTTCATCTGCCCGAACAGCATGACCATGTGCGGCAGGACACCGGCCTCTTTCATGTCGTGATACAATTCATGGCCTTCGCGACAGCGCTCGCCGATGCCGCAAAAGATGCTGACGCCGTCCTGGTGGCCGACCATGTTGTGGATCATTTCGGTCAGCAGCACCGTTTTGCCAACCCCCGCGCCACCGAACAGGCCCGCCTTGCCGCCGCGCTCGAGCGGCACCAGCACGTCGATCAGCTTGATGCCGGTCTGGAAGATTTCCGATTTGGTCGAGCGATTTACCAGCGGTGGCGGATCGCGGTGACTGGTTCGCCATTTCACATCGCTGGGCGGCGCTTGCTGGTCGATCGCGCTGCCGAAGACGTCGAACATGCGCGAAAGAATCGCCTTGCCGACCGGCACGCGCAGCGGCTCACCTGCATCGGTCACCACCATGCCGCGGGCCAAACCTTGCGTCGGCGTGAGTGCCACGCCGCGGATGTGATGCGCGTCGATCTGCATCATCACCTCGATGATGATGCGACCGTTTTCACCGGCGTGCAGCACCGAATAGATCGGCGGCAGTTTTTGATCAAACCGCGCATCCACCACGCTGCCGCGAATTGCGACAATGGTTCCGAGATTCGGCGTGTCGGTGGCGCTCATCGGCTGGCCTCTGCAACTTCAGTTTCAACGACGCGATCGGGGGCATCTGCCTTGGCCGCGTGCGTTGTCGGCAGGTGCTGCGGGACAGTCAGCGTCGCGACGCCGACGCGGCTGTCGGCCATACCATAATAGACGTCGAAACTGTCGGGCGTGCCGAGGTCGTCCCGGCGATGAATACATTTTAACTTTGCGTTGACACACCGGAAAAACAAAGGACCGGGCCGGCGAACCACCCCGGCCTGCCGTAGCCCGGCCCGCCGGCCGCTCGGGTCGCACTTGTGCGTTGCCCTGTCCGTCCGGCGGCAAGCGCTGTGGTAGCAGCAAACAAAGTTATCGTCCACCGCCAACCCATCCCTGGCGGCAAAAGGCATGTGCCTGAACCGGACATTTCTACTTTGCACAAACACCGGACGTTTTAACTTTGCGTTGACAGAGCATCAGCGCCGGATCATCCCCCTCGACGTAATAAGGCGTCCAGCCATTGCCGCGCAGCAACTGGTCCAGTTCCTCCGGCTCGATGCGGGCAAGGAGCGTTGGATTGGCGATCTTGTAGCCATTGAGGTGCAGAATCGGCAGCACCGCGCCGTCGGTGGCCGCGTCAAGAAACTTGTTGGATTGCCACGATGTCGCCAGCGGTCCGGTTTCCGCTTCGCCATCGCCCACACAGCACGCGACGATGAGATCGGGATTGTCGAACACCGCCCCGAATGAATGACTCAGCGAATAGCCCAGCTCACCGCCCTCGTGGATCGAGCCTGGGCATTCCGGCGAGACGTGGCTCGGGATGCCGCCGGGAAACGAAAACTGCTTGAACAGCTTTTGCAGTCCTGCTTCGTCCTGGGTGATGTTCGGATAAACCTCGCTGTAGGTGCCCTCCAGATACGTGTTGCCCACGACAGCGGGACCGCCGTGCCCCGGGCCGGAAACG
>JBBRFH010000234.1:0-5483 GCA_038224615.1 Tepidisphaerales bacterium
TCGTACTTCGCTTCGACCGTCTCGAACATCTGCAGCGGCAGTAACTGACGAATGCAGGGCTTGTTGGTCGGAATGCGGACGATCGGCCGGGTGTAGATCTGCCAGAATTCGCCGCGGCTTTCCCACGCGGTGCCGGTCATGCCGCCCATCTCGGGATACTGACGGAAGAAACGCTGGAAGCTGATGCGGGCGAGGTTTTCTTTGTCGGCGGTGACTTTGACGGACTCTTTGATCTCGATCGCCTGGTGCAGCCCATGCCGCCACGAGCGATCCGCCATCACGCGGCCGGTGAACTCGTCGATGATCTGCACCTTGCCTTCGGGGTCGACGAGGTAATGCTCGTCGCGCAGGAAGCAGTACTTGGCGACCAGCGCCTGGGTCACGAGTTCTTCGCGGCGGCGCGAGCCTTTCCAGAAGCCGCTGGTATCGGCCGAGCAGATCTCCTCGAGGTGATCGCGGCCGCGCTCGGTGAGGTCGATGTGGCGGATTTCCTTGTCGATCTTGAAGTCGCGGTCCGTCATCAACAGGTCAGCCAGTGCGCAGGCGGCGCGGTAGCGGTCGGCGTTGGGCTCGTCCTCGGGGGAGTTGCTGATGATCAAGGGCGTCACGGCTTCGTCAATCAGCAGCGAATCGGCTTCGTCGACGATCACCTTGAACAGCCCCGGCACCTGCAACGCCGAGCGCATCCCCCCGCCGGTGAGAAAGCTGACGGCGGTTTGGCCGCTGGAGCGCAGCGTGCCGAGCATGATCTGATCGCGCAGGAAGTCGGCGACGAGTTCCTTGCTGGTGACGTAAACGACCTGGCGGCGGTAGATCTCGACGCGGTCGGGCTGCTGCGTGTCGTGGACCACATAGCCGACCTGGTGCCCGAGCTTGCGATAGAGCGGGCCCATGTTTTCGGCATCGCGCTGCACGAGGTAATCGTTGACGGTGATGACGTGTACCGGCTTGCCCGACCACGCCATCACGCTGGCGGCGATGGCGGCGGTGATGGTCTTGCCTTCGCCGGTCGCCATCTCGGTGACGCACGCTTCGTGCATCGCCATCGCGCCCATGATCTGCACGTCGAACGGACGCTTGTCGATCGAGCGCACCGACGCCTCGCGGGCCAGCGCGAACGCTCGCAGCAGCGGCTCGCCTTCGAGCCGGCCGAGACGCGCCAGGACGCGCATCTCCTCGACTTCCTCCTTGAAGCGGGCGTCGGAGAGATTTTTCACTTCCGGCTCGAACGACGTAACGATCGCCGCCTGCCTGCGCAACCGCGTCAGCACCGGCCGGCGATTCTTGACCCACCCGACCGCCGCGTGCGCAGGAATATCCAGGCCCTTCAGCTCGGGCGCTTTCACCCGGCGGGCATCGAAGACGTTGTAAAGTTCAGCGGCGGCGGTGGACATAACGATGGGCCTTGGGGATTAGGCCTTGGGCCTTGGTTAAATGCATAGGAGCGTCGAAAACATTCCCTGCCTTGGTCTTCCACCAAGGCCTGAGGCCCAAGGCCCAAGGTCCAATCACGTTCGCGTACTCTGCATCGTCAACTGTTGGAACCATCGGTACCACTGCACGAGCAGGGGCTCCGGGCGGGCGCTTTTGAAGCGGACATAGGTGCGCTGGCCGGGGAAATAAGCTTCGTCGGGGTTGGCGAAGACGATGCGGGCCTCGTAGCTTTGCGCGGTACTGGTCTTGCCTTCGGGATCGCGCTGGTCTGGCGCCAGCGTGCCGCCGCCGGCCTGGGTCATGGCGGTGGCGCGAACGTCGCTCTTGGCGGCGGGGCCAATGCGAACCGAGCGGTCGTCGACGGGGATGATCTTGTCGACCAGTCCAATGATGCGCAGCTCAGCCGTGTAGTCGCCGATCGAACTCAGGCGATCGCGATCGGCCTGGTCGATGACGACGAACGCCTCGAGATAATCCGCCTGCGTCACTGTGGCGAGGTCGGCGGTCTCCTGGAGGTATTGGCCGGCGATATTCCTGATCTGCGGCGCGACGACGGTGCCTTTGATCGGGCTGCGGATCGTCAGGTCGTCAAACCGCTTTTGCTCCTCTGCTTCCAGCTTTCTCGCCAGCGCCAGTTCGTCCATGGCGTCGCGCATCTCGGCACCGCCAGTCGCGGCGGCGGCACGGACCTTCGACTGGGCCTGCTCCCGCGCGAGTTTCTGCTGCTGCAGCGCCAGCGCGATTTTCGGATTGCGCAGCTCGACGAGCACCTGGTCCTTGTCGACGAGTTCGCCGTCGTGGACGAGCACCTTGTCGACGAAGCCCGGCGCCTTAACGCGGATGGTCGATCGCGCCTTGGCTTCCAGTACGCCCTCGGCGCGGACGGTGACCGGGAAGCGGATCAACCCCACGACGACCAGCACGATCGCCGCGACCGTGCCCGTGAAGCCCCAGGCGACGGCGCGCTTGCGGTGCAGTTCTGGGTCGGTGGCGAGGTACTTGACGAGCTTGACCAGCGGGAAGAGCGCGAACGTGGTGATCGCCGCGGCGCCCATGATCAGTCCGATGACTTTCACTTCCTGCGGAAGGTTAAAGAAGAGCATCCACGCGATCGCGAGGCTGACGAAGACGCGGTAGCAGCTCGAGGCGATCGCGTAGAAGAACAACTGCACGCGCTGGTACGGCGTGGGCAACGGCTGCTGGAGCTTGACGCGGAAGATGTGGCGCTTGACCAGGCCGAGTGTGTACTCGCTGGCCTTGCGCTGCAGGTTGGGGATCTCCCAGAAGTCGGACAGGATGTAGTAGCCGTCGTAACGCAGCAGCGGGTTGGCGTTGAACAGCACGGTGCTGACCGACGCGATCAGCATCGTGTTGTAGGCGAGCTGATTCACGAGCGAGCCGGCGCCCGCCCCGTAGGTGGCCTTCCAGATAAACGCCGCAATCGCCGCGACAAACAGCTCAAAGATCATGCCGCCGGCACCGACGAAAATGCGCTTGTATTTGTTCGGGAAGCCCCAGGCGCTCGAGGCGTCGACGTACGGCGTCGGCACGAGCACGAGCAGCATGATGCCCACCTCGTGTACCTCACCGCCAAAGCGACGGCAGGAGAACGCGTGGCCCATTTCGTGGATGAACTTGGTGACGACGAACACGCACCACAACAGCAGCCAGTTGCCCGGGTCGATCGCGGACTTGGCACTTTGGCCGAGCTCTTTCCACATTGGCGCGAGGTTCACCACCGCCGTGGCGATGACGATCACCCAGATCACGGCGCTGGCCCAACTGAGCATCAGGCGGATGACGGGCATCCACCCCTTGACGAACATGTCCGGGTCCCAAATGGGAATGCGCGGGAAGAGAATGTTCATCAGCCGCTGCTGCATCTTGCGCTGGTTGTGCAGCTTCTGGCGCTTGAGCACGACCGCGCTGTCCGGCGTGACGTCGGTTTCGATGAGATTGGCGGAGAACAACTGCGAGAGGATCTGGATGACCTCGGGCTGGGTGGGCGCGTCGTCGGCGAGTTGTCCGCCGACAAGGTCCCAGGCTTCGCCGATGGTGCGTGAGCCGTCGAGCAGGCCGACGAAGCGGTACGCCGGATCGGACAGGCGATGGAACTGGTTGCCCGCCGGATCGCGCACGACGTACCAGCGCTCGCCGCGGTAATACTGCCGCGAGATCTGCGCCGTCGGCCGAAGCCGCGGACGCAGGGACACGACGCGGTACCAGGATTCAGAGAATGTGGGGCGAAGGGCGAGTGACATTTTTAATGGGCCTTGGGGCTTGGGCCTTGGGCCTTAGTGAAATACGTTCGGTGGACGCCAGGGAAGGGCATCGGGGCATGGTCTTTGACCAACGCCCACGCCCCAAGGCCCACACTAAATCCATAGTTTCAACCGCACCCATTCCCACAGCCGATGCAGGCCGTGGTAGTAGAGGGGTTTCTTTTGCCAGTCGACGCGGGCTTCGCCTTCCTGGCCGGGTTGCCAGTTGGCATCGGTTTCTTCAATTTTGGCGATCACGCGGAAACTGTTGGCGGCGTCCTTGGCTTCTCCGAGGGGGACGATGCGCGACACGGTGAAGGGGATTTTCTTGTCCGGGCTGCTGGTCGTCGCGAGCGTGCCCTTGCTGTCGACGTGTACCTTCTGAATGTCGCGCTCATTGACGCGGAGCTCGGCCTCGAGCTGGTGCTCGCCGATCGGCGCGATCTCCATCAGTTGATCGCCTTCCTTCACTTGTGAGCCGGTCTTCTCCATCAGGTCGCCTTTGAGGACCGTGCCGGTGATCGGCGCGGTGATCGTCGCTTGGGCGATCTGCAGTTCGAGCACCTTGGCTTCGGCTTCGTAGCTGTCGCCTTGCGACTTCTTCACGTCGCGCTGCCAGTCGTTATCCGGATCCTTGTCGAAGAGCACGGCCTGCGCTTCGTTGTACGAAGCGGTGGCGGCGGCGTGCTTGCTGATGAGCTGTTTCTCGAGCTCGGTCGTCTTCAGTTTCAGCAACTTTGCGCCCGCCTGGACCTTCATCCCCGGCTCGACGTAGACTGCTTCGATCACGCCCTGGTAAGGGGAGCTGACCAGCCGGCGGTCCTGCGGCAGAAACTGGAACGGCGCACTCACCCGGTACATCGGCGAGACGAAGACGACGATCAGCGCCACGATGATGATGCCGGCGAAGATCACCTTCGCCAGCGTGTGACGCGGGCCGAGGATGTACTTGCTGTTGTGCTGAATGCTGCGCCCGACCTTCACGGCGAGCCAGCGGTCGTCCTGGTAGCGGTCGTGGATCTGTGGGGCCATCACTTCCGCGAGGACGGCGAGGCTCGTCGTCGTCTGCGGCGTGAGCGGCCTGGTCGGGGGGTACTCCAGCGTCATCACGCCGACCACTTCATTGCGGTTGCGCAGCGGCAGGCTGACGATCTTGTTGCCGCTCTCGATGCGCGACAGCGCCATTGCCGAACGCGTGATGTTGTTCGTGGTGTTGCCGGCCGGATCCGGGTCGTACTGCACCAGCTCCTGCTGGTCGACGCACTCTTCCATCGCCTTGACGATGCTGACCGACAACTCCTGCTTGCGGTCGAACTGCTCGGTGTGGCTCATCGCCAGCAGCTTGACGCTCTTGAGCTTCACCCAGCCGAGGCTCACCCGCGAAGCGCCGGTGCGGCTGACCAGCTCGTTGCACAGGTTCGCGGCGCCCGACTGGAACCCGTCGCCATTGGCAAACGCGGCGGCGGCCTGCAGCACGTCCTGGTGACGCTGCCCGACCTGCACCGCCTGCTCGTTCTGGCGCTTCAGCAGCCACAGGTCGAAGTAGCCGGCGACCAGTCGCATCGTCTCCAGACGCTGACGGGCACGCTCCTCGTCGCGACAACGCGTGATGACGGCGCTGGCGGCGACGATCTGGTTCTGGTCGCGCAGCAGCGTGACGAGACAGAACTGCGGCTCTCCCGAGTCCGTCGGGTTGCCGACGTTGATGACCCCGTCCTTGTCCTGCTGAAGGCACTGCCCGATGATCTCGCCAAACGCCTGCAAAGCGGCCTTCTTGGTTTCCTCGTC
>JBBRFH010000235.1:0-5440 GCA_038224615.1 Tepidisphaerales bacterium
CTTCGCGAAGTTCGGCGTGCAGATGGCGACGTGATGGGTGGCGGTGATTTGCATGGGAGGGGCATTCTCGCCGCCGCCCGTGGCGAAGCAACCTCGTGCGGAGACGTGCCCGGGCCTAAGATCAAGCCATGCCCTGGATTATCCTGCTCATCGCCGGCTTGCTCGAAGTGGGCTGGGCCGTCAGCCTCAAGTATTCAAGTGGCTTCACGAAGCTCGGCCCGAGCATCGCCACGCTGATCCTGCTGGCCGGCAGCATGGTCCTCCTGGGCATCGCTGTTCGGTCAGTCCCGCTCGGCACCGCCTACGCGATCTGGACCGGCATCGGCGCCGTCGGCACGGCGATCCTCGGCATCGCCCTTTTCCACGAACCGGCGAGCCTCCCCCGGATCATCTGCATCCTGCTCATCGTCGCCGGCATCCTTGGATTAAAACTCGCCGCGCCAGCGGGGGAGTGACCGGCATGGACCGCACAAAATGACGTGCACGACGTGGACCGCCGATTTGGTCATCGGGAGTCGATGCCTGCAGCGATGTGCTGGGAGGGGGCGTTGAGGGGAAAGCCGACTGACATGCAAAGGCAGGCAACCGCGTGGTATAATCATTCGTATGCCCACCGAGCGCATCTCTATAGACCCGGCCATCTGTCACGGCAAACCGGTCATTTCGGGAACGCGCGTTCCGGTCTTCGTTCTCCTCAGCGCGATCGCCGGCGGCGACCCGCTGCAGCAGGTCGCCGACGACTACGATCTTACTTTAGAGGACGTCCGGGCGGCGATTGCCTTTGCGGCGCGTGAGATCGCCGAGCAAAGCTACCACGTCGTTCGCCATTGAGTCATTTGCATGGACTTCCTCATTGATGCCAGCCTTCCGCGTGGGACGGCCGAGGTCCTTCGGCAGCATGGGCACGGCGCCACCGACGTCCGCGACATCGGTCTTGGAAGCGCTGCCGACCCGCTGATCGGAGCCCACGCACGCGAAGGCCGGCTTTGTCTGCTCACGGGCGACAACGATTTTGGCAATATCCGCGACTATCCGCCCGAAATTCACTTCGGCATCGTCGTCGTTCAGGCGCATTCGGTTGGGACGAAATCAGACGTTCTTGCGTCGATCCAGAGTTTTCTCATGCAGGCCGAAATCATCGACCACCTTGCCGGCCGTCTCGCCGTCATTGATGAGCAAAGAATCCGTTTGCGGCCGTCGCTCGATTCGCGATAGCCGGGCGCCCGCGTTGCCACCAATCACCCACACGCAAGAGCAAGGGATTCGTAATCCCTTGCTCTTGTGCGATTAGCGTATCGGCTTCAACAGCTTATTTCTTGCTGTTAAACCGCTGCTCTGCGTCGTTCCAGTTGATGATGTTCCAGAAGGCGGCGATGTAGTCCGGGCGCTTGTTCTGGTACTTGAGGTAGTAGGCGTGCTCCCAGACGTCCAGTGCGACGATGGGGGTTTTGTTTTCCATGTATGGGCTGTCCTGATTGGCGGTCGAGGTGACGCTGAGTTTGCCAGCGCTGTCCTTGACGAGCCCGGCCCAGCCGGAGCCGAAGCGGGTGGTGGCGGCTTTGGTGAACTCTTCCTTGAACTTGTCGCACGAGCCGAAGGTGGCGTCGATGGCCTTGGCGAGGTTGCCGGCCGGTGCCTTCGGACCGCCGGGGGCGATGAGCTTCCAGAAGATTTCGTGGTTGCTCGCACCGCCGCCGTGGTTGCGGACGGCGGTCTTGATCGCCTCGGGGACGATCTTCAGGTTGTCGGCCAGCACTTCGTGCAGGTGCTTGCCTTCCAACTCCGGGGCGCTCTCCAAAGCCTTGTTGTAGTTGGTGACGTAGGTGCCGTAGTGTCTGCCGTGATGGATTTCCATCGTGGTGGCGTCGATGTACGGCTCGAGGGCGTTGGACGGATACGTGAGGGGTTCTGGCGTGCGAGGCATGGTTCGTTCTCCTGCTTGTAGTGTTGGAATGGACGGTAGCCCGGTCATCCGTTCAGGTCAACGTGATACGAGAAGAGAGTAGTCAGTCCTCGATAGCTGCTTAAGCTTCTTGTGACGGATCAGGCTGGTCTCTGACGCCGGGCGGCTTGGGCGACGTGGTGACGCAGCGTGAGGATCGGGTCGTCGGGAACCAGTCGCGTTTCCAGCGGGACTTCCTGCGACGTCTTCGGGTACTTGCAGACGATCGACGGCGTGGTGCGGTCGGTCACGGCGCGAATAACCACCGGGCCGCGCAGCGTCATGCGGAGCGCGGCTTCGACGCCGACGAAGCGGATGATGACGCCCGGGTGTGCCAGTTCATGAATCGTTAATTCGCCGCCGGCGTTGGCGATCAGGCGATCATGGCCGTCGGTCAGCCGCTTGAGCATCGCGCTGGCTTCGGCGTCGGTGGTCTCGGCATCAAAGAGCAACTCGGTGCAACGCTCTTTCTGCTCCGGGGTCAGTCGCCGAGCGTCAGCCAGCAGCGGC
The DNA here is from genome assembly GCA_038224615.1 of Tepidisphaerales bacterium. Classification (GTDB taxonomy): domain Bacteria; phylum Planctomycetota; class Phycisphaerae; order Tepidisphaerales; family Tepidisphaeraceae; genus JBBRFH01. The sequence continues at coordinate 2,453 of JBBRFH010000235.1, forward strand.
TGGATCGTCCGGCGGACCTTTGCGACGTGTTCGCGGCGGGTCTCGATCTGCGGAAGCAGCTCGGTGATCAGCTTACGCAGCGCCGGCTCGGCGCCGATCTCGATGACCGTGCGGGTGTGATCCTCGCAACCGATGACCCGGCATTCGACGGCCCCGCTCGCAAGGACGGTCGAGGCGTGGATCGTCGCTTGCGGCGCGATCAGGCGTCCGCCGCAGGTGATGGTGGAGCTGGTGATTTCGGAGACAACGGTGACATCGCCGCGCGCCTGAACGGTCGCGGTGGCGATGGTTCCAGCGGCGACTTGGCCTCTGGCGACGACGGAGATCGTCTTGCCCGCCGCCATCGCGACATGGCCGGTGCGGATCGCGCCCTGGGCGATGATGTCGACGGCGGCGGCGTCCGTCTCCAGCGCGCCCTGCACGTACAGGCAGCCGCCCGCCGTGCAGTTGACGGAGGTTCCATCCTTGACGCTGCCGCCGACCAGCAGGTCGGTGGCGCACTCCATCGGCACGGGGGTATAGAGATCGAATTCAACGCGCTCGGTCACGCCGATGCTGATGCGACCGTCAGCGCCGACGTGTACGACGCCGTCTGATTTTGCGATCAGTGATTGCTGGTCTTTGTCCAGCGCGATGCCGGCGCCGATGAGTGTGTCGAGCGTGGGCGTGGGCGCCGCTGGACAGGCCACCCCGAAGACGTCGTTGCCGGGCCGGCCGGGCTCGGCGGGCGTGATCGTGGCGACGCGCTGGCCGGTCTTGGCGAAGGGGGGGCGGGCGCTGGCGAGTTCTTCGACGAGTGTGGCGTGCGGCGGTTGCGGCGCGACGGCGGGCTCGCCCGCGAGCAACGTGTGCTGCGCGCCGACGGCTAGTCGCTGTTCGCACAAGGCGGCAATTTTGGCCTTGACCGTTTCGTCCAGCGTGAGGTTCTGTGCCGCGAATTCCTTGCAGACGTCGGCGGCGTCGAGTCGGATGGAACCGTTGACGTGGCGCGCCATCAACACGACGCGCATGGCGTCGTCGCTGACGGTCACCGAGAAGCGGACCATGGTTCGTTGTGACACTTGGTGACCCTCCCTGTCTCTCTGGGTTTCCCGACCCCGAGCGCCCGCTGCCGTCACAAGCGGCAGGCTTTGGTAACTTTTTCTGCTTGTCAGGCCGCCTTGGCGGCTTGCTGCTGCTGCACGCGGGCGAGCGTCGCCTGGACTTTATCCAGCAGCGCTTCGGGCGTGAATGGCTTGATGATGTAGTTATTCACGCCGGCCTTGATCGCTTCCACAACGCGGGTCTTTTCCGCTTCGGTGGTACACATGATCAGGGGCGTGGTCTTGTCCTTTTCGCGGATCTTGCCGACCAGGGTGTGACCGTCCATGTTGGGCATGTTCCAGTCGATCAAGATGACATTAAACGGCTGCTGCCCTGCGGCGGCAATGGCGCTGAGCGCCTCCAGGCCGTCGCCGGCCTCGCCGAATTCCGTCACATTCATGGCGGCCAGCACTTTCTTCTGGATGTTCCGCATCGTTCGCGAGTCGTCTACAAGCAGGATTCTCATGACTGCTACTCCTCTACTCGGTGGCCGCGTCAACTGCCGGTGCCCGACTTGGGCGCCGACCAAACCCCTCAGGCCGCGCAGCGCTGCACTTGCTTAATGCTGATTTCAACCGCGAAGTCGCCCATCGGCGTTTTGCACGGCACGACCAGGCACGGCACGTCCTTCAGGCGGGCGATGCTGTGCTGGGGACCGATCACCACGCTGGGCACGGTGATCGTCGCGCTGACGCCAAGGTCCTTCTTAGCTGACCCCGCGATCATGTTCGCCAGTTCGCCGACGGCGTCGGCGAAGTCGGCGCTGTACATTTCGAGTTCGACGCCCGCGAAGGCTTCTACCAGTTTCATCGCCGCCGATCCCTGGAAGCTGACGACGACCGAACCGACCAGATCGCCGGAGAAGCCGATGATCGCCGACACGTCATACATGGTCCCCGGGGACACCTTGATGTGCGGGCGCTCGATCGTCGTCTGCGTACGGACCATGGTGCTGAACACCTGCCTGACGCTGTTAACGAAGGGGATGATCAGCTTCGGGTTGATCGCCTGCGGGTTTGCGGGCGTTTCGATCACTGCGGTTGACATCAGGCGCATCCTTCCCAAGACATTTGATCCGACCCTCCCCGTGTACCCTCGCGACACAACAGGGGAAAGCTCCATTGGTTGTTTCGGAAAGGGGCGGCAGCGGCTTTATCAGGTGCTGCGGATTTGTCGGAGCGTCGTCCGGTAATCGGATCGGTGGTCGCGGCCGCGAAGCCCGGGAACGCTCAAGAAGATCGATCCACGAATCTTCACGAATCAGCACGAATAAACGCAGGGAAAAAGGATCCAGTTCTGCATTCGTGTGAATTCGTGCAAATTCGGGGATCGCATTTTGTCTTTTGATCCTGTCCCTCCCCCAGAGGGCGAGGAGCCGGCGAACGGCGACGCGGGGTCGCTAGCGAACAAGCGCGTTGTACCAGTGTTCGCCAAACACCCCGCGTCCCCACATGAGCAGCACGGCGCGGGCAATCGGCGTCAGTTCGGCATCGGTTATCGCGCGCGAGACGGCGTCGCGCTCGGCGCGCACCGCCCATGATGCGCTGTGTTCGGCGGCGTCGACCTGCGACTCGATCCGCGCCCGGTCGAGATTCGACGTCGCCATGAAGACCGACTCGGGGTGAACAAGCTGCGCGTCCTCGGCGAAGCCCAGGCAGGTGATCTCGGCCAGATCGTCGGCGCCGAGCGACAGTTCCTCATGGAGTTCGCGCCGCACGTTGGCGAAAAGATTGATTTTGTCCTCCACCTCGAGCGATCCCGCGAACGGGTGAACGCGCGACGGGTAGTACGCCACGCTCTGGTTGCGCCGGCCCATGAGAATGTAGCCATCGCGGGTGAGCAGGCCGGCGCTGACCCCGAGCGGATTGGCCATCACCTCGCGGCCGTGCGTGGTGAGGAAATCGG
>JBBRFH010000236.1:0-5407 GCA_038224615.1 Tepidisphaerales bacterium
TCGGATCGACGAGCCGGTCGATCATCACGCGATCGCGTCGGAGTTGGAGATCGGCTACAGCACATTTCGCAGGCTTTTCCTACAGCACGCGGGCGCGACCCCGCACGCGTTCCGGATCGAGGCGCGGGTAGCGCGGGCCCGGGCGCTATTGGCCGAGACCGACACGCCGATCAAATCGATCGCCGAGCGGCTGGGATACAGCGACGTTTTCTACTTCGCCCGGCAGTTCCGCGCCAAAACCGGTTTGCCGCCTCGGGCGTATCGATTGAGCGCCCAGCGCTAACGACCGCAACGCCATCGCTTCCCCGGGCATCTCGGGTCCGAGCAGGGGCTCGAGCTTGGCCAATCCTAAGGAGTCGCGAGGACGTCATATAGAGAAATCGCGCATTCATATCCGGCCCCTTTTTCGTGCCAGTATCGGCGCTATCGTGGAATCGATCGCTTCTCGGTGCCCGTCATTTGCCGACGAGCTTGGCGAACGATTCGAGCTGCGTGTAGTCGTTCTTCCATGTCGTGTACATGAACCCGATGACGTTCGCATCCTTGCCAGCAGTTTCGACCCAGTTGCGCGATTGGCCGAGGGCCGGGTCGTCGTAGTAGGTGGCGACGATCTGCTTGTGGCCGCGGGCGGTGAAGAATCGGAGGGATTCGGCGCGTTTGTCGTGGTTCCAGTTCATGATCACGACGTCCTTGGGGAGGCCGAGCCACGAATCGGTCCAAGGCCCATTGACAAGATAGTACGGGCCGGGAATGGCGTTGTGGGTGGGATCGAACATGTCGTTCCAGACGTAGGTGCGATCGGGCGCAAGGAGCTTGGCACATCGGGCAACATTGCCAGCCAGGAGCTGGCCTGGTGTTTGGTGGGACTGGACGCAGGCGTTGCACCACCCGAGCGTGCGGAACTCATCGTGACTCATCATCCATCCCGCCGCCGATGCGCCCCAGGCGGCTTTCATGCGCCGGGCCTGGTCGGCGAGCAGTTCGTCCAACTTCGGCTCGGCGATGCATGCCGACACTTGCCCGTCGTAGATGATGGCCGGGTGGTACCAACTGACTTTCAGGCGCGTCCCGTCTGGCAACCGGGTCTTGATCGTCGGCGAGGTGTGATACGCTTCGTATTCACCGGCGTAGGGCTGGTTGCCCATCCGCAGGTCGTCGATTGGGTCGTAGTCAACGCCTTCGCGGTAGATCGTCCCGTCGTTTCCTTTCACCACGACAGGCGTACCCGGCCGACGAAGCACGTTCAGCAGGCCGACCTCTTCGACCTTCCAGTCGCGCCACTGGAGCATGCCCTTGGCGGCGCCCCAGACGCCGAAATAGAGATTGACCGACGCGTTGTCGAGGGAATTGAAGACGACGTGACTCTCCGTCCAATCCTGCGTTCGTTTGGTGCCCAGGTTTTGCCACTGAAGCGACCGCTCGCCGGCGAGGACTTTGATTTCCGGCTGGCCGGTGTGGGCATCCGTCTTGATGCGGACGCTGACGTGATAGCACCGATGCGGCGTCACGGGGATCTTGTAGCAAACCCGCGCGTTGGCATCGTGCGGGGAGACGGTCGCGGTATTGGCTTCGATGCGGACGGCCGGATCGACGAACGCGGGCTTGGGAAGCGTGATCGGGTCGGCCGCGAGCGTCGCAACGCCGCCTTTGACGACGAACGGCGTGTCCACGACCGGTAACCCTTCCGCGAGGTTGGGATCGCGGCCGAGCAGGTCGTTGGAATAGCCGATCGAAAACAACGCCGGCACGAGCTTGAGATGCAGATCGGCGGCGATCTTCTTCGTCCGATCGATGTTCCTGAAGTAAGCGGTCCCCTCCATCTCCGCGAGCCGCCCAAATTTTGAATCCGCCAGCAGCACGTGCGTGTACCCGGCGTTGGCGGCGCGAGTCCAGATTTCCTTCAGCCGGTCGATGTTCTGATCGACCAGCAGGTTGGTCGGATAGTAAAGCCAGAGTTCGCGGGCGTCGTCCTGCGCACGGGAGACGGACGGGATAATTGCGATCGCCGCAACGAGGATCGCCAGTAACGCATAGACGCTCTGAAACCAGTCTCGTGTTTTCATCTGATCTTCCGCGCTTTCCGGCAGAACACGCCTCCGCTGCGATTCGGCACCGCCCGGTCGATGCGCGGACGTGCAAAGGGTGTGACGCCACGATGCATCGTATCTCGCGCGAACGTTCGCAGCCAGAAAGTGAACTGACGACGTAAAGCCTAAGAGCGTATGTCTAAGCGATTCTAAGAACCCGCTCTAAGGGGCCGGGCGTCGTGTCCCTAAAGTACGCTACAATCTCCCGACCCCTCGAAGCCGTCGGGAGGGATTTTGTGCGAGGAACGAAAGGCCGAGCGGGACAGGTCCACATTATTGACGCCCGCAAATCAGCGGCGATGCCGTTGCGCGATGCCGCGGCCTGCCCGTCGCCCGAGCTCGATCGGCTTCGCAATCGCGTGCGTGAAACCTGAATGAGCAGTGCAGAAGGCAGAAGCCAGAGAGTCGGCCGTCGGATCCAACCCCATTCGACATTTGGCGCTCGACATTCGATATTCCGGCGGCGCGTCCGGCGGCAGCCTGGTGCGCACGAGCGCCGTAGACGTCACCGCCGCGACTACAGTTGGGTGCCTATGACGACACGGATTCGCTCGCCATCGACTCGATCAGCACCGGGGCGCAATTGTCGAGGGACATGAGTTGTGCCGCCACCAGCGTGACGTCGTCCTGGGCGTCTTCATCGCCGCGATGTTGCGCGACGGCGCTGATGACGGCATTGATCATGTCGCGGGGTTCGGCGTGGGCGGTTTGCAGCACTTTCGCCAATCGCTCGACGCCGAACTGATCGCCGGAGGCGTCGGTCGTTTCGATGATGCCGTCGGTGTAGAGCAGGAGCGAATCGCCTTGGCCGATCGAGAGGCGTTGGCTGACGTACTCGATCGAATCGTCGACGCCGATGACCAGTTGCGGGTCGATATCCAGCGGGCAGACCTCATCGCCGTGCTTGACCAGCGGCGGGGCTTGGCCGGCGGAGGCGATGTCGATGACGGCGTTGTCGTGGTCGATCACCAGGATCAGCATCGTGACGAACTGACCGTTGTAGACCAATGAGCAGATCTGGCGATTCAACTCGCCGAGGCAAATACCGGGATCGCGCACGCGCGGCATGGCGGTCTTGACGATCATCTGCGTGGTCGACATCAGAAACGCGGCGGGCAGGCCGTGCCCGGAGACGTCACCGATGACAAGAACCGTCTTGCGGGTTCGGTCGTCTTCGTCGGCGGGCAGTTCGAACCAGTTGTAGAAGTCGCCGCTGATGTGCGATGCGGGCTGGTTCATCGCCGCGACGCTGAGCCGGGGCGTCGAGTAGTCAGGTTCCGGCAGCCAGTTGAGTTGGATATGGCGGGCTCGCTGCAAGTCACGGTTGAGCATTTCCATGCGCAGCCGTTCGATGCGACGGCGCCCGCGCCAGAGACTGATCGATGTCGAGACGACCACCACCATCAGCGCCAACACGGTCAGCATCCCCTGCAACTGCAATTGCCAGAAGACGCTGCTGAGCCGATCGGCGACCGCTTCGCGTTGCTGTGTGCGGAGGGTTACGACGTACCAGCGTGCCCCGGTGGGCATGTCGACGGGCTGGGCGGTCATCAATGTAGTGCCGTCGGCGGCGGTGTTGGTGTCGACGATGGTCGAGCCTGCGCTTCCGGCGGAGACGAAACGGTCCAGCGATGCGGTTACGCTCGCGGGTGCCATCTGATGCACCCAGCGGCCGACCTGCGACGAATCGGTCGACGCAACGACCAGGCCGTCGTCGCGCATTAGCAGGCTGGTCGCTCGCACCATCGTGCGCCCGTGCGCTGCGGCGACTTCGCTGGTGAGCTGCTCGGGGGACAGGATTGCCACGGCCACGCGGTTGCCGCCCTGCATCGGGACGCCGACCAGCACGTCGCTGCCACCCCGCGACGGGCCGACGATGATCGCCGGAAAATTCAACCGGCTCACCCAGTTCGCATCGCGCACGGCGGCGGTGAGCTTGGCCTCATCGCCGACGCGGAATGACACGATCTCCCTCGACCTCCGGTCGACCACTGCGACATGTGCCAACGACTGCGGCGGAAGCAGCGTGCCCCCCTCCTCACTGCGATCGAGATCGATCAAGGTGGCGACGACAAGGCGAAAATATTTCTCCAGCGACTGGGCCGCCCCGCGCGTGATCAATTCCTGGTCGACGCGTGACTCTTCGAGCGCCTGGTCGACCAGGTTCTGGTATTGCGCGCGCACGGAGAGGTACGTTGCCCCCATCACTGACGCGAGCAGGACACCGTGAAGGAAAAAAACCCGCCTGGAATTGAATCGCTTACGGCCGAGCATGGGCGTATTGGGTCATCTTAGCCGAAGCCGGGATGAACGCCCGACAAATCACATATTGCCGCACATGGGCACGCGACGTTTCGCCGCGATTCAGGGGGAAGCTGTTTCAGCTTCGACCCCGCCGGCACGTTTCGGCGAAGCTGGTGCGGTGGAACCGAAGGATCCCAGCCGTCGCGGTACACGCGGCGGATGGGATCGGGTGTACAGGGGGATTAAGGGGTTGACCTATTTACGCCGCGGACGCGGTGACGCCGGTAAGAAACTCGATGCCGACGGTCAAACCGTCCACGTTTTTGTCGGCCGGGGCGGCCATCCAGACGACGCGGGCGGGAATCATGCTGCGACGATTTGCCAGGGGCTGGCCGCCCAGCGCCATGCCAACGTGGACATTGAGCACGCGGCCGACGTTTAACTGGACCCAGGCGGGAAAGGCGATTTTCATGCCGGTGGAACTGACGTCGACCGTCACCCCACCGAAGAACCTCGAGGCGTACGGCTCGTAGACCTTCACCGGCCTGGCCTGTGGCACGCGGGCGGCGCGACGGCGGTCGAGATACATTGCGCCGGATCGATCGGTTTCGATGTCGTCGTGAACCAGAATCATGACGGCGTTGCTCCTTGGGCTCACTCGCGGGCAGGTGGCCGACCGGACACCCTTGCCGCACCCGCACGCGCGGATCTGCGTCTGCCTGATGGTTTATCGGAACCCCCGGGCGTGGTTCTTCATTAAAAGCGGCGTGTCAGGAAGGGATGCGCAACTTGCAAGTTAGGCCCCGGTGCGGTTTAACTGTGACTTCACAGATGACACGACGACCAATCCGGCAACGAGGAGTCTCCAACATGAAGCAGATCGTAATGGCCGCCACGGTATGTGCGGCCGTCGCACTGGGCTCGATCGGGTGCAAAAGCCAGCCCAAAGCCGAGCCGCTCCCCCCGCCACCGACCACCATGGAAGTGTCGGTCCTGCGCGCGCAGTACACGAAGGCGTTCCCCGCCGCCAAACTCGGCACGGTGGCCGTCGTGCTCGACGATCAACCGTACATGAC
>JBBRFH010000237.1:0-5382 GCA_038224615.1 Tepidisphaerales bacterium
CCGACGACGGTCCAGATCGAGTCCCTGTTTGATCAGGCGGCCCGGGGGGCGCTGGCGTCCTCGGCGCAGCGCCGCCGCCGTCGACGGTCGCGGCTTCGCACGCTTTTCACGTCGCTGCTGCTGTTCGTGTTCATCACCCTCATCGCCGGCTACGGCTACATCACCGACGCTGCCCGCGTCCGCGATTTATCGCAGGCCTTCCTGACCAAACTGACCGGCGGGAACGTCACCGTCGACCGGGCGGCGCTGTCGATCTTTGAAGGCCTGCGCCTCGACGGCATCCGTGTCACCATCGGCCCGCAGCACGAACAGTTCTTTGAAGCGCGAACGCTCCACGTCAGTTACAACCCGCTGGCGCTGCTGCGCGGCCGGGTCGACGCCGACCGGGTGCTGGCGGTCGAGCCGCACTGGTACGTCGTCGAGGACGTTGACCACAAGCTCTGGAACTTCCAGCAACTCACCCGCCCGCACGGTCCGGCTCCGCAATCACCTGGCGCCGGCGGCAACGACAACGCCGAGCGCGAGGAGCCGAAGCTGCCCGAAGTGCTCGTCCGCAACGGCCAGATCGACTACGGGCAGATCGTCGGGGGCAAGCACACCCATGTCGGCACGCTGGCGCTGGAGGGCCAACTGCTCCCGGACGCGCAGCGGCTGTATCACTTCCGCCTGCAGAGCCGCGGCCGCGCGGGGAGTGCGGCGGGGGCGATCTTCCCGATCGCCGAGGGATGGATCGACACCGCAGGCGGTTCGCTGGGTGTGGTGCTGCGTGATGTGGAGTTCGTCGACGAGATCAAGACGATCATGCCCGCGGTCGTGCGCCAGTTCTGGGAGCAGCACAACCTCGCCGGCCGGATGGGCGAGACGCGCGTCAGCTACTTCAAGAAGCCCGACGGCAAGGCCGGCTTCAAGGTGGAGACCGATCTCGACGGCGTTCGCCTCAGCGTCCCTCCGGCAATCTGGGCCGGGCCCGGCGACTGGAAGCGCATCGAGCGCTGGCGCAGCACGTTTGGCGCGATCGCCTCGCCGATGCTCGGCGGGTCGCCGGTGGCGCAGTTGCTCGTTCCGGGGATGGATCCGAACACGCTGCAGTTGGACGAGGTCGACGGCACGTTTCTGTTTACCGACGACCAGATTCGGATCGACAACCTGATCGCCCGCATCGAGAACAACCGGGTCAAGATCAGCGGGCACCTCGACGGCTACACCGCCGACGCCGGCGCGTCGCTGCGGATCGAATCGCTGCGCACGCAGGACCTGTTGATCCCCGAGGCGCCGACGTTCATCGCCGCCACGCCTTGGCCGGTGCAGGAGATTTACTACCGCTTTCGCCCGCGCGGCACCGCCGGCTTCTGGGTGCAACTCGACCGGCCGGCCGGTGGGCTGGGGCATCCGGCGCTGACGGGCGCGATCGAAATTCACGATGCGTCGTTCGCGTTCGAGCGGTTCCCGTATCCCGTCGATCGCGCCAGCGGCACGATCCGCTTCGGCAACGATCCGAGCACCGGCCGCGAACTGCTCGAGATCGTTTCGATCAAGGGACACGGCTACAAAGGCGGGCCCAACGAGAACTCGGTGATGGAAGTCAGCGGCCGCATCTCGCCGCTGGACGACACCGCCGGCGCGGAGATTCGCGTGACCGGGCTCAACATCGTCAGCGAGCCTCGCCTCATCGAGGCGATGCCCCCGATGACGCGCAAGTCGGTCCGCAACTTCGATCCCGACGGCACCGGCAAGCTCCCGACGTTCGGGGGTGATTTCGCGTGTACCATCCACCGCGCCGTGGGCCGTCGGCAGCCGTGGCTGGTGACCACCACGCTGGACGTGCGGCACGCCACCGGCGCGCTGGCCGACTTTCCCTACCCGATGCGCGACTTCAATGCGCAGATCGTCGTGTACGACGACTTCCTCGAGCTCAAGAGCGCCGAAATGAAGCACGGCGAGACGACCGTGCAACTCAGCGGCGTCGTCGATTGGACGACCATCGACCGCAAGACGCACAAGGCGATCGTCCAGCCCGCGCTCAATCTCAAGGCGATCGGCGTGCCGATCGATGCCGACCTGCTCAACGCGCTGCCGGAGCAGAAGCGGGCATGGCTGCGACGCATCTCGCTCAAGGGCGTGCTCGACATTGACGGGCGCATCACCACGGCGGCGGGGTCGGACGAGGTGACGGTGGACCTCAAGACCACGCTTCGCGGCGGCTCGGCGCGCCTGCCGGGCGGCGGGGTGTCGATCACCGACATGTCGGCGGTCGCGCGTATCGGCGCGACCCGGGCCACCATCACCTCGCTAAGCGCGCGGCGCGGCAAGGCCCGGATCGAAGGCGAGGCCGATGTCGACTGGAACGCCGGCGAGCCCACCGCGACGGCGTCTGTCCGCGTGACGGCGCTCGATGTCAATGATGTCATCGGCCTGCTGCCGGCCGAAGCCCGCGCGGGTGTCGCATCGCTGCATGCCGCCGGCACCGTCGATGTGAACATCGACGTCGCCGGCGGCGGCTATCGCGCGACCCTCAAGCCGAACAAGCTCGCGCTCAAGCCTGACCAGCTTCCGTTGGCGATGACCGACCTCGCCGGCGAGCTGCGCGTCTCCGACGACGCCGTCATCCTCAAGGACGTGTCGGCCAAGCTCGACAACGGCACGCTTTTCGCCAGCGGCACGGTCGACCTGAAGGGCAGTTCGACTACGCTCGCTCTAGCCGGCCGCGACGTCGTGGTGACGCCGGCCGTCCGCGCGGCGCTGCCGTCGGCGCGGGCCAAGTTCGCCAGCGCCATCGACCTCGGCGGGACGGTTTCGTTCGATTGTCCGAAGCTCGACATCCGCGAGGCGATCGACCTCTCCAAAGCGACGACACGTCCGACGCGCACGACGCAATTCGACGGGGCGCTGTGGCTGGCGAAGGCGACGATGTCGCTGGGCGCACCCGTTACCGATGCCACCGGCGTCGTCCGCCTCAGCGGCGTTGTCGCCGACGAACGCCTGCGATCGCTCCAAGGCATCATCGAGCTGGACGCGATGCGCATTGCCGGTCGGCCGGTCTCCGACCTGACCGCCACTATCGTTAAGCCGGCCGACCGCGCGCTGCTGCAGATCGCCACGATCGAGGGCAAGCTCGCCGACGGCAGCGTGGCGGGGCAACTTGACACGATGATCGCGCCGAACGATTCGCGCTTCGGCTTGAGCCTGGTGCTGCGGAACGCGCGCGTGACCGACCTCACCGGCGAAATGGACAAGCCCATCGAAGGCCGCCTCACCGCGAGCCTGGCGATGGAAGGCGAATGGGACAACCCCAAGCACCGCCGCGGGCGTGGCGACGTCCTCGTCGATGGCCGCGAGATGTATCGCGTGCCGCTGCTGTTCGGCGTGATGCAGATCGCAAACCTGTCGCTGCCCATCGAAAGCCCCATCCAGCAGGCCGGCGTGAAGTACACCATCGAAGGCCCGAAGCTCACGCTCGAGCAGATCGACCTGCGCTCGAAAACGACCGCGATGCAGGGCAGCGGTTCGATCGACTTCGACACCAAGCAGGTGCAGATGACGCTCGGCGTGAGCAACGACGCCGCCGACGCCGTCCCCATCTTCGGTGACCTTATCCGCGGCGCCCGGCAGGACCTGCTGCAGGTGAAAGTGCGCGGCACGCTGCAGGAGCCCAAGGTGCAGGCCCGCGCCTTCAACATGTTCAGCACGACGGTGGACGAAATCGTGAAGGGTAAGTAGGCGGATTGCGATTCGCTGATTGGTAATCGCCAATCCACTGTCGCTATAATCCGTTCATGCAATACCGAACTCTTGGATCAACCGGGATGAGCGTCTCTGTCATCGGCATCGGCACCTGGCAATTCGGCGGGGAGTGGAACAAGACGTTTGAGCAAAGCGAAGTCGACGCGATGTTCCGCCGAGGCAAAGAGCTCGGCATCAACCTCATCGACACCGCCGAGTGCTACGGCGACCACCTGTCCGAATCGCTTATCGGTGCCGCGATCGAGAAGGACCGCAAGGACTGGATCCTGGCGACCAAATTCGGGCACAAGTTCCACAAAAACTTCGATCGCTCCGAGCCGCGCACCCCGCAGGATTGCCTGGTCCAACTCGAGGATTCGCTCAAGGCGCTGCGCACCGATTACGTCGACCTGCAGCAATACCACTCGTGGGGCGACGAGCAATTCTTCGACGAAGACGTGCTGGCGATGATGCACAAAGCCAAAGACCAGGGGAAAATCCGCCACCTCGGCAACAGCGTCGGCAACAATCAGAACGTCAAGCAGATCGAGGCCAGCACGAAGATGGGCCTGGAGACGATCCAGATCATCTACAACCGCCTGGACCGCGCCCCCGAAACAACGACCTTCCCGGTGTGCGCGCGGCAGAATCTCGGCGTGCTGGCGCGCGTGCCGCTGGCGAGCGGTTTCCTGTCCGGCAAGTACAAGCCCGGCGCGACCTTCCCCGAAGGCGACGTCCGCGCCCGCTGGAAGGACCAGAACCTCGACACCAAACTGGCGGAGGTCGCCCGCATCGCCAAAGAGGAAGTGCCCGCCGGCGTGCCGATGGCGCACTACGCGCTGGCGTGGTGTCTAAAGAACCCGGCCGTCACATGCGTCATCCCGGGATGCAAGAGCGTCGCCCAGGTCGAAGACAACGCGAAAGCCGCAGACGTGCTGAGCAAGCTCTAACCCGCGCATTGCGTTTAGCGTCGCAGCTTGCTGCGGGGTTTTCCGGCGTGAGACAGAAAAGCCCGCAGCAAGCTGCGACGCTAAACGGGGGTGGTCATGGTCATCGCGTCGCACATTATTTTCACTACGTACGGATTCTGGCTGCCTAACGATCCGCGTGGTTCCTGGTCCGACTTCGTGCGGTCTTGGGAACTGCTCAAGCATGGGCGCGCGACGAAGACGACGGATCGTCGTTCCCTCGCGTACGATGAGCATGATCGGGTACTGCGGCTCGCGGCCAAGGACGCGCTCCGCTATCCGCCCGTCGTTTTCAGTGGCGTGCAGGCGCTGGAGGTCGTGCGCGGTTTTTCGCTCGCGGTTCGCGACAGCGACTACCGCATCCTGGCGTGCTCGGTCATGCCCGACCACGTCCACATGGTCGTCGCACGCCATGCCAATCCTGCCGAGCGAATCATCGCGCATCTGAAGTCGCGCGCGACCCGGCGACTGCTTGAGGTCGGCATCCATCCGTTTCAGCAACAGATCAGCCAGACGCAGGAGCGTATCAGTTGCTGGACGAGCCGCGGGTGGAAGGTGTTTATCGAGTCCGATGACGACATCAGCGGCGCAGTCGATTATGTGAATCAGAACCCGACCAAGGCCGGACTCAAATCGCAATCGTGGAGTTTCGTCTCGCGTGTTTAGCGTCTCGCGTGTTTAGCGTCGCAGTTTA
>JBBRFH010000238.1:0-5379 GCA_038224615.1 Tepidisphaerales bacterium
GAAGCGCCCCCGAGCTTCGGCGCCGGCTGCGAAGTCGACTTCATCACCGGCATGGCCAAGGTCGGCAAGTCGATCAAGATCATGCTCGACATCAACCGCGTGCTGGGCCATGCGGTCGCCGCGGCTGACGAGGCGTGCGCCCCGCAATTGGAACTGCACAGCGCCGCCGCCGCGTGAAATCGCGACGCCTATCTGCTTATTTCGCCTTTTTTTGTTGGACCCTTTCAATCTTGTCTCCTACGGAGCTTTGTTCATGAATCTCACCATTGGAAAACGCGTCATTGTCGGCTTCGGCCTGCTCCTGTTCATCATGGCTGCACTCGGGATATTCTCCGCGTACCGCCTCGCCCAGATCCGCACCGGCGCGGAAACGATCGCCACCGACAGCTTGCCCAGTATCGAAGTGGCGTCGGCGATCGCCAGCAGGTCGCTCTCCGCCTGGGGGCGAATGCTTTCCCACGTTGCTTCCGTCGATCCGGCGGAGATGGCAGCCACTGAAGTGAAAATAAAAACGGCGGCGGAAGAGATCAGCCAACTTGCTGCCCGCTACGAGAAGGAGTGCGTGACCAACGACACGGATCGGCAGTTGCTCGCCCAGTGGCGCGCGGCACGCGTAGCGTACCTCGAGAGTCGCGGCCGTGTCATGGCCATTAGCCGTGCGGGCAAGAGCAGCGATGCCTTCGCGTTGGCTCAATCAGAGACGGCGCCCATATTTGAGCGTTACGCGTCCCTGGCGTCCGATCTCGCGGCCTTCAATATGAAACTCGGCGCGACCGCAGGCGCGCAGATCCTCTCTGATACGCGCACTGCCCTGACGGGAATCTGGATCGGCCTCGGCAGCGCACTGGTGTTGGGATGTGGCGCGGCATTCTTCATCGTCCGCGGCGTCAACACAGCGCTGAACCGGATGTCGACCGCGCTCGGCGCCGGCGCTGAACAGGTGGCGGCAGCCTCCAGCCAGGTTGCGGCGGCGAGCCAGTCGCTGGCAGAGGGATCGAGCGAGCAGGCAGCCAGTCTGGAAGAGACCAGCAGCAGCCTCGAAGAGATGAGCAGCATGACGACCAAGAACGCTGACGGCGCGCAACAAGCCGCGACGCTTTCCAGCGACGCCAAGGCCGCCGCCGACAAGGGCAGCCTGGCGATGACCAAGATGAGCGAAGCGATCAACGGCATCGAGAAGAGCGCCCAGGACACCGCCAAGATCATCAAGGTGATCGACGAAATCGCGTTCCAGACCAACCTGCTGGCACTCAACGCCGCAGTCGAAGCGGCCCGGGCAGGCGAAGCGGGCAAGGGCTTCGCGGTCGTCGCAGAAGAAGTGCGCAACCTCGCGATGCGCAGCGCCGAAGCGGCCAAGAACACCTCGAGCATGATCGAGGCGTCGGTGGGCAGCGCCCGCAATGGCGTGACGATCGCCGGGCAGGTCGGGGAAAGCCTGGCCGAGATCGTGACGGCGTCGACAAAGGTCAACGCGCTGATCAGCGAGATCGCCGCCGCAGGCGTCGAGCAGAGCAAGGGGATCACGCAGATCACCCAGGCGGTGGGCCAGATGGACAAAGTAACCCAGTCCAACGCCGCCAACGCCGAGGAATCCGCCGCCGCCAGCGAGGAACTGAGCAGCCAGGCCGAGCAGATGCAGTCGATGGTGCGTGAACTGGTCGAACTGGTGCAGGGACACAAAGCCGGGGCCGGCGCATCGGCACAGCCCACGCGGACTCCCTCATCGCGCTCGACCAAGCCCAAGCTGGCTCGGGACGCCCATGCGAGTGCTCCCGTTAAGACGTCAAAGAAAGGCGATTTCGCTGATTTCAACCTGGCGGCGTAGCCTCGGGCGCGTTTCGGCCAGTCACGACGACATCCTGTCATAACGTCGAATCCCCCCCCACCGCGTTGTCGCAACACGTAGCGACAGGCGGTGGGGGCTTTCGTTCCCAGGCGCCCCATCTCGCGCAGGGCTTTGGTTTCCCCTCAATCTGCGCGCACCTTGCAGCCCTCGGGGGCGGTCTTAGAATGCGGAACGCGGAGTCCTCAATCGGAGTCCGCAGTTCCGGATTGGTAGTACGGGCGTTCGAGGTTTCGATATGGGTAAGCCGACAGGGTTCAAAGAGTTCGCACGTGAGACGCCGCACCGGCGGCCGGTTGAATTGCGCGTGATGGACTACCAGGACGTCTACACGCCCATGCCCGAGGACAAGCTCAGGACGCAGGGCGCCCGCTGCATGGATTGCGGCATCCCCTACTGCAACAGCGGGTGTCCGCTGGGCAACATCGTGCCGGAGTGGAATGACCTGGTCTATCGCGGCCGGTTCAAAGACGCGTTGCATCGGCTGCTCAAGACCAACAACTTCCCCGAGTTCACCGGGCAGATCTGCCCCGCGCCGTGCGAGGAAGCGTGTACGCTCAACCTGTGGAAGACGCCGGTCACGATCAAGCTGATCGAGTGGAACATCATCGACCGCGCCTTCCGCGAAGGGTGGATCAAGCCCGAGCCGCCCCCCATCCGCACCGGCAAGAAGGTCGCCGTCATCGGTTCCGGCCCTTCCGGGCTTGCCGCCGCGGCGCAGCTCAATAAGGCGGGTCATCTCGTCACCGTCTTCGAGCGCGCCGATCGTCCGGGCGGATTGCTCACCTACGGCATCCCCAACTTCAAGCTCGAGAAGACCGTCGTCGACCGCCGCATCAAGCTGATGGAGGCCGAGGGGATCGTCTTCAAGTGCAGCGCCAACGTCGGATTCGATATCAAGGTCGATGACCTGCGCCAGCAGTTCGATGCGATCTGCATCTGCATCGGCGCGACCAAGGCCCGCGATCTCCCGGTGCCCGGGCGCGAGCTTACCGGCATCTACCAGGCGATGGAGTTCCTGCCGCAGCAGACCAAGGTCGTCTACGGCGACACCGTGCCCGGTCAGGTGACTGCGGCGGGCAAGCACGTCGTCGTCATCGGCGGTGGCGATACCGGGGCTGATTGCGTCGGGACGTCGGTGCGCCAGGGTGCCAAGAGCGTGCAGCAGCTCGAGTTGATGCCCAAGCCCCCCGCCGACCGCACCGCCGACATCGCGCCATGGCCTGCCTGGCCGATGATCCTGCGCAGCTCCACCAGCCACGAAGAGGCCGCCGCCAAGCTCAACGACAATCACGAAATCCGCGACTGGTCGGTCAACACTTCCCAATTCACCGGTGCCGACGGCGTGGTGAAGAAACTCCACGGCGTGCGCCTCGAATGGGCTAAAAGCGCCGACGGCCGCATGAACATGACGCCCATCGCCGGCTCGGAGTTCGAGATCGACTGCGACCTCTGCCTGCTCGCGATGGGCTTCGTCGGCCCGGAGAAGAACGGGCTGATCGACCAGCTCGGCGTGAAGCTCGATCCCCGGGGCAACATCGTGGTGAACGAGAACTACGAGACCAGCGTCGATGGCGTCTTCGCCGCCGGCGACACCCGCCGCGGGCAAAGCCTCGTCGTCTGGGCCATCAGCGAAGGCCGCTGCGCCGCCGCCAAAATCGACGCCGCCCTCATGGGACGCAGCGATCTGCCGTATCTGAAGCTGTTTTGAAACGCGAACGGATGATTTCGTAGCACGGGCGTCTCGCCCGTGTCTGTCGGAAGCTTCCCACGGGCGAGAAGCCCGTGTTACGCCATCGCATCCAGCAGCTTCGGCCCACAAGCACCAGACGTTCGTTCAGATCGAGAATGCCGCGACGTTCGCCGTCGATCTCATCCCTCCTGCTCACATTGCCTGGTTCCTCTCACATCGACTGCGCCAAGCCGATCGCTTGAGATCAGCGGCCGCTTGCCTGATATGCTGAACGCCATGGCGAAGAGTCTCGGCGGGTACACACCGGAACAACTGATTCTGAAGATCACCCTCGCCGGCAGTGAACCGGCGATCTGGCGGCGGGTGGAGATTCACAGCGGGCTCACCCTCCACGATCTGCACTTCGTCCTGCAGTCCGTGTTTGATCTCGCCAAAGCCAATCGCCGACTCAAGGCCGTCTTCAAGCCCGTCCTCAAACGCCCCCGCAAGCAGAAGAAGAAGACAGCGGAGTGAGCGCCGGTTGTCACCCGTTGGCGCTAAAAATCACGCCGTCGTGTGCGACGACAAACTCCCGCGCGAAGGCGCAAGCGCCGGTGGCCAGGCGAGATCACGCTCCCCGTCGGGCATAGCCGCTTGGAACTACAGCGACGTCGTATCGATCCCCATCGCCTCGGCCATGATCTCGGCGATGTGGCGGACGTTGGTTTTGACGCCGTGGCGGTGGCACATGCCGGCGATGTTCATGGTGCAGCCGGCGTCGTTGCAGATGGTGGTTTCAGCGCCGGTTTTTTCGATGCACTTGATCTTGTCGTCGACGATCGCCTCGCTGATGGCCGGGTACTTGATCGCGAACGTCCCGCCGAAGCCGCAGCACTGGTCGGACTTCTCCAGCGGGATGAAGTTCACCCCGCCGATCTTCTTCAGCAGCGTGACGGCCTCTTCCTTCATGCCCAGGCCGCGCTGGTGGCAAGTGTAGTGATAGGTAAACGTGCCCGGGTTCGGCAGTTGCAGGTTCTGGATGTCGATCTTGAGGACCTTGTCGAGGAACTCGACGAACTCGAACGTCTTGGCCCGTACGCGCTGCATCGGGCCTGACCATGCGGGGTCGTTGTGGAACAGCTCATGGAACTGCTCGCGCACCATCGCGGCACACGAGCCTGACGGGGTGACGATGTACTCATAAGGCTCGAACAGCGTGATGAACCGCTTGGCAAGGTCGGCGGCATCCTTGTGGAAGCCGTTGTTGAAAAATGGCTGCCCGCAACAGGTCTGTTCCGGCGGGAAACTGACCTGGCAGTCAAACCGCTCCAGTATCTTGGTGACGGCGATTCCGACGTGCGGGTAGTACTGATCGGTGAGGCAGGTGACGAATAGAGCAACATTATGAGACACGGATGCACCTTCTTGGTCGGAGTCGGCAAATTATGTGCTTGCAGGAACTCGCGTCGGATGAGTATATCTAGGATGGGGAAGGTTGCGAGGAGGCAAGAGATGAGCAGAAACACGGCGGCCTGGGTCGCGATTGCCGGATTGGGACTGGGCGCGATGGCGCAGGACGCGCTGGCGATCATCGTCAACGACGACTCTGCATCCACCAGCAACCCCGCCGCCAACAAGGCAGCGCCGTCGAGCGGCGCGCCGTGGGGTAATGTCGGCTGGCGTGGCTTCGGCACGGGTGGCGCAGACGCCGCGACAGGCGTCTACATCGGCAACGGCTGGGTTCTGACCGCCAACCACGTCGGTGCCGGGCCGATCACGCTGTTTACCGATAACCCCTCAGGCGGCACGCAGTACGTTCGAGACAATACAGTCCCCGCCGTCCAATTGAACAACCCTGGTGCCG
>JBBRFH010000239.1:0-5319 GCA_038224615.1 Tepidisphaerales bacterium
CGGCATTGCGGAAGTCACTTGCCAGTTGCCTGAAACTGGGTGCCACCGACGTGCCTTGGATGGACCCGTTCGACCCGAGCGCCAGAACCGTGAAAGAAGCCAGCCGGCAGTTTTTTGCGGGTCAAGGCGGACTCGTGGTCGACTCCGAGGCCGCCGCGAAGAATCGGCGTGCCGCAGTGATGACGACATTGCTGGCGCCGACGTTCGGCGGCGTGTTGCTGCAGCAGGTCAACGGGACGACCGTGCGGTCGTCGGAAGAAAAATCCAGAGAGTTCACCGGCAGCATCTTCGCCGTACCGAGTGATACCAAGGTTGAGGCACGGTGGGTGCTGATCGGCGAGAGCGAGCGCGGCGTTGTCGCGCTCAATGCCGCCGCGCAGAAGATCGCCGACGGCGCGATGGTTTTCTATGTCGCCGTGCCTTCAGCCGATGAGCCGCAAAAGACTGTTTCGAGGGAGAGCCGATGAGCGTGGCAGCCTATTTCGTGCGTTCGCGGGGCCGGGTGACGGGTCCGTACTCAGTGGATCATCTTCACCGGCTGATCGCGCGGAACTCCGTTTCACGGTTCGACCAGATCTCAAGTGATCGAGCGAACTGGACCGCCGCGGGAGATGTCGAGGAACTTTTCGGCGATGCAAGCACCGAAGCCGAAGCCAATCCGGAACCACCCGCGTCGGCTCCTGCAGCAACCGCTTCGTCCACTCGCTTTTACTACTCGCAAAACGGAGTTGAGGTGGGTCCGGTTGATGTGAACGTGCTGAGAAGCATCGCTTCATCGGGCGCGCTCAAATCCAACGACATGGTCTGGTCCGAAGGCGCGCCTGCGGCGGCGTACGCATTTAAGATGCCGTTTCTGGCGAGCTTTTTCTCCAGCGGCCGAGGGCACGGTGCCCATCGAAATCATTCGGCTCATGCGGCTGGCGACCGAAACGCCGAAAGCGTATTGAAGGCGGCCGGTCCCGGCTTAATGGCGATGGCGATCATCTGCGGCGCCATCCTGTTAGTCTCGCTCATCGCGCCGGTTGTCATCGCGAATGGAAATGTCTGGTGGTGGTGGAGTGCCGGCGGAACCGTACCCGGAGCGATCGCGGTCTTAACAATTCTTCTACTGGTCGCAATCGCCAGCATCGTATGTGCCGCCGCCATTCGCGGAATGGCGCGTGGCATCTCGTTGCTCAGCGTGAGCGGGATTGCCTTGGCGACGATCATGGTTTCGGCATTGGCAAACTGCACGAATTTTGAGGGCATTGTGGCTGCTACGTCCTTGCTGCTTGCCCCGGCCGCTGCCGTTCTGTTGATCGGTGTCTGCCGGGTTCGCCGGTGCCTTCCCGATGCCGATACGGGTCCTCTTCCGATGGTTCTGGGCATCGTAGCGGTCGCCTGCGGCGTCGGCGTGATCGCGACGATGGTCGTCGCAATGAGCCGAGGCAGCGCCCTGCCCTTACCGGCGTGGGTTGTCACATTCGCGATCCTTGCGTTGCTGGAAGGGCTGTCGATCGTAGCTGCTGGAGTGCTTTCGATCGTGTCGTATAGTGTAAATTCCACAGAACTGGCGGGCGTCTCACTGCTGTTGGCCCGCCTGGGAATTGGATTCGCCGCAGCAAGTGCCGCGTGCATCTTGGGAGGCGTGATGGGCTATACCGGCGCGTTCGACTTCCCGCTGCCGCAACATAGTGGGCCGGCCGATTTTGACGCGATTCGCGGATGGCTGATCTTCGTCGCGTTACGCGTGCTGGCGATATTTGCGTGCCTTTACGCTTTGCTCGGTGGGGCGATGTTCGATTTGCTACTGACCCTCGAAGCGATGCGGGCGCGGAGGGCGATATGACTGACGACGCCTCGCTCGGTCCGGTCGCGCCGCCTCAACTGTCATGGGCATCCAGCGACCTGGAAGAAAAATTCGGCGTCCGAGGGGGCCGGTTCACGCATACCAACGCGCTGCTGTCGTTCATGCTCGCTGTGGTCATCACGGCCGGGCTTTACGCGGTGATGATTCCCAATCGGGCAAAGCCTTTTGTCGCGATCTTCACCGACCGCGGACCAGTCCAGTATGTTACCGTCCTGTTCACGGCATGGTCTCTACTAATCCTGCTCTTCAAGCAACAGAAGGTCCGCGTGCAGCGGAAGGCGCTGATCGCGCCTATCTTGCCCACCGATCCTCAGTACGTCTTGTCGGCCGGCACGGCGCATGAGATCCTCGATCGCATTCACGCCGTCTGCGATCATCCGAGGCAATTCCTGCTGTTCAACCGGATCGAACTGGGTCTCTCCAACCTAAGAAACATCGGTCGTGTTGCGGACCTGTCGGCGCTGTTCGAGTCGCAGGCGAACAACGATGAGGATTCCACCGAATCAAGTTACGGCCTACTTCGCGGACTGATCTGGGCGATTCCGGTCCTCGGGTTCATCGGCACCGTCCAAGGCCTGTCGCAGGCTATCGGCAGCTTCGGCGCGGTGCTGTCGGAATCCACCGAGGTCGCCAGCATCAAGCCCGCGCTGCAAGGCGTTACGGCCGGACTGGCTACCGCTTTCGAAACCACGCTCGTTGCATTGGTTGCTGCGCTTGCGGTGCAGTTGCTGAGCACCTTCCTTCGTCGGGCAGAGGAGCAATTGCTGGACGACTGTAAGGAGTACTGCCAACGGCAACTATTGGGTCGCGTTCGGCTCTCGTCGCTCGAGAGGGAGGCCTGACATGGGCCGCAGACGCCATGGCGGAGTTCCGGTGTCGTTCTTCTCGTTTCAGGACATCATCACGACCGTCACGGGCATTCTCATTCTGGTGACGCTCATTCTTGCTCTGGACATGACGACGACTGTGAAGCGCGATGCCGCTACCGACCCGGCGCCCAAAGACAACTCGGCGACGCGACTCGCCGAGACGAATGCGGCGATCGAGTCCGCCACGAGGCGACTCCGTGCCCTCAGCGAGGCGCTGGCTGATCTGCCTCAGCAGAGCGCTGGCGTTGAAAAGGCACAGCATGGGGATCTGGCACAGTCGAATCTCGCGCTCACGGCGCAGGTTGCGGAACTGGAGCGGGAGGCGAACGACGCTGAATCCCGTGCGTCGGCAGCGATTTCGCAACTTGCCCGCGAGCAGGACCGGCAGCAGCAAATGCAGGCATCCCTGCGTTCGGCCGATACCGACATCAAGGCGTTGAAGGATCATGGAAATGTTCGACTGCTCCCAGGCGCGCAGGGCAAGACCCCCATTCTCATTGAAGTTCACGCGAAAACTGCCAGCGTCGGTCGCGCCGAGGCCAACGGCGAACTGGTTCTGACGCAGCAGATCGCCGAAGCAGACCTGGCGGCGGCGTTAACACGGCTTGAGCAAGGCGCGGATGCGGAGCGGTCATACTTTGTCGTTTATCTGCGTCCCGATGGCGTGACGCTTGCAGCAAGGATGATCGCAATGCTTGAAGCCTCGCGTTTTGATGTGGGCTGGGATCTTCTGGGCGAGGGGCAAAGGCTTTTCAAGGAGTGATCGTGGGGCGACGAAAGGCCGAACAATCCGACAGTCTCGAACTGCTGCTCGATACGATCTGCAACACGTTCGGGGGAATCGTCTTCCTTTCATTGCTCGTATGCCTGATGTCCCATGCGGCCGGCAAGCCTTCGGTCGATCCCAAACGGGCTGCGGTCCAGGAATTGGAACGAGCGACCGCTCGTGTCGAGCTGCAGCGGGCCGATTTCGATCTTCAGTCGCTTCAATCACGTCTGCACGCCAGCGAACAATTGTTACTGCGGATGAACAATGCCGATTCCGCTCAGCCGGAATCGCTGGCGCTCATTGAAGCAGGCGTCACGCTCCGGCGGCACCGCACCGAATTGCGTCAACGCGTGGAACGGGCGATCCGCATGGCGTCTCAGAACGACAAGGAAATCGCGCGCCAGCAGCAGCAGACCGCGCTATTCGCCGCCCAGTTGACGACTGCTCAAGAGGAATTGGCGCGCAAGCAGCAATCGAAGGAGATCAAGCTGCGCACCCCGATGGCACGAACGTCGGTCAAGCAGCAGGTGCCGGTGCTGCTGATCGGCAACTCGGCACGGGAGTTGTTCGTAGTCGATGGGGCCTTTTCGCGCGAACCGGCTTCGCCGGCAGCACGCGAGGCGCTGCTCGACAAGGTCGTGACGGCAGCCGAGGCCCGCAGATTGGCGGGCCTGCGCATAACCAGCGACGAAGAAGCGGATCAGTGGATCAAGAAGCTGTCGCGGAACCTCGATCCGGACACATCACATCTGGCATTCGCAGTTTGGCCGGATTCGCATGGGCAGTTCGTCGTCCTTCGCGACGCCGCGGTGCGGGCGGGGTTCGACTACCAACTGATCATCTGCGACACCGATGAATCACTTTGGTTCGGCGCAAGTCACAGCCAGGTGCAATAACAAATCCGGGAAGGGAGCGGAGATGTCTACTGGACCGAAAATTCGCGTGACGCCCAGCGTGGGGACGGCCAATCGCAAGCAATGCAAGCTGTGCGGTGCCGACATTACGTTCGCCAAGCGCGTGATCGCTGACGACGGCTCGTTACTTTGCCAGTTTTGCGGCGCCCAAGGAGCGAGTGCGGGGCTTGAGTCGCTTCTTCCGCCCGGTGCCGCGACGCCGCCGCCATCACTTCCGGTCCCGTCCGTTCTGGAATCGTCGCCGCCTACCCTCGCACCAACACCACGCACGTTTCGGCGGAGTCGTTCCATCCCCGCGGCCGCCTGGATCGGTGGCTTGGTCGCGGGAGTACTCCTGATAATTGCCGGGGCAACTTGGTATGCGCTTCGGCCGTCGTGGGATGACGCCAACCGCGCAAAGCTCGATCGCATGCTCACCGAGGCGGACTCCGCATACGGACGCAACCAGATGAAGGAGGCTTTTTACGCGTACAGCGGCCTCGTCGATTTCGTCGGAACCAACCCGGTCCGAAGCACGTTCGTCGGCCAGCAGATCGACGGAGCGCGCGAACGTCGCGATATTGCCCGGCAGAAGGCGCTCCCGATCATCCAGCGAGAAGAAGCCGAAGCACGCCAACGCGCTGCAGCAGCGGAACGTCAGCACCAGCTTCAACTGGCGGCCGAACGGGCGCAACAGGACGAACTTGCCCGCACTCGTGCCGCCGAGGCGCGACAACAGGAGCAACGCGAAGCGCGCGAGCAGGCGCTCAAGGCGCAGAGACTGAAACTCGAAGTGGCCCGCCAAGGCTTCGCCAAGTCGGCCGACTACGCGCGCTTCAAGCGTGATCGCGATGCGGTCCTCTCGACACTTCGCATCGGCATGATCGGCGAAGATAGCGCCTATCGGGGTATCAGTCATCGCGCCGAAGCTCAACGGGA
>JBBRFH010000240.1:0-5277 GCA_038224615.1 Tepidisphaerales bacterium
ACAGGGAATTCGCTGATCAGCAGCACCCGCGCCTGCCGCAATCAGGCGTTCCGTTTCAAGAATCGCCTGTTCGGCTTCCAGTACCATGTCGAGCTGACGCGCGAAGGCATCGCCCAGATGTTGCTCGGCAACCGTGCCGAACTCACGCGCGTTCTCGGCCCGGATGGCGAAGCGAAGATCAACGAAGGCACCGAGAAAAACTACCTTCGCTACGAGCGCGCGGGGAACAAGGTGCTGAAGAACTTCGTGCAGTTTTTACATGCGTATGGGGAGTGATTTTTGCAGCGAGCGTCGTGCGCACCCATTGCGGCTAAAGCCGTCTGTGCGTGTTAAGATTGAGCGTGAGCGCCGGCGCGCACGCTCGGGGTAAGGATACGAATGGGCAAACGCAAAATCGGATCCGAAGTACGCGAGCTTTTTCCGGACCTGCATCGCAAGAAGCACCCGAGGCTGTTCCTGCCGAAGTACCTTGCCGATGAAGCCCGCGATCTTCCCGTCGACCCCGCGGCGCTGCAGCGGGTTACGGTTGCCCTCAGCCGCTGGGCCGACGCCGCCGCAGAGGGGCGGCTTAGCGAGAAGGAAACCCAGCTCGATGCCGAGTTCCTTCAAAAAATCTTCGGCGACGCCCTCGGCTACAAGTCGGTGACCGAAACCGGCGACGTCTATCACTGGCAGAAGAACCCCACCGTCCCCGGCGCTGGCATTGCCGACGGCTCTCTCGGGCAATTCGTCTCCGGCAAAGACATCGCGCCCACCGTCATCATTGAATTGAAAGGCGCCAAGACCGATCTCGATCACGACAAATTCAATGGCCGAACGCCCGTCGATCAATGCTGGGACTATCTCAACCAGCTTCCCGATACGCAGTGGGGGATTGTCAGCAACTACATCGCGATCCGCCTTTACCACAAGGGCAGCCCAAAACGCGCCTACGACGAATTCACCATCGCCGATTTTCGGGATCCCACGCGCGTTCGCCAATTCTATTACCTCTTCGAGCGCGTCGGCCTCATCGGCGCCGGCGGTCGCGCAGGCGGCATTCCCCGCGCCACCAGGCTCTTGTCCCGCACGCAGAACCAGCAGCGCGAAGTCGGTGATAAGCTCTATAAATACTACGCCGAACAGCGCGAACTGCTCATCGGCGAGTTGATGGACAAGAAGGGCCTTTCACAGGACGACGCCATCCGCGCCGCCCAGAAGCTGCTCGACCGCATCATTTTCATTGCCTTCTGCGAAGACCGCGGCCTGCTGCCTGAAAAACTCATCGAGAATACCTGGCGCAGTGTCCCGCCCCTTGCCCGCGTCACCAACCCTCGCTGGCACAACTTCCTCGATGCCTTCCACTTCATCGATACGGGACACGCCGCGCTCGACCTCGCCACCGGCTACAACGGGGGACTGTTCAAGAAGGATGAGGTGATCGACAACCTCGACCTCGAAGACCACTGGGCCGACGTCTTCAAAAACATCGGCGGCTACGATTTCCGCGAAGAAGGCGAAATCAGCGTCGATGTGCTTGGCCACATCTTCGAGCGGTCCATCACCGAACTGGAAAAGCTCCGCGTCGTCGGCTTGTTCGGCAAGCAGGCAGAAAACGCAATCGCCGCCATGCCCAAGAGCGCGGAGCGCAAGCGCTTCGGCATCTACTACACGCCGCCGCAGTTCACGCAGTTGATCGTCGAGGAAACACTCGGCAAGCTCATCGTCGAGCGGGTGGAGACACTGCCCGATCTTCAAGATCGTGTTGCAGCCCTGCGCACGCTTAAGGTGGTCGATCCCGCCTGTGGCTCGGGCGCGTTCCTCATCGCGGTGTATCAACGATTTGAGGATGCCTACGAAGACGTTGCCCGCCTGCTCCGCGTCGGTGGGCACTTGCAGGAGGCGATGAACCTCACCAACGCCTACCCCGATTACATCCTCGCCGACAGCCTCTACGGCGTCGATCTGTCCGCCGAGTCGGTTGAGATCACGCAGTTGGCGTTGTGGATTCGCTCTGCGCGCAACGGCGTTCCGCTGACCGACCTGTCGAAGAACATCCGCCGGGGGAACAGTCTCATTCGCGATAAATCCGTCCACCCCGAGGCGTTCGACTGGCACGAAGTGTTCCCGGAAGTCTTCAGAGCCGAGCGGGCCGGCGGGTTTGATGCAGTCATTGGGAATCCGCCGTGGGAACGGATGAAGGTGCAGGAGCGGGAATTTTTCTCGCTCGCCGCCCCGGAAATCGCGTCCGCCGTCAACGCCGCGACGCGGCGCACGCTTATCGCCAAGGTGGAAGCCGGCAACCCAGCGCTATGGGAGCGCTACACCACCGCGCAGAAGAACGCCGAGACCACGCTCGCCCACGTCCGCTCGAAAGCCGCCGGCTTCCCCCTCACCGGGCGCGGCGACGTGAACACCTACATGCTCTTTGCGGAACTCGCCCGCAAGATCGTCTCGCCCACCGGCCGAGTCGGATTGCTCGTGCCCAGCGGCATCGCCACCGATGCCACCACCCAGCAGTTTTTCGCCGACCTGATCGAAACCAAGACACTGACGGCGCTATTCGATTTCGAGAACCGCGAGATGATCTTTCCCGACGTCGACGGGCGGTTCAAATTTAGCGTGCTGCTGATAAACGGGCTGGAGGTCAAAACCGAAGTCGCGCAATTCGTGTTCTTCGCTCATCGAATTGAAGACCTTGACGACAAGAACCGTCACATCGAGCTTTCGCCCAAAGACCTCAAGCTCCTCAACCCCAACACGCGCACCTGCCCGATATTTCGCACGCGTAAAGATGCCGAGCTGACCAAGCGCCTCTATCGAAACGTGCCGGTATTGATCGATCTCAGCCGTAAAAAGGGAGGCAATCCGTGGAACCTCAAGTTCGTCACGATGTTCCATCAGACGAATGATGCGGAGCTTTTTTTCGAGCCGGTGAAGCTGGAAAACGAGGGACTTAAGCTGGACGGCAATCGGTGGGTAA
The DNA here is from genome assembly GCA_038224615.1 of Tepidisphaerales bacterium. GTDB lineage: Bacteria > Planctomycetota > Phycisphaerae > Tepidisphaerales > Tepidisphaeraceae > JBBRFH01. Next base: position 2,963 of record JBBRFH010000240.1, read on the forward strand.
AGAAGGGCCAAACTTATTCGCCGCTTTACGAAGCGAAGATGATCCAGGCATATGACCACCGCGCCGCGGGCGTTCGGATCGAGGCGGGAAACTGGATGCGACAGGGGCAAACGGAGGAGACGACTCTGGTCGAGCATCAGAATCCGGAGTTTGTCGTTCAGCCGAGATATTGGGTGGATCAGCAAGAGGTTCTGCGCCGAATCGGGCAGTATCCCTCGTTGTTGGCCTTCAAGGAGATCACGAGCGCAACGAATCAGCGCACGATGATCGCCGCAATGGTGCCGCTGGTGGGCTTGATGAATTCGGGTCCGATCGCGTTCGCCAACGGCGGATGCACGCCCCGCCGACTAACTTGCCTGCTCGGAAATTTCAATTCCCTTGTGTACGACTTTGTCGCGCGGCAAAAGGTGGGAGGGCTTCACCTCAACTTCTTCATCGTCGAGCAAATCCCCACGATCCCCCCCGACGCCTACGACGAGAAATGTCCGTGGGCCAAGAGCAAGAAGCTGGAGGACTGGATCGCCGAGCGGGTGTTGAAGCTGACCTGTACCGCCGACGACATGCGGCCGCTGGCGAAGGCGGCGGGGTTTGACGAGGGCGTACACAAGTGGAAGGACGCCGAACGCGCCCAGCTTCGCGCCGAGCTCGATGCGGCGTACTTTCACCTCTACCAGATCAGTCGCGACGACGTGAGCTATATCCTCTCGACGTTCCAAGGCATCGTGAAGGAAGACGAAGCGCACGGCGGCGAAGGCGAGACCCGCAAGCTCGTCCTGGACGCCTACGACCTCCTCGCGACAAAGATGTAAGCGTTATCCGGATCGAACGCCGCACTGCGTGTTGCGTACCCTGCCCGGCTCAAGCCACGAGCGCCGGATCGATGCGCTTCAGCAGCGTGACGACATCCGTACGCTCGGCGGCGAAGAGGTCATCGGGGTGGAACCAGAGGCCGTCGATCACCTGCGAGCGAAAGCGACCGTCGGCGTCCGGTTCGCGGCGGGCGAACGAGTTGGTCTTGGGCTGGTTGGTTTTGGCATCGCGGACGAACAGGTGTACCTGCTTGCTGAGCGGATTGACGATCCAGTATTCGCCGACGCCGGCTTCTTCGTATTCAAGATATTTCTCGTTGAAGTCGCCAAATTCGGAGTCCGGCGAGACGATTTCCACGACCAGGTCGACCGGGCCCTCCAGTTTCGTGGGGTGCATATTCGGTAGCTTGTCGTTGCCCACAAACATCACGTCCGGATCGCGGCGGACGGTCCGGCCGCCGAGCGTCAGACGCGTGGTGAACTCAGGACCACGCACCTTGCCGAGACGCCGACGTCTGGCAATTTGTTCGATGACCGACGCGATCAAGCGTTGAATCTCGTCGTGATTTTCTTCGACTGGCATCTTCAGCACCACCTCCCCGTAGACCCACTCCGCCGACGTGGCATCACCCGCCCAGACGACGAACTCGTCTTCGCTCATACGCAGCGACGGGCGGGCGATCGAAGGCGTCAGGACATCGCTCATGATGCGCAGCAGTATACCAACTGCGGCGAAAATCAGCAGCCACGCGTTGCTGCGCCACTCGCGATGCACCGTCTTCGCAAAGCGCGCAACGCCCCTATTTCACATCCAGAAAAACTTTCTGGGTTATTCGTCCATGAACGCGGATTGCGGCGAAAATTTCGTCGAAAACGCGCAACCAGCCGCCTTTATATGGAGGCCTTCAATGCGCGCAGCGAACGACCGACGAACCCTGCAACTGACCCGCAACAGGTGGAACGAACGCCGCGCGCGCAAATTTGAACAAACAAACCCACCTGCCTTTTTGACAGTCCGGGTGGAACGAGCGGGATCTGAAGGAGTGGATTCGGACGATTTACACGAGCGGGAACCGGCAGATCTCGATGCGCCGTGGCGTGGTGATGATTGGCTGGCGAGTATATACTCAGAGCAGGCCTATGTACGACCCGCATCAACTCCACGACAACATCCTGACGACCCAGCTCAAACGCGTGGTGAATCACGCCCGCCGATCGAGCCTGTGGCCGATGCCGTTCGCGACCGCCTGCTGCGGGATCGAACTGATGGCGACTGCGTGCGCGCGCTTCGATCTCGCCCGCTTCGGCGCCGAGGCGATGCGCTTCAGCCCGCGCCAATCCGACCTGATGATTGTCGCCGGCCGGGTCACCATCAAGATGCTGCCGATCCTCCAGCACATCTACCAGCAGATGACCGAGCCCAAGTGGGTGATCAGCATGGGCGCCTGTGCCAGCACGGGCGGCGTGTTCGACGCCTACGCGACCATCCAGGGGATCGACCAGTTC
>JBBRFH010000241.1:0-5269 GCA_038224615.1 Tepidisphaerales bacterium
CAACGTCATCTGGGCACGCCGTACCATCCTGGCATCCGGCGGGGCGGGGCAGCTCTATCGCGAATCCAGCAATCCCAAGATCGCGACCGCCGACGGGCACGCCATGGCCTACCGCGCCGGCGCGACACTGCAGGACATGGAGATGGTGCAGTTCCACCCGACGACGCTCTACGTCGCCGGCTCCAGCCGCGCCCTGATCACCGAGGCGGTCCGCGGCGAAGGCGCCTACCTGGTCGACCGCAACGGGCATCGCTTCATGACCGACTACCACCCGCAAGGCGAACTCGCGCCGCGCGACGTAGTCTCCCGAGCGATCGTCGAACAGATCCGCAAGACCCACTTCACGCACGTCTTTCTCGACGTCCGCCACCTGCCGAACGAGGCGTTCAAGGCGCGCTTCCCGCAACTGGCGCTGCTGTGCCAGCAGTTCGAGATCAACCTCGCCAAGGACCTGATCCCGATCCACCCGGCGACGCACTATATGATCGGCGGCGTCGATGCCAACATGGACGGCCGCACCAGCCTGGCCGGCCTGTACGCGGTCGGCGAGGCGAGCTGCAGCGGCCTGCACGGCGCGAACCGGCTCGCATCAAACTCACTGCTCGAAGGTCTCGTCTTCGGTGCCCGCGCCGGCGAGGACGCCGCGCGCGAGGCGAAGGCGCACAACCTTGTTTTCCCGCAGAACCTCGAGCACAAGGTTGAGGCGTCACTTAAGACCGAGCTCGACGTCACCGACGTGAAGAGTTCGCTGCGCAGCGTGATGTGGCGCAACGTCGGCATCGAGCGCGACGGCGACCGCCTCGCTGAGACTGGCGAGATCATCGCGTTCTGGTGCCGCTACGTGATGGACAAGTCATTCCTCCCGGTCATCGGCACCGAGCAGGCCGTCGCCGGCTGGGAACTGCAGAACATGCTCACCGCTGCGTTCCTGATCGCGGCGGCGGCGAATACGCGGATGGAATCGCGCGGAGCCCACTATCGGCTCGACTATCCGCAGCGCGACGATGAGCACTGGCGCGTGCATCTGCTCTGGAAACGCCCGCTGGAGAATGCGATCGCCGAAGCGTTGAAGTGACCCGCTTACATCACCCGTGGTTCGTCAGACGTCGAAGTCTTCCACGCCCAGCGTCGCGGTCGCGGTGTTGTAGGTGACGACGTGGTAGATACCCGCGAAGTAGTCGACGCCGACGCTGGCGAATCGGCCGCCGGCGGTGCGGAGGTCGTGCAGACCCCACGTGCCGTTCTCGTACCCCGCCAACTGAGTCGCATCGCGGCGCTTGTCCCAGAAGACGACGCGCGGGGCATCGTCGGTGGCGAAGAAGATGTTGGTGAACAGCCCCGTCGCGCCGCGCGTGGCGATCTTCGTTGTCGACCAGGTCTTGCCCGTCGACCGCGCGACCTTCAGATCGGCCGGCGACGCATCGTAGTAGCTGATGGCGGGGCGGTTGGTGCCGGGGTCGAACGCCAGCGACACGAACGACACGCCGCTGGTGCTCTTGTCGACGTACGCGTTGCTCCACGACGTGGAGCGCGGGTCGAACACGGCGTACTTGAGATCCCCCCCGCTTGAGTACTCGTACGCCACGCCAATGCGCCCGGCGCCGTCGATCGCGATCGCTGTCGATCGGCCGACGTCACCGTTGGTGTCAACCTGCGTGACCGACCACTCTCCACCGGCGTCACGGCTGGCGGCACGCAGGTCGCCGGTGGTCTTGCGGTAGTACGCGATGACCGGATGGTTGTTGCGGTCGAACAGCAGCGACGGGTAAAGGCCGGTGGAGTTTTTCACGTCGACCGAATCGACGTTCCACCCGATGCCGTCGAACTGCGCGTACTTGAGGTCGCCATTGGTGCCGTCAAAATACGCGACGCCCGGCCGGCCGAACTGGTCGATCGCCAGCGAGAGGTAATACCCGGCAAACGGCAGCGAATCGTCGATCGTCTGCGCCGCCGACCACTCCCCGCTGAGGGCCCGCGTGGCGTATTTCATCGTCTGCGCCAGCGCGTCGTAGTACACGAAGTGCGTCACGCCGTCGCGATCGACGGCGATGCTGTTGCCGTTGCCGAACTTGCCCAGCGGCGCGTTCGGATCAGGGGTGGCGGCGCGGCGCGACTCGGTGAGCTTCATCGCCGCCAGCACGTCGAGGCGCGGGTAGTTGAGGTGTGTCACCAGGCCGGTCTCGGTGTCGCCGTCGAAGTTCGGGACCGACGACGCGCGGAGGATCGAGCGCACGTCGCGCCCGGTGAGCGATGAATCGATCTGCCGCATCAACGCCACCGTGCCGGCGACTGCCGGGGAAGCGAAGCTGGTGCCGTCGACGATGCCGAAGCCGCCGTTGCGCAGCGTGGTGTAGACGTTTTCGCCCGGTGCCAACAAGGTGAGGACCGCGGCGCGCTCGGAGAAGTTGCTGATCGTGTCGGCGGTATCGACGGAGCCGACCGAGATCACGCTCGGGTCTGCCGCCGGCGTGTCGATGCCGCCGCGCGACGAAGAGACCCCACCGTTGCCGCTGGCGGCGACAACGACGATGCCCGCGTCGGCCAGTGCCTGTAACTCGTCCCCGTAGACGTTGTTGACCGTCGGGTCGCTGAAATCGCCGGTGCCGTAGGAGATGTTGACCGCGTTGATGTTGAGCGCGGGGTGATCGATGATCCAGCGCAGGGCACGCTCGATGCGTTCGTCGGGCACGGTGCTGTTTCCGTTGCCGTCGATGCGGAGCGCCACCAGCTTCGCCGCCGGCGCCATGCCGCGGAAGGTTTTTCCGTCGGCGGTGAAGTCATCAGCGCCGATGACGCCGGCGACTTCCGTGCCATGGCCGAAGGTGTCCATGGGATTGGCGTCGTTGTCGACGAAGTCATACCCACCGATCACCTTAAACCCCGCCCCGAACCCGCCGCCGAGCGATGGATGGTTGTAGTCGATGCCCGAGTCGACGATCGCGATCGTCTCTCCGCCACCGTCCAGCGGCAGGGAGTGGTAGGCGTCGATCGCGTCCGGCAGGCGCATCAGCCGCTCGGCATCGCCCCAGTCGTTGAACGCCATCAACTGGCGCGGCTCGAGCGTATCCACGCACGGCGCAACAGTCCGCGTCAGCGACCGCGCGAGCGGCGTGCAATTGGTTTGAGTCAGACCCGCCATACAACGCCGCCGGTCACGCACACCCGGGTGCGTCGACGATCCATGAACAGACATGCACGTCCTTGTGATCCAACACTATAGGAAAAGTCGTCGGCCGCCACCAATCCCAACACACCGAATTCCGATGGGGCTGAACACGACCTTGCCGACGCCGCCGCTACAGGGTTTTCCCATGGGCCGGCGACAAGGACGTCCCCTCGCCCGTGTACTCACGGGAGAGGGTTAGGGTGAGGGCTTCTCGCGAGGGCCTCCCGAGTCGCACTGCTGAGCGATGATATCTTGGCCATCATCGGCGCTTACTTCAGGTTGAGGCGGACGGTTCAGTTTGCAGCGGCAGATCGGAATCAGCATACTCGTCATCTCGCAGCTCCGTTTTCACCCTACACGCGGAACCGAAAGAGATCTTGGTGTCATTCTCCATCCGACTACTGCTCTTGATCTTCGGCCTGATCCTCGTTGGCGGTTGTGCATCCAACCCCAAATCGAACGTCGATCCGAATGAGTTGCGGGCACGGGCGATCGACGCCGTGAACAATCCGCCGCCGCTGAAAGAGGGCGTTTTTGGTGCGCCCTGGCGGGAGGCGCTGCGTCCGTTTGCCGAGCAGTATTACGACTTGTGCGTCCGCAAGCCCCGGTCGGCGGGGCGCATCAAGCTCATCGTCGTCGACGAGGCCGGACAGCCGGTGCCCGACGTGAACGTCCACATCGCGCAGGTGTGGAACTCGAGCTGGAACACCGCCGACTTATTCATGGACCGCGGGTTTGACGGGAAGGCGGAGAAACGCGTCGTCACAGGCGAGTTCACCATCAAATGGATTCGCAGTGATGGGTACGTGGAACTGAGGCTCACACCAGCGGGTTACCGTGACCTGATGATCGTGTTGCCCGGAACCTTTGCCGACCGCGACGGCGCAATCGGCTTTGCGGAGCATTTGCTCATGCCCGGATGGCTGCTCCCGCCGGCCGTCCCCGGCGGCCCGTTGCGGATCGTGTTGCCACCGGCTCTGACATGGAAGATGCCGCCGCGTAGCCCCTATCAGGGCCCGCGTATCGTCCTTCCCGTTGATCCAAATCCGCTTATCTCCAGCACTCACCCACGGGTCATGACGGTCCCGAGACGCGGTACGTACGTCTCGATCGACGCGACGGGAAAATTGCTGAACGCGGAAAATCTCGATGCGGGCCAGGTGATTGGCGTTGACGTGGATGTCAATCCGGACATCAACCACCATCGTAGTGTCGGCACCGCTTATCCGGGCGGGGGGAGTTCGTACACCTTGGACGGGGACCACAACCGAGATCTCGTCGAGCCTTTTCAGTGGCAATGGTACGCGGAGCCGACGCCGGCCACAGAGGATGCCGAGAAGTGATCGAGTAGGGGGTTGCACAGGCACGCACTTCTGCATGTGCGATGGCGCAGAGACGTTGCCGATCTGCAAAGACTTGAGGGCGGGTTTGGGCAACTCGAAATGCGCCGATCGGGGCCGGGTGCGGGGGGGCGCGATTGGGTCTACAAAGGCTCGACCACGCGGCCGACGTTCGACGTGCACTTCGGCCCGGATGTGTTGCCCGGCACGCAGGTCTGGCTGGTCGCCGCCTCGCTGAGTCCACGCATGCAAGTGGGTCCGACGGCGTATCCGGTATTCGCCCACGTCGGATACGCAGCACTCGTGTCGGGCGAACCATCGCTGACGGCTCGGTAGGCCCGCCGACGATCAAATCGAGAACGCCGGCATGACCCACGCGCTGCGGTGAGCGCTTCGGAAATTCGGCGCTCGCTATCGTCCGAGGAAGTAGGGCATCAGCTCGTGCCCGTCGGCAATAACGTGGCCTGCTCGCGCCTGGCGCTCGGTATAGGCGCTCATGCCGTTGGGCTTGATGCCCGTGCCGCTCATGGCGTAGAGCGTCGGCGCGTAGCCGTGCTTGCGGGTGGCGATGTTGGTGGGGTGGTCGGGCAGCACCAGCAGACGCCACTCGGGATAGGTCTGGAGCTTGGCGAGCACCGGGCCGACGACGTACTTGTCGATGTGCTCGATCGCGTCGACTTTCGTCTTCCAATCCGCCTGGTGGCTCGCTTCATCCGGCGACTCAACGTGGCTGAAAACGAGGTCGTATTTGTCGAGCGCCGCC
>JBBRFH010000242.1:0-5262 GCA_038224615.1 Tepidisphaerales bacterium
GAATGACCAATGACCAATGAATAATGACCAATGACCAATGCCGACGCCCGAAGGTGCCACACGTCGGCGGTACTCCGCCGACCGGTGTGACGAAAGCCGAACGGCCCCGGTCTGGCGAGTCCCCCGACCTGTGGCACCGGGCGGAACTGGTACAGCGACTATGCGATGGGCGGGATAACGGACCGACGTTCAATGGCCTGCACGGCGCCGACCAATTTTGAGTTTACCAAAACGCTCAGCGCGAGGCCGGTCCATTGCAGCGTTGGATTATACCCTCGGTCGATACCGCCGCGCAAAACGCCAAGACTCGAAAACTGGGATCAGCACGAAAATTAACGGCGCTAAACCCAGCGTGAGCGTAAGGCCGGTGTGCGACTGGAGGGACAAAAAGAATGAGATGATGCCAGTGGCGATGAGGGGAATGGACCAAACGATCAACCGCTTACCGCCGAAGCGGTTGATAGTGAACCAAGCATCGTCTGACTGAAACGATTGGGGAAAACGAACCCCGTAGAACGCGTTTCGACCAACTTGCCCCCGCACAAGCGGAATGGCCAGGCCGGCGCAAAGCAATCCTATGACTGTCCAACTGATGCCCACTGTGATCGCCACCGCATCCATGTTGCCTCCGAGGGTACAACTACTATCGATCCGTCTGTGCGCCATTCATCACGCCCCGGCAGCGTGCGTTTGTGGGAATGATACTCCGTCTGGATCCGCAAGTGCAATGTGCAAAATCGTGGGAATGTCGCTTCGCTGCGCCAATCAGCATGCCGCACGAACCCGGTGCGAAGTTGTCGCCGTGGGTGGCCTGGCGGGGGCCACAGGCCGGCGGTACTCGCAGACCTGTGTGACGGTCGCCGAACCGCACAGGTCTGGCGAGTACGCCCGACCTGTGGCACCGGGCCGACTGGCGTCGGGGAGGGCGAATGACCAATGACAAAATCCAAATGCCAAATGAATGCGCAAACCGCTACTCATTTGTCATTTGAGTTTTGTCATTTGTCATTGCTCCGTGGTCAATCCACCCCGATGCTCCTACGGACTCTTATGAATCTCGGCCAGTCGACCGAAGCGGGGGTGTCGGGGGTTGGCGGATTGGGGCGGCGACAGTGCTCGATCCCGTGAAGCGGCTGGCGGCGTGAGGGGAGAAGCGCTGCCGGGGCAACGGTGGATCGCCCCGGTGATCGGCGCGCATGTGGGCGTCGATTGCCGTAGACCTGTGGGGGTGGGTGTGTTATCGTCCGTTGGAACCAACCGCACGAGACGAGCGCAAGAGTCGCAGAATGTTTGAAAATTACGAAGTCGGCAGCGTGTTCGACGAGATGTTCGTCGAGCCTGACTCGCCGCGCAAGCATTATGCCCCGGTGGCGCAACGGCTGATGGACATGGATGCCGACGCTTTCGAGCGACGGCGTCGGATGGCCGACGTGCTGTTCCGTAACCAGGGGATCACGTTCACCGTTTATGCCGACAAGCGCGGCGTCGAGAAGATTTTCCCGTTCGATCTCGTGCCCCGGATTGTCCCGCACGATGAGTGGGATCTGCTGGAGCGCGGGCTGATCCAGCGCATCACCGCGTTGAACCTCTTCTGCCAGGACATCTATCACGAGCAGCGGATCCTGAAGGAACGGATCATCGACCCGGAGCTGATCTACGGCGCGAAGATGTTCCGCCGTGAGATGATGGGCGTGAACGTCCCGCGGAACATCTACATGCACATCTGCGGCACCGACCTGATCCGCGGCAGCGATGGCATTTACTATGTGCTGGAGGACAACGGGCGGACGCCTTCGGGCGTGTCGTACGTGCTGGAGAACCGCGCGGTGATGAAGCGCGTGCTGCCGTCGCTGTTTAACCAGTACCGCGTGCGGGCGATCGAGGATTACCCGTTCAACCTGCTCAACACGATGCAGCACGTCGCGCCGCCGCACGTGAAGGACCCGACGTGTGTGATCCTCACGCCGGGCATCTACAACAGCGCGTACTTCGAGCATACATTCCTGGCGCGGCAGATGGGTGTCGATCTCGTCGAAGGCCAGGACCTGGTCGTCGAGAACGGCTACGTCTACATGCGCACCACCGCAGGGCTGCGGCGGGTGGACGTGATCTACCGCCGGCTCGACGACGACTTCCTCGACCCGCTGGCGTTTCGGCAGGACAGCATCCTGGGCGTCGCGGGGCTGATGAACGCGTATCGCGTGGGCAACGTGGCGCTGGTGAACGCGGTGGGCACGGGCGTTGCGGACGATAAGGCGATTTATCCGTTCGTGCCGGACATGATCAAATTTTACTTGGGCCAGGACGCGATCCTGCCCAACGTGCCGACGTACATCTGCGCACGGCCGGACGACCTGAAGTACGTGCTGGAGAACCTCGACAAGCTCGTGGTGAAATCGACCAATGAGTCCGGCGGCTACGGCATGCTGATGGGGCACCAGTCGACGAAGCAAGAGCGCGAGATCTTTGCACAGAAGATCAAGGATGAGCCGCGCGATTTTGTCGCCCAGCCGGTGGTGCAGCTATCGCAACACCCCAGCTTCTGCGACGGCGGGAATGTCATCAGCAACGACGGAACGCGGAAGTTTGAAGGCCGCCGGGTCGATCTGCGGCCTTATATTCTTTACGGCGAAAAGGTGATCGTAATGCCGGGAGGATTGACGCGCGTCGCGCTGCGGCGGGGCTCGCTGGTGGTCAACAGTTCGCAAGGCGGCGGCAGCAAGGACACGTGGGTGCTGGAGGACGACGCAACATGACCATGATGTTTGACCCCGCATCGGGCGTCCAGCACAACGTCGAAGCGCGTCCCATGCTCTCGCGCGACGCCGACAGCATGTACTGGATGGCGCGCTACGTCGAGCGTGCCGAGCACGTCGCCCGGCTCTTGCGAGTCCACATGGTGCTGCTGACGGACGTGGGTGATCTGACGCCCGTGCTCGAGCACCAGATGTGGCTGACGATCCTTTCCACGATGCGTGTCGGCGAGGAGCCTGAGGGCAATGAGCCGCTCAGCACGCGCATCGCCCACTTTATGACGTTCGACCTGAACAACAACAGCTCGATCGCCAGTTGCATCGCCAAGGCCCGCGAGAACGCCAAGGCGATCCGCGAGAGCATCAGCAGCGAGATGTGGGAATGTCTGAACATGCTCTACTGGGGCATCCAAGGCGACGATGCGCGGCCGCGCTATGAGGAGTCTCCGGACGATTATTTCTACCGCATCATGACCGGCTCGATGCTCTTCCAGGGGCTGACCAACCAGACAATGGCCCACGACCAGCGCTGGTGCTTCACGCAGGCGGCGAAGTATTTGGAGCGGATCGACGTCACGGCGCGGGTGATCGCGACGCGCTTTGAGGTGCTGACGGGCATGGCGACCCAGCTCGATCAGCCGATCCGCAACATCCACCTGATGGGCGTGTTGCGGAGTTGCTGTTCGCTTGAATCGTACCGGCGGCTTCACCTGGCCGATCTGGACGCGACGCGGATTGCGCAGTTCCTGATCCTGCAGGCGGATTATCCACGGTCGATCCGGTTCTGCCTCGAGCAGGCCCGGCAGGCAATCGAGCAGATGCGCATCAGCAACGGCCAGCGTTCGCCGAGCCTGCCCGAGCGAATTCTCGGGCGGCTCGGGTCGCAGCTCGAATACGCCGACATGAGCGAGATCCTCGCCGAGGGGCTGACGCCGTTCCTTAAACGAATCGAAGACGGTGCCAACGAGGCGAGCGTACAGTTGCAGCGGTCGTATTTCCTATATTGACGTAGAACGGGCGTCTCGCCCGTTTCTGCAAAGACACGGGCGAGACGCCCGTGCTACGACGAAAGCGAGAGCACCATGCTTCTCAAGATCATCCATGAGACCGAACTGACGTACAGCGCGCCGATCACCGAATCGGTCGTCGAGCTGCGCATGTTTCCGCGCCAGGAAGCGCAGCAGCACCGGCTCAGTTTCGAGCTGAAGCTCGCGCCGTACTCGGCGGTACACAGCTACTTCGACTGGCTGGGCAACACCGTCCACTCGTTCACCGCCAACGGCGTACACGAATCGATCAAGATCGTCGCCACCAGCGTCGTCGAGACCGAGAAGATGACGGTGATGCCCGAGACGCTCCCCGACACCTGGCCGATGCGGCCCACGGAGGATTACCGCCTCTGGGATTACCTGCAGTTCAGCGGGCCGGTCGTCAATTCGCCGGCGCTGGCGGACCTCGCCAAGGAACTTTACGCGCGCCCCGGCATCCGCGTTGGCGAGTTGGGGCAGCGGATGATCCGCCTGATCAATATGAAGTTCGAGTACCAGAAGGGCATCACCACCGCCGCCAGCCCGGTGTCCGAAGTGCTCGAACTCCGCGCCGGCGTCTGCCAGGATTTCACGCACCTGATGGTCGCGCTGGCCCGTTCGATGAGCATCCCGGCCCGTTACGTCAGCGGGTTGTTGCATCCGGATGACACCGATCGCGAACGCTTTCGCGGCTACACGCAGAGCCATGCGTGGTGCGAGCTGTACTTTCCGAGCTACGGCTGGATCGGCTTTGATCCGACCAATAGCTGTGTCGCCGGCGAAAACTACGTGAAGGTCGGCGTCGGTCGCGACTATCGGGACGTGCCGCCCAATAAGGGCCTGTATCGCGGGCAGGCGAAGGAGTCGATGAACGTCACCGTCCACACGCAGCAGCTCGACGTCATACCGGCCGACTTGTTCCCCGAAAAAATCATCCCGCTCGGCGTGCTCAGCGTCAGCGGCGGAACAGTCCCCTTGAAGCGCATCGAGGGCCACCACCAGGAGCACGCCCAGCAGCAGCAACAGGAAAAGGCCGGACAGATGCAGCAACAGCAATGAAAATTTGCGATTGCCGATTTGCGATTTGCGATTGAATGTGCGACATCGGCATCTGTACCGTCTTGAATTTTTCAATCGCAAATCGAAAATCGGCAATCGCAAATGACTTACTGCCTCGGAATCATCACCAAGTACGGACTGGTGATGGCATCAGACTCGCGGACCAACGCCGGCAACGACCAGGTGAACACGGTGAAGAAGATGCACACCTTCGCCACGCCGGGCGAGCGCGTCTTCGTGTTGCTGTCGGCGGGGTCGCTGTCGTGTACGCAGTCGATCCTCACCATCCTGCGCCGCCAGTACGACAAAGCCGAGGGGCTGGCTGCGGCGCTGACGATGTATGACGCGGCCCGCGTGGTCGGCCAGGCGGTGCGCGAGGTGTCGGCGATTGATCGCGAGTCGCTGGAGCGCGATCAGTACAC
>JBBRFH010000243.1:0-5240 GCA_038224615.1 Tepidisphaerales bacterium
TCGATCTCGGCCGGCGGCTTGTTGGACGCGGGGCGGAGCGCGGAAATTTTCACCTTGACCGACGTCTTGGGCCTCGGCCGGGCGGCCTCGGCTTCGGCGGCGGCTTTCTCGGCGGCCTTGGCGGCGGCTTTGGCGGCGGCCTTGGACTGGTACTCGTGGACGTCGGAGTCGTCGATGAGACGAATGCCCCGCTCGTCGATCTCCATCAACAGGCTGTCCAGCTTGTCAGGCGCCACCACCTCGTCGGGGAGCTTGGTGTTCAGCTCGTCGTACGTCAGGTAGCCGCGCGACTCGCCCATCTCGATGAGCAAGTTGATGCGCCGTTGGGCTTCTTCGGGGGAGCCGGAGCCGATCAGCGGGCTGAGCGGCATGCTCGGAACGGATTTTTCTACTACTGCGTTTGCCATATCTCTCACGAATCCGGAAGGAGTTGTCTTCGACCAGACTACACCACGTTCGCCACTGAGGTCGCCAAAAGGTTGCGTCGGGGGAGCAGTTCAAGCTCGCATGTCCCGACAAGTTTGGATCGAATGCCTCCGCAGCGCGATTGGTTCGCCTGCCCGTCTTTGTCCTTCCGGAAGAATCCACTAATCAAAATCCAGAATCCAAAATCGGCTCACGCGGACCGTTTTGGACGCCGGCGGATAATTACATCGAACGCATTCACTTACATCGAGCCTATTGCAGCGATCAGCGCGGGCGGATGGGCCTGCGCTGACGGCTGAATTCGGACTCCGGGCTACTTACTTCGAGCGATACCGGCCTCCGTCAGTCGCCGCAGGGCGTCGACTTCGGATCCGTCATCGCGCGCATCGTTGGTACTACGTCGAAGCGTGCTCAGGAGTTTGGTGTGCTCCTGTTGCTGCTTCTCTTGCCTCACGAAATGCACCGCTTTGGCCAGCGTCTGATGAAGATTATTCATCAGTTCCACCTCGCTTGCCAACTCGATCGCAACAGATTTTAGTTGATCGTCCTCTAAAATCGCAACCAGCTCCTCTAATACCGGCTGCCCTTCGTGGCGTTGATAGTCCCAGTACCAGTCGGCGAGGGGCCGAATCTGCTCGTCCGTAAACTCTGTATTGTCAATCACTTGCTGCACATTTGTCCATTCGCCGGGCAAGTGCAGGAGGACGCCCAGGATCTCGCGCTCGGCCTTCATTCGCGCCGACGGGGGGCTCACACCCGCGGTCTCGGGATTTTCCCCCATTTGTGCCACATACTCGGACCTGAACGGCCCACGGGGCTTCTCAGTCGCCTGGCCACGCTTCCATTGGGCTTTGGGCACCCACGGGCGTTTGACGAATCCGCCGGGCTTGTACTCGCCCGCCGGACGATCCTGGCCGGGTGCGGCGCTGGCACCCGGGGCATCGCCGGCCGACCGATGGCTTGGCGGCGCAGCAGGACGCCCTTTGGGTCTGAACCGGCGATTGAGATCTTCCACCGGAATCTGCGTGAACTTGCTGACCCGCGCCAGGATGCCGCCCCAACGAATCGGGTCGACCGGCCCACCGGCACGGGCGGCGGATAGACGCTCCAGGTAGGTCTCGACCGCCTTGGTTCGTCCGGTCAGGTCGTTCTCGTTCTCCACAAGCTGCCTGAATAACTGACGCCACTGAAAGCTCAGCGCATCCTCGGAATTCGTCAGCATCGAATCGAATGCTTCATGCCCGTGCTCGAGCAGGTATTCGTCCGGGTCCATCCCGCCGGGAAGCGTGGCGATGCCGATCTCGATGGGTTGCGTGAGGAACAACTGCAGCGCCCGATCGACCGCCATGTCTCCTGCGGCGTCGCCGTCGAACAAAAGCACGATCTTGTCGGCGAACCGTCGCAACACCGTCACGTGCGATTCGGTCAAAGCGGTGCCCAGGACGCTGACGACGTTGCTGGCGCCGAATTGGTGGGCCATCACCACGTCGGTGTAGCCTTCGACGATCGCGACGGTTTTCGTCTCGACGATCCGCTGTCGGGCAAGATCAAGCCCGTAGGCGATGCGCGACTTGCTGAACAGCGGCGTCTCAGGCGAATTGAGGTACTTCGCGGGGTTGTCCGAGCCGGGCATCACGCGCCCGCCGAACGCGATCACCCGCCCGCCGTCGTCGCGAATGGGAAACATCAGCCGATCGCGGAAGGTGTCGTACACGCCATTGCCGCCGTCGCGCTGCTTGAGCAGGCCGGCCTGGAGGAGGATCTCGGGCGTGAACTTCTGCATGGAAGGATGCTTGAGCATCCCGTCCCACCCGTCGATCGCCACGCCGACGCGGAACTTGCGGAGCGTCTCGTCGCTGAATCCGCGCTTGTGCAGGTATTCGCGCGCCGCGTTGCCGATCTGCGGGTGCTGGAGGTTCTGCTCAAAGTACGCAGCCGCCGACGAGCAGGCGTCGAGCAACGCCTGCTTGAGCCCGGTCGCCTCGCGGCTGACGCCCAGCTTGGGCAGATCGACGTTGTACTGCTGGGCGAGTTGATGAAGGGCGTCACGGAACTCGACGCGGTCGCGCTTGATGACGAAGTCGATCGCGTTGCCGCTTGCCTTGCAGCCGAAGCAGTGGAAGTACCCGCGGTCGGGATGCACATGAAACGACGGCGTCTTCTCGGTGTGGAACGGACAAAGCCCGATCCACGACAGCCCGCGCTTTTTGAGCGCAACGGTCTGCCCGATGAGCTGGACGAGATCGACCGCCTGCAAGACCAGGGTCTTGCCGTCGAGCCCGCCGGGGCTGGATTGCTGTTGTCCGTGCGCGGCCATCATGGTTGAGCGAGAACGAAAGCCCGTCCACTCGAGGAACACCCAAAGAAGAGCGTGAATACCGCATCCTAGCGACCGAACGATTCCCGATCAAAATCAATCCGTGATTTCAACGTTGCGACGACGTCCGATAGGCGTTTGGTTGATTCGTGGTGCGTGGTGCGTGGTTCGTGATTCGCCGAGCAGGGGTCAGATGTCGGGTGCCACAAGGTCGGCGGTACTCCGCAGGCCTGTGTTTCGGAGCGATCACCGCGCATAGGTCTCCGAGTACGGCGACCTTGTGGCAGCCGCGCATTTTGGATCGGGTGGGTGACCAGGAAGCGTGCTTCGGGGCTTCTCCAAAGCGCGCAACGCGCGCCGCGGCAAATCCGGGAGAAAATTCGACGATTGGAGCCTCCCGCGGGGGATGCGTTGCGCATTTCGGACCGGAATCGCGCAATCGACGTGTTCTTATGGATGGACACACTGCGCGCCAAACTCATCAGAGGCTGCCGACCCCGGCGCTGTGCGGTCTCCCCGATTCCCGGCCGGATTAGTGGGGCGAATGTATCAAATGTAGCGCGCTACACTGTCGCGCGCGGCACCGTCTGTGGCGCAAGTCGTGGCCGGTTCGCGGATTGGGTCCGGACAGCGGATGCACAGGGTGCATCACCTGTGCATCGGTGTCGCGCCGTGGTTCGATCGCAGCGTCGACAACTCCGGCCGAGTTGGTAGGGCGGATGCTACAAAATGTTACCAGCGAGTCAGGCGGCGTCCGGTAATGAGGTTTGCGTGGACACCCGCGCGACTGCGGGGTAGGTTGGAAGCGGTGAGTCAGTGCGGGCTGAACGGCACCCGCGAGCAAGGAACGGTCAACTCAGCGATGCCTACCACTCAGGCGGTGCAGTTAATCAAGCCGGCGATCACCGTGGATGCGGTGTTGTCGCCTTACATCTACATTTTTTACGCCGCGTTCCTCGTGGCGTTCATGTTCACGCCGATCATGCGGTCGGTGGCGATCTTCTATAACATCGTCGACAAGCCCGATCTGGTTCGCAAGCTGCACGCCCAGCCGGTCGCCTATTTGGGGGGCATCGCGGTGTTCCTGGGGTGGCTGGCCGGGCTGGCGATGACCCAGTTCGTTTCCGTTCATCAGATGATGCCCGGACTCGACGACCGGCTGCGCATTCCGGTCGCGGTTGTGGTGGCGGCGGTGATCGTGGTGGTGCTGGGGCTGGCGGACGATGTAATGCACATCTCCCCGCGCACCAAGATCGCCGGGCAATTCCTCGCCGGCGCCGCGTTGCTGTGGGCGGGCATCGGCACCGATGTCCTCGGGCTTTTCATCAACAATCTTGCGGCCCGGATGGACGTGAAACTCGGCCTGGCCGTGCCGCCCGAACTGGTGACCTGGGTCAACTTCATCGCCAGCAGCGCCCTGACCCTGGGGCTGGTCGTCTTCTGCTGCAACGCCTCCAACCTCATGGACGGATTGGACGGTCTGTGCGGCGGGGTGACGGGGATCATCGCGATGGGGTTCGTCTTCCTCTCGGTCATGGTTGCGACCCGCGGCGGTACCTACGCCGATCTGCCGCGACTGGCCGGCGTCATCAATGATGACGGGCTGCGCGTCGTCATCTCGCTGGCGCTGCTGGGCGCGATCCTGGGCTTCGTACCGTTCAACTTCAATCCGGCGTCGATCTTTATGGGCGACGCCGGGAGCATGTTCCTGGGCTTCAGCATCGCGCTGATGATGCTCATGATGGGCAAGCTGGACTCCAAGTGGCTGCTGGCCGGACTCGTGATGTTCGCACTGCCGGTGCTCGACACCAGCCTCGCCTTCGCCCGCCGCTACGTCGCCGGCCGCCGGTTCTTTTCTGCCGACCGGCACCACTTCCACCATCAACTCGTGCAACGTGGGCTGAGCGTGAAGAAGGCGGTTCTCGTCTCGTACCTGCTGACGACGGCTTTCGTGCTGTTCGGCGTGATGGTCGTCTTTCTGCGTGCCCGATATGCCGTGGCGTTCTATATGGTCCTGTTCGGCTCGATCATCGTCGCGGCATACAAGATGGGGATGGTGCATGAGCGCGTCGTGGTCGACAAACCCAGTGATCTGACCCTCGGCGGCTCGCAGGCATCGTCGGAACAGACGGGTGCCGAAGGCGTCATCGAATTTAGCAAGGACACGCCCCGGGGCCGCCTTTAGGAATTGCTTGCGCCCGCGAATCGGACGGATTTGTCGTATTAACGGATAGCGGGTGGACGTGTCTTGGGAGTCATGCAGCGGTTATGGCTTCGATGCCGGTCCACTTGAGTCATGGATATTGGACGTTGCAACGGGATGGGCACCTGTTACTGTTTTTGGGGGACTAATTTTGCGGCCGCCTCAGACGGTCGCCAAAGCTGCCGATAGGATTACCAAGCCGCTTGCCGCGCCTCGACTATTGGGGCCGGTCGGTCTGAATCACACGCACGAGGAAAGTTGAAATGGACGTAACGATCATTGGTTGCGGGTATG
>JBBRFH010000244.1:0-5145 GCA_038224615.1 Tepidisphaerales bacterium
GAGCACCTTCGGGCTGTCGTGATACGCGGCGGCGGCAGCGCGGGCGGCGTCGATGTTGCCAAACACCCGCACCTCGCGCGCCCCCGCCGCAATCATCGCGGCGATGCTCGTCGTCGCCCGCAGCACGTCGAACACCACCACCGCGCGGCCGACCAGATCTGTATCGTCCAACAGCGCCGGCAACAGGATCACGCGAAGGGGAATCACGACCGATGTTGTACCGCCGCTTGACGTACCTTGCACATGGGGCGAACCTCGGACCCGTGCATCGAACTCTCGTCGTCAACGTCGTCGGCCTGACCAAGTCGCTCATCGGCCCGAACACGCCGCGGATCTCCGCATTCGCGTCGGCGGGTAAGGTCGCGGTGATCGAACCCATCGTGCCTGCCGTCACCTGTTCGGCGCAGACGACCTATCTCACCGGCGCCTGGCCGGACGAGCACGGCATCGTCGGCAACGGGTGGTATTACAAGGACGACTGCGAAGTGCGACTGTGGCGGCAAAGCGACAAGCTGGTGCAGCGGCCGCGCATCTGGGACGTGGCGAGGCAGCGCGATCCGGCGTTCATGTGCGTCAACTCGTTCTGGTGGTTCGCGATGTACAGCAGCGCCGACGTCAGCGTCACGCCGCGGCCGATGTATCTCGCGGACGGGCGCAAGCTGCCGGACGTGTGGACGCATCCGCTCGAAGACCGCGACGACCTGCAGGCGGAGCTTGGCGACTTCCCGCTGTTCAACTTCTGGGGGCCGATGAGCGGCATCGAGTCGAGCCGGTGGATCACCTCGGCGTCGATCCTCCTGGACGAAACCTATCGGCCGACGCTGCACCTGGTCTACCTGCCGCATCTCGATTATTGCCTGCAAAAATTCGGTCCCGGCGCGAAGGAGATCGAACCCGAGTTGCGGCTGATCGACGCGGAGGTCGGCCGGCTGCTCGACCACGCGGCGAAGGACGGAACGCGCGTCGTGCTGCTGAGCGAGTACGGCATCTCGCCGGTCAGCCGGCCGATCCACATCAACCGCGCGTTGCGCAATGCCGAACTGCTCACGTTCCGCGAAGAGCGCGGCCGCGAGATCCTCGACTGCGGCGCCAGCGCCGCCTTCGCAGTGGCCGATCACCAGATCGCACACGTCTACGTCAATGACCGCGCGCGGATTGATGAAGTGCGCACGGCACTGCAGGGACTGTCTGGCGTCGCGTCGATCTACGAAGGCGAAGCGCGTCGCATGCTGCACCTCGAACATGACCGGGCCGGCGATTTCGTGGTGCTGAGCGAGCCGGACGCCTGGTTCACGTACTACTATTGGCTGCACGACGCCCGCGCGCCGGATTTCGCCCGGACCGTCGACATCCACCGCAAGCCCGGCTACGACCCGGCGGAGCTGTTCCTCGACCCGTCAATGACGCTACCCAAGCTGCAGGTCGCCTGGAAGCTGCTCCGCCGCAAGCTCGGCTTCCGCACGCTGCTGGACGTGATCCCGCTGGACGCGACGCTGGTCAAAGGAAGCCATGGCGCTCGACCGGCATCGGACAATGAGTTCCCGGTGCTCATCACGTCGCACGCAGAGGCGCTAGCTCAGGACCGCCTGCAAGCGATCGACGTGCGCGACGTGCTGCTCGACCACCTCGTTTAGCGTCGCAGCTTGCTGCGGGCTTCTCCATCGTGCGAAGACAGAAAAGACCCCGCAGCAAGCTGCGACGCTAAACGAAAATCGGATGCAGAGCGCGCACGACAACGCCGACCTCGAATGGAGGTCGGCGTCGTCTGATTCTTCAGTTCAGCGATCGAGGACGCTTACTCTGCGGCCTTGGCCTCTGTCGCTGTCGAAGCGGCGGCCTTGTCGTCGCCCTTTTTCAGGCGGGTGACGAGCTGCTGCTTCTTCTCGGCGCGCTTGCGACGCAGGCCGGCAGCACGGCGGATGGTGCCGGTCGGGACCTTGTCTTCGTTGATCAACTCAAGGATCACGATGTTGCCGGCATCACCAATGCGCCACTTGGCGGTCTTGATGATCCGCGTGTAGCCGCCGTTGCGACCCTTGTAACGCGGGGCGACTTCGTTGAAGAGCTTCTGCACGACCGTGGTCGCGTTGCCCTTCTCATTCAGGATGAACTCCTGCTTGTCGTCGGTCACGCGACGGTCCTGCAACTGCGCGATCACGCGACGCCGGGCCGTCAGCGTGCCCGTGCGGGCCAGGGTGATCAGCTTCTCGGCGAAGCCCTTCACTTCCTTGGCCTTGGGCAGGGTCGTCTTGATCTTGCCGTGCTCGATGAGCGACTGCACGAGGTTGCGACGCAGCGCCTTACGATGTTCAGTATCGCGGCTGAGCTGTCGGCCGCGAATCAGATGGCTACTCATGGCTTACTCCGATTTGCAAACGTCAATTTGCAATTTGCAAATGGCGTCTCTTCGTCTTCATCTGCAAATTGCAAATCGCAAATTGCAGATCAGTCCGTTACTGCTGCTCCGCCGATTTTTCCTCGACGGTGCCTTCACTGGCTTCATCGCCGTCATCACTTTCGTCCTCGTCCTCACTGTCGAGGTCGTCGGTGCTGAACGACGGCACCTGGCCGGCGGCCAGGGCTTCGAGATCCATGCCCAGGCTCAGGCCCAGGTCGGCCAGGCGACGCTTCACTTCGCGAAGGCTGGTCTTGCCGAAGCTGCGGACCTTCAGCAGGTCACTGTCGGTCTTCTGGACCAGATCGCGGACGGCCTGGATCTTGGCGCTCTCGAGGCAGTTGTTGGCCCGAACGCTCAGATCCAGTTCCTGGATCGTCATGTTCAGCTTGCTCTCGAGGTCGGGGTCGATCGTCGGCTTGGCGGTCTCGCGGAGCGATTCCATGGCCTCTTCGGTCACGACATCGCTGCCGAGCTCGAAGTACTGGACGAACGGGTTCAGGTGCTTACGCAGGATCTTGGCGGCTTCGACCAACGCCATTTCGGGGTTGATCGTGCCGTTGGTCCAGATTTCAAGGTTGAGGCGATCGTAGTCGGTGCGCTGACCGACGCGAGCGTCCTCAGTCGCGTAACGAACACGCGTCACCGGCGAGAAGATCGAGTCAACCGAGATGACGCTGGTGTCCTGGGCGCCTTCGGCTTCGATGGAATTCTCCGACGCTGTGCGGTACCCGCGGCCTTTGCCGACGGTGAACTCGATCTCGAAGGGGAGATCCTCGGTCAGCGTGGCGATGACGTGATCCTTGTTAACCACAGTAATCGCCGGATCGCCCTCGCACATGCCGGCGGTGATGAGGCCGGCCTTGTTGGTATGGATGCGCATCGTCTTGGGGTCGTCGCTGTCGCACTTCACGACCAGGCCCTTGATGTTCAGGATGATGTCGCAGACATCTTCAACGACGCCCTTGAGGCTGCTGAACTCGTGGTCCGCACCCTTGAGGCGGATATGCGTGACGGCGGCACCTTCGAGCGAACTCAGAAGGATGCGACGGAGGCTGTTGCCGACCGTGGTGCCGAAGCCGCGTTCAAACGGCTCGACGGTGAATTTTCCATATTGGTCGGTCGAAATTTGAGAGTCGCGAACGACTCGTGAGGGCAATTCAAGCCCACGCCAGCGAATACGCATACCAGTTCTCCTAACGTCCCTCGCCGAATTGCCGACAGTTCCCGCTCACACCGTTGTGAGCCATCTGTACGTCAGCCTCGTCGGTTGGGGACAAGTCGATAGTTGATAGTCGATAGCAAAATGCCGAAACCCGTCTGGGCTATCGACTATCAGCTATTGACTATCAACGAATTCCTACACTCGCCGCTTCTTCGGCGGGCGGCAGCCGTTGTGGGGCAGCGGGGTCACGTCTTCAATCGTGGCGATCCGGATGCCCGCGTGCTGAATATTGAGGATGGCCTGCTCGCGACCGGCGCCCGGGCCCTTCACTTTAACGTCGACCTCATTGAGGCCGGTCTTGCGGGCTTCGTTGGCGGCCTTGTCGGCGGCTCGGCCGGCGGCGAAGGGGGTGCTCTTGCGGGCACCCTTGAACCCGACCGTGCCGGCCGACGCCCAAGAGAGCGTCTCGCCGTTCGGATCGGTGATCGTTACGATCGTGTTGTTGAACGTCGCCTTGATGTGGACGACGCCCTTGGTCACGCCTTTGCGAATCTTCTTCGTGGAGGTCTTGCCCCCGGTCTTCTGATCAGCCATTTACTTTCCTTGCGGATCATCGAGCGACTGAGCGCTCTACCCGCTATGAAGCAGTCAATAGTCGATAGTTGATAGTCGATAGCAAAGGCTTTGCTATCAACGATCGACGATCGACCCGTTTTCTTACTTACCGAGTTCTTTGACGCCCTTCTTGCCGGCAACGGTCTTACGCGGGCCCTTGCGGGTGCGGGCGTTGCTGCGGGTGCGCTGGCCGTTGACGGGAAGGCTGCGGCGGTGACGGTTACCGCGGTAGCTGCCGACTTCCTTCAACCGGCCGATGTTCTGTTGGATCTGGCGACGGAGCGCACCTTCAACGAGGTGGCTGCGGTCCATGATCAGGATGATCGAGGCCAGTTCCTCTTCGGTCAGCTCCTTCGCCCGCTTCTCGGGGTCAATGGACGCTTCCTTGAGGATCTCCATCGCATTCGACGGGCCGATGCCGTAGATGTAGCGAAGGCTGATCTTGATCTTCTTGTCGTTGGGGATATCGATACCAGCAATACGTGGCATTACTTACTCCGAATGACCAATGTCAAATGACCAATGACCAATCAAATGCACCGCCGCCCCTTGGGCATTGGTCATTCGTCATTGGTCATTCGTACTTAGCCCTGCTTCTGCTTGTGCTTGGGGTTCGTGCAGATGACGCGCACGACGTTCTTCCGCCGCACTACCTTGCAGTTCTCACAGATTCGACGAACACTCGAACGCACTTTCATGACGCACCTGCTTACGGGTCCAAAAATTTGAGAATCGAACAGTATACAGAACCGTCGATCAAAGACAAGACCATGACCCGGAAGCATTTTCCGGGGTCGTGATACGCGACGTTACGGGACCGCGAGTCCGACCGCAAGCCGCAAGTAACCCCCGCGACAGTCCGACCGCCGGGAACGGCTCACTTCCTGCTGCCTGCTCCGCGACACGCCTGCCTCCTTCGATTATCCTCCGGGCCTGTGAGTACGACCATCACGCAAAGCCCCGCAAACCC
>JBBRFH010000245.1:0-5121 GCA_038224615.1 Tepidisphaerales bacterium
CGCACCCACATCCACGAGTTCAACGGTCTGCTCGAATTCCTCGCGATCGGCACGGCCGTCAAACGCGTGCCGAACCTGACGACGCTGAGCGACACGCTTCCCCCGCAGGCGATCATGAAGGACAAGGAAACGTGGATCGGCGGGACGACCGTCAAGCTCGATCGCCCGAGTGCCAAGTGAACGTGCCATGCCTATCATCAAGTCTTTACTGGCGAACCTGCGCCGAAATTTCGGATTTCGGCAGATTCAGGGAACCGACCACCGTCCCGGGACGTTTTTGATCACATGAGCCTCAATATGAACACTCGCCGTCTCCCCGCCATTGCCACTGTTGTGCTGTCTGGTTTGGTTGCCGCGTTGGCGTTCGCAGCCGCCGAGCCGGCCACCATGCCCTCGACGCAGCCGTCGAACTTGCAGACCAAGTGCGTCGTCTCCGACGAAGCGCTGGGCGAAATGGGCGATCCCGTCGTCCTCAACTACGAAGGCCGCGAGGTCAAATTCTGCTGCGAGAGCTGCATTAAGAAGTTCAAGAAAGACCCGGCGAAGTACCTCAAGAAGCTCGACGAGCAGACCGCCGGCGCGACGACCCAGCCGACGAAGTAGAAGCGCGACGTCATCACGGCGCGGCAGGCGCGATCGGCCGACCCCGGCGACTGAGCCCCGCGCGCCGCGACGGCGAAAAAGGGGCGTCAGATCTTTAAGGCGATCCTTCCCGTTCTGCAGCAACGATCCGCCGTCAGTAACGGCGATTTCCCGCGCATCGTGCACGGGGCTGGTCGCTACGTGGGCGACTCAGGGCACCAACGCCGCGTAAATCGTGACAATGCCGGTCGCGGACAGGACTAATGCAATGATCCCTGCAACGCGGTGCTTGGGGACGCTCGTCCAAATCACGAAACCGGAAAGCGCCGCACCGACGATCAGGACGGCACTAACATCGAGAAGCAGTTGCCACGCGACGCCGGCCTCGCGAGCCGTATGCAGGCGCGTGAGCAAGCCCATCACGCCGCGCGTTTCGGTGGTGACGGTTGCGATCGCGTCTGCGGCGGAGATGTCCACGTCGGTGCTGGTCTTGGGCGCCTTGAATGCGATGTGAAAAGGCTGGCCAGGCTCGGGCAAGTCGAATGGCTGCACCATCCCGGTGATTCGGCCGACACTACGCAGGTATTCGACCATCTCCAGCTTGTCCGGCTTCTCGATTAACCCACGGTCAAGCGTGATCCGTCGTTCGGACGTTCGCGTCGCATCAAGCCCGAACCACTCCGAGTGGTTCAACATGAAGCCGGTCAAACCAAAGAAGAAGAACAGCACCATCGCCAGCATCGAGAAGTACGTATGCAACCAACGGGCTTGGAGCTGGATCGTTCGCAGGAGCGGGCGCTTCGGCCGGACGAGCGGCTCGGGGCGTGACGGCGGGGGGGCGTCGGTCATGGGCAACTCATCGGCGCGGGCCGTAGTGAATGGACACTTCGAGGAACGCGGACGACGCTTCGATGCGCGAGGTGGCCGCGTCGGTGCCACATTCGATCGTAGCCGACTTGGCAACGTGCGGCCCCTTTTCCGCCGCCACCTCGACCCAGACGGAATAAGTTCCTGGCGCGACGGCCTTTCCCTGCTGGTCCTTGCCGTCCCACATCACCGAGTACTTGCCGGCTTTCTGCGTGGCGTGCGTAACGCTCATCAGCGTCGGGTCGTCTTTGGCGAGCTTCCACCACTCGCGCACTAATCCTTCGTACTTGCGCTCATTGCCCCAGGCACCGAGCGTGCGGACATGTTTCCCATCGGCGTCGGTGATCCAGACGTAAACGTACGGCTTGTGCTTGGTCTGCACCGTCTCAAGGTCGATCGTGAGTTGAAAATCCTTGGGAAATGCCGACGCCGACTCGGCGGGGGAGGCCTGCTTGTCGGATGCCGCCTCGAGCGCCTTGAATCGCGCCGAACGAACGACGTTGCCGTCAGCGCCGATGATCATTGCCTCGGTGCCCGGCACGGAGCGGATGAGTTCCATGCCACGACCCGGGCCGAGCACGCACAGCGAGGTCGCCAGGGCGTTGGCCGTCGCGCTGTCGGCAGCGATGACGGTCGCGGCGGCGGTGGACGTGGGGCGGCCGGTGCGGGGGTCCAGAATGTGCGAGTACTTCTTCCCGTCGATCGTATAGAACCGCTCGTAGTTGCCGCTGCTGGCGACGGCGCGATCCGGCGGGACGTTGAGCCGGGTCATCGGCTTATCGTTGGCGGCAGCCTTCGAGGGGTCGGCTACGCCGATCGTCCACGTCGATCCCACGTTTACCGGCGGCTGACCCCAGACGCGGACGTCGCCGCCGATGTTCAGCAGAATCCCTGTAACGTCCTTCGACGCCGTGCGGCCGGCCGTTACTGCTTTGCCGATGATGTACCCTTTGCCGAGCGAGTCGACATTAATCTGCTGGTCGAGCAGGCGCTCGGCCGTCTTCTGGACGCGGTCCACTTTCCAGGCTGGTTCCTTCAGCGTCTTGACGACCAACGCCAGCTGCGCGTCGGTCGGCAGTCGGTTGGCGCGTTCGGCTTCCTTCCAAAGCGCGATCAAGTCCCCGAGATGACCGTTGTACGCGCCCGCCGTCCTACGATTCCACTGCTCATAGAGGCCCAGCACTTCGGCCAACTCGTCCGAAACCTTCACCGGCGTGCGCACGGGTGAAGCATTGAGCCGCGCCAGCTCGGCGGCGGGATCGTAGCCGGAGAGAATCAGCCTCAGCCGCTCGACCTCGCCAAGCACCGCTGATTCAACGGTGGCGGCGCTCCGCTCGTCGGGCGCGACGACCGTGAGATCCAGGCTCGTGCCCAAAACATCCCCGTGGTGAAATTCAAACGACTGCGCCGGAACTCTGTTATCCTGCTCAGCGGCGCTGACATCGGTAGTGACGGCGGCGCCAAGTGCCACGCAACAGAGCGTGAACAGAGCGTGGCGCGCAGTGATAATTTTCGCTTGATTCATGTCGATGGCCCTTCAACCCCATCCCGGCACGGGGTAGCCGAGTCTACCACGCACCCGATCTCGGCGCGCAATGCCGAGCGTTACGGCTCCGACCGTACGAACGGTACGACATAGCGTCTCGGCGCTCCACCGCGTGCCCGCGCATGCGACGAACTGACCCGCTCTGGCAACCATTTTGGTTATCCCAATCGGAGTAGCCGCGCGCTACACTCCGCACTTCGTCGTCAACAAATCATCTCGCCGGTCGCCCATCATCCGGGCGGAGGGACTGCCACTACCAAGGAGGCGCACATGCGCACGTCACATCGTTCCATCGTTGCCGAAGCCGTTGAATCCAGGCGTCTGCTCAGTTCCTCGCTCAGCGGAGGCGTGCTCAATATTGTCGGCTCCACCGGCAATGACGTGGTCAACGTCACCCTCTCCGGTTCGTCGATCAAGGTGGCCGAGGGCAGCACAAGCAAGACCTACACCTATTCGCAGGTGAACAAGATCACCGCCGACCTCAAGGCGGGCAACGACTCCCTGACGCTCAGTGAGTCGATCGCCAAGCCCTCATCCATCCTCGGGTCGGCGGGCAATGACACGCTCACCGGTGGGGCGGGCAAGGACACACTCCGCGGCGGGGACGGCAACGATAGGGTCGACGGCCGATCGGGCGACGACATCGTCGACGGCCAGGCCAACAACGACACCGTCAGCGGCGGCGCCGGCACCGACGCGGTGCTCGGCGGGTCGAGCAACGATCGCCTCGACCCCGGCACCGGCAACGATTACGTCGAAGGCGGCTCGGGGCAGGACGTCGTTGACTACTCCACCCGCACCGTCCCCATCAACGCCACCCTCAAGAGCGCCGCGGTGGGCTCGTCCAGCGTCGTCACCGGAAAGGGCGGACAGTCCGGCGAAACCGACACATATAATGGTGTCGAAGTCATACTCGGCGGAACCAAAAGCGACTCCCTCAGCTTCTCCCCCGGCCTGAGCGACTCCACCTACGCCGTCGTCAACCAGATCCAGCTCTGGGGAAATGCCGGCAACGACTCGCTCAGCAGCGGCCTTTCGCCGTCCAACGATCTCGGCGACAAGGTCACCATCTACGGCGGGGACGGCAACGACGTTATCACCACCACCGTCGGACCGGCCACCAGCGTCTACGGGCAGGGCGGCAACGACACGCTCAATATCGGCGACGAAGATGCCGGCGATCCCGTCGTCATGGACCTCGGTAGCGGCACCGATACTCTCACCGAGCACGCCGAGGGCATCAGCAACTTCGTCCGCACGCTTCCCTCCACCATCGAAAATTACATCGGCACCTTCACGATGTTCAAATCCATCACCATCAACGGCAATGCGTTGAACAACTCCATCACCGTCTTCACCAAAGCCAGCGATGCCAAGGGCGTCATCCTCTGCGGCAACGACGGCGATGACCTGCTCACCGGCACCGACGGCCCCGACACGATCAACGGCGGCAACGGCATCGACGTGGTCTGGGCCCAGGGAGGCAATGACATCGTCTTCGGCGGTGCCGGGGATGACTACATCGTTGGCAGCAACGGCAATGACACCCTCTACGGCGATACCGGCAGCGATCGACTCTTCGGCGGCGCCGACAACGACGTCCTCCGCGCGATCGACGGCCTGCCCGACACCCTCGAAGGCGGTTCCGGGAGCGACATCGCGTACTGCGACAAGTCCGATTCTCGCGTCGAGATCGAGAAAACGTTCTTTGCGATCTAACGCAACGGCCGGCCATCCAGACGATCCAGGCACCCGCTGCCCGTGCCCGCCGACCAGCGAACGGTGCGGTTATCTGGCTGCGGGTCGAGCACGGAAGTGCCGTGGGCGCGGTCGATGCACCTCACCAGCACCGACCCGCGCTTTCAGAACGGCAAACAGCCGGCGGTCGACATCGCAGTTGTCGACCGGCTGACCGGCGACATCGCGATCGTCGTTGAAGCCGCCGAACGGCGTTCACGTCACGCGGTTTGCGTTCACGTCGGCGGCGGGCGACTGCGCGCGGTTGTATGGCTACGTTTGGTGCGGGCGGGATCCGAAATGGCACGTGTGCCACGGGTAAATAGGCCATCCGTCGCACACCGCTTGCGCGCGACGTGCCGATGCAGAAAGCCACGGCACGAGATGGG
>JBBRFH010000246.1:0-5111 GCA_038224615.1 Tepidisphaerales bacterium
ACATTTTCAAATCGGTTGTTCTCGATGGTCGTGCCGCGGCCCATGACGCGCAGCCCGGTAGATTCCTGGTCAAGATCGTCGCCGGAGTTGCGGATGACGAAGCCCTGGATCGCACTCCCGCCGCCGACGAGCACGACGCAGTCCGACTTGCCGCCGCCGTCGATGGCCGGCCAATCGTGGCCGATGAGCTTGACCGGCTTGTCGGTCTTGATCGGCCCGTACACGCCCGCGGGCACGTCGATCGTCGCGCCAGGGGCGGCGGCATCGATCATCGCCTGCAGGTCGGCGGCGCGAGTGATCGCGCAGCAGATCAGGAGAATGACAATGGTCAGGCCGCGCATGACGCTCCCTGGGATTTGGCGTCGTCGCGCTTCATCTGGTCAAACAGTGGCTTGTAAGCCCGGCGGTGCAGCAGCAGCGAAATCACGCACAGCCCCGCCGCCGCCCACGCGAGCCACAGCCCGTAGCCCTGCCATGCGATCGTCTTGAACTGCCCGATCACACCCTCACCCAACGGCGGTGGCGTGAAGGGTTTGATCGAACTGCTCAGCGGCGCGTGCGGGTCGAGATTCTGTCCGAACAGTTGCAGCCAGTAGTACAGGTCGCCGATGAAGAAGACCGGCAGCAGGATCACCGGGATCAGCAGCAGCGCCGCCCAGCGCGAATGGATGAACATCGCGCTTTCCATCAACAGCACCAGCGCGATGATTCCCCACACGCCGATCGCCTTCTCGAACTTGGCAGCCTCGTCCAGCGGACGCATGCCGATGTAGTGGTTGAGCCCGTTGATCTCGCGCATGTCGCCTTCGACGCGGTTGATGTACGCATTGAGCTGCAGGTCCTTCCGCGGGTACTGCGGCGCCTTGAGCTTGATGTGCCAGTACGGAAGGAAGAGCGACACCAGCAGGCAGATGCGTGCCAATGAAATCGACAATGTCGGCAACGCGTACCGTGTCCAGTGCGACTGCAATTCCGGCACGGGGACGCGCGGGCCTATCAGGCGATTCAGGATGCTCATGGAGGACTCCGATATTCGTAAAGCTCCCTCCCGCGCTGTTCGCGCAGGAGGGAGCGGGTGCGATCACTTCGCCTGCGCGGTGGCGGCCTTCGGCTTGATCTGGAAATAGCCCATCATTTCCAGGTGCAGCGCCGAGCAGAACTCGGTGCAATAGAAGGGATACGTGCCGGCGCGATCGGCCTTCATCTCGAACGAGGCGTACTCGCCGGGCTCGAGGCTCAGGTTGATGTTGAAGCCGGCGATGCAGAATCCGTGTGTTGCGTCTGGCGCCTGCTCCATGTTGGTGAGGTGGAACACGACGGCGTCCCCTTCGTTCACCTCGATGTTCTCGGGTGAAAAGTGGCTGCGCACGACGGTCATGTAGACGTGTACCTTGCCATCGGCTTCCTTGACGACCTTCTCGTCACCGGGCATGGGTGCCTTTGGATCAACAGACATCGTGTGGGGGTTGTAGCCAACCTCGGGATAGACCTCGAACGGCTTGAGTTTGTCGGCCTTGATCATCTGCGCGTAGTGCGGCTCGCCGTTACCGATGGGCAGGTCGTACAGCGCCTTCATCGTGTCGCCGGTCTTGCTGATGTCCACGAGCTGGAAGTTCTGCGGAAGCAGCGGGCCGGTCGGGAAGAAGCGATCGACCGACCATTTGTTCATGCCGATCATGAACTTGCCGTCCGGCGTGGTCGTGTCGCCTTCGGCGCAGACGAGATGGCCGATGTTGTATTGCATCGGAACCTTGCCGACGACGGTCCACGGCTTCTCCGGGTGCAGGCTGGCATACCGTCCGCCCAACGTCCAGCGACAGACGGCCGAATCGAGGAACAGCGATGTGTACGCATAGCCCTTGTCGTCGAACTGCGTGTGCAACGGGCCGAGGCCGAGTTCGACCTGCACTTCCTTGGTGGCATCGAAGTCGAGGATCGGCACGCCGTACTCGTCGTGGCTCTTGACGTTTCCGCTGGCGATGGCCGCCTTGATCTTGGCGGTCGAATAGACGGTGACGTGCGGGTCGAGCTTGCCGCTGACGATCACGTATTCGCCGTCGGGTGTCACGTCCACACCGTGCGGGCTCTTGGGTTCGGGGATGAAGTAAAGCACGCCTTCCTTTATCAATGTGGGCAGGCGCAGCACCTGGAAGCCGTTGATCGTCTCGGCCTTGCCGTCGGCGACGAGCTTCTCGGCTTTCTTCCAGTCGATGACATGCATGTAGTCCATGTCCTTCTGGCTGGCGGCGGCTTCGAGTGGGGGTTGACCCTTTTCGATTGCACCGTACGCCGCCTCGGCATTAAAACTATTGCCAAAGATCAGCCCGTCACTGGCGACCTTGCCGGCATCGAACAGGTCCTGGTGGTACGGCGGCAGTTCGATCGCGAACGATTTGCTCTTGTCGATCCGGCCCTTGGCGCGATCGAATTTCCACAGCGTACACATGCCGCGGTAGGACTTCTTGTAGTCCTCGATCGGCGCGTAGCCCATGCCGATGGGATTGGCGTATTGGCCGCCTTCGATGACGTATTCGGAGTTGGGCGTGACGAAGCCGCAGCCATGATCGCTGAGCGTGACCGGATTCTTGAGAATCTGCTTGGTCTCGAAATCGCGCAGGTCGATGACGGCGATGCGGGCGTTGGCCTTGTCACCGATGAAGAGAAACTGGCCATCGTATTCGCCGTTGGTTTCGGACAACGCCGGATGGTGGGTGTCGCCCCAGCGAAGCTTGTGATTCTCATCGAGGTCACCTTCCTTCAAGACTTCCTCGCCGACACCGTATCCGTAGCCCTGCCAGGGCTCGGGCGTGAAGACGGCGATCGTGCGCAGTTGGCGCATCGAGGGGACGCCGATCACGAAGATCTGGCCGCTGTGCCCGCCCGAGGCGAACGTGATGTACTCATCGAGCTTGCCACTGGGCGTGTACGTCTTGGCGGCGGCGAGCAGGTCGTCGACGTTCAGGCCACGATCGGCGGCGACTTTCTGCAGTTCGCTGAGCTGTCCGCCAGAGAGTTCGACCTTGTTCTGTGCCGAGGCGAACGAGCAAAGGGTTGCCGAAGCTGCGGCCGCAATCACGAACTTGGTGATCGTGCTGCGGGTGCATCGAATGAAGTTGTTCCACCGCATGGTATCCGTCCTTCTGTAAGAGTCTGTTCGCAGGCGATTGATCACTTGGTATCCGCCGCTGCCTGCTGGAGCGATCGGAGGTAGACCACGACATCCTGAATCTGGTTGTCCTTGAGCGAGGGATTGCCGCCTTTGGCGGGCATGGTGAGATTGAGCTTGCTGTCGGCGTCGCCGGGCTGACGGCCCTTCTTGATGAAGGCGACCAGGTCTTCGTCCGACTTCGCTTTGACGAAACCGCTGTGTACGAGGTCGGCGCCGGTCTTGGGGACACCGAGCCCGTTCTTGCCGTGACAGGCCATGCAGGAGGCAAAGACGCGTTTACCACGGCCGATTGCCTGGGCATCGAGCGTGATCGTTCCGATGGCCGACGACCCATCCCCAATCGGCCCGGCGGACGCGACCTTTGCCGCCGGGGTGACCGGCTCATCGACCACATCCAGCACCGCCACCTTGACGTCGGCGGGCAAGGGCCCGTTCACGCGGCGCGGGTCCTGAAGCGAACGCACGTAGGCAATGACGTCGGCGATATCGCCGTCCCCGAAGTCGGCGCGCCCACCACGGGCCGGCATCGGCACCTTTGTTGTATTAAGCGGGTCATCGACGGGTCGGCCGGCGATAACGAGCTTTGCCAGTTCGACGTCGGTCTTGCGTCGCGCCCAGGCGCTGCCGACCAGATCCTTGCCGAGATTCGGCTTACCCCGGCCGTCGGTCCCATGACAGGCGAAGCAGGCGACGTCATAAAGCCGCTGACCGCGGGCGACGGCATTCAGATCGAGTGCCGGCCCGGGTGGTCCGAGCGCGACCAACCGAGCCGCTTCCCGCTCCTGAGCCTCGACGGCGGCGATTTGAGCGTCGCGAACGGGGTCCGGCGACAGGCGGACACTGGCCCACCACATCACCACCCACGCCACCGCGACCAGCGCCAGCGTGGCACCGACGAACGCCGCCCCTGCCAGGTACACCAGGAGCGTGGATTGCGCTGCCGTTTCCGTCCCGATCGTCTGGTTGCTTGCTTCGTCGTGCATATCACACCTCCCGTACCCGTTACATAATCATGTATTCTGGATCCTTTTGTCCAGTTTAATCTGGACATTTTTGTCCTTTTATGCAGCGGCCGATTGCCGCAGGGCGAATTCTTCTAGTCGAGGCTGACGCCGCGGACGTTCCGGGACACGGATATCGCGGGGGTTTTCTTGTGCGACTGTTTCCCCGCGAGGGGCAGTTCAAGGACCGGCTCCCGTCGGCGCCCGCTGAGGCGCTCGACCATGATCTTGCGGAGCGGCAACTGCTCCAGCGGCGTCGACCGGCCATGCCCCGGGCGGTAGCCGCGGCGCAGGCGGTCGTACTTGGCGTCGTTGGCGCGCTTGGCCGACGCTTTTTCCGCAAGGTCGTCGACGGCGACGAGGTGGCCCTCGATCAGGACCGAGGCGTAGTCGTCCAGCGCGTCGGTGAACGTATCGACCTCAAAGCAGACCATATCGTTCTCGCTCAGCACCTCACCCTTGCGGCCCGTGAGCGCGACGCGCAGGTAGAGCGCCCCGGCGTGCCAGCAGAACGGGAAGGGCAGGCTGTACGGCCGCCCGTCGCGTCCGGCCATGCAGAGTCGACCGATGCGCTGCTCGCCCAGCAATTCATCGATCTCATCACGGGTCATCTCAAGCATGATCCGGCCTCGGTGTTGGGTGAATGGTGAATGACGCCAGGACCGTTCGGGCGTCTCGCAACGGGTGACTCGCGCTAGTGTCGGCGAGAACATCGGCGACGGTGCTGCCCGACAGAACTGCCTCGGCCGCCGCCGCCGCGGAGTCAACCCGGCGATGCAGCGCGCACAGGTTGCCCCCGGAGTGCGACGCCAGTCCCAGCGGGCAACCGATTAGCCGGTGCGAAGGGTCGGCAACCTTCACGACGTCCAGCAGGGTGACGTTTTCAGGTGCGCTCAGCATGGTGTACCCGCCGTTCACCCCCCGCTGCGCCGCAACGATGC
>JBBRFH010000247.1:0-5105 GCA_038224615.1 Tepidisphaerales bacterium
CCAAAATGACCTGATCGACCGCCTGGAGATCGCCGGCCCGGGGTTCATTAACGTCTTCATTTCGCCGCAATGGATAGGGAAACACCTGAACGCGCTCACCGGCGCGGAGCGTCTTGGCGTCGAGCGGACTGGACACCCGGAAACCGTCGTCGTCGACTACTCCGGCCCGAACATCGCCAAGGAAATGCACGTCGGCCACCTCCGCAGCACCGTCATCGGCGACGCCTCGGCAAGGGTACTTGCGTTCCAGGGGCAGAATGTCATTCGGCAGAATCATCTTGGCGATTGGGGAACGCAGTTTGGGATGTTGATCGCTCATCTTCGTACCCAGGGCGTCTCGCCCGTGTCCGGCGGCGCAATTGCCGACCTTGAAGGCTTCTATCGCGAAGCCAAGAAACGCTTCGACGACGAACCCCTTTTCCAAAACGAGGCCCGGGCAACCGTCGTCAAACTCCAAAGCGGCGACGCCGAAACGCTAGCCGCCTGGCGAACGATCGTCGATGAGACCCGCAACCACTTCCAGCCGCTCTATGCCCGGTTGAACGTGCTGATGCGCCAGGAAGACGAGCGCGGCGAGTCGTCCTACAACGACCTCCTCAAGCCCGTCGTCGACGACCTGAAAGCCTCCGGCCACGCCATCGAGAGTGAAGGCGCGATCGGCATCTTCATCGACGGCGAAAAGAAGCCCCCGCTCATCATCGAAAAGACCGGCGGCGGGTTTCTCTATGGCACCACCGACCTCGCCGCGTTGCGGTATCGGATCAACGAGCTGCACGCCAAGCGAATCATTTACTTCGTCGATTCCCGGCAGGCCCAGCACTTCTCGCAGGTCTTCCGCACCGCTGAGCAGGTCGGTTGGGCCGCAGGCGTGAAGCTCGAACACGCCGCCTTCGGCACGATCCTCGGCAAGGACAACAAGCCCTTCAAAACCCGCTCCGGCGACACCGTGAAGTTGAAGGCCCTTCTCGACGAAGCCGAAGAACGCGCGCAGAAGATCGTCGACGAAAAGAACCCCGACCTCTCCATCGAACAAAAGCACGCGATCGCCCGCGCGATCGGCATCGGCGCCATCAAGTACGCCGACCTCTCGAAGGACCGCACCAGCGACTACGTCTTCGACTGGGACACCATGCTCGCGATGGAAGGCAATACCGCGCCCTACCTGCAATACGCCCACGCCCGAATCCGCTCGATCTTCCGCAAGAGTGGCGATCTCACTTCAGTGAGCGGGGTTTCGATCACACTCGATTCCCCTCACGAGATAGGACTTGCCAAGCACATCCTGCGCCTCGGCGAAATCATCGACTCCGTCGCGCGAGAACTGAAGCCGCACCTGCTCTGCGCGTACCTGTTCGACCTGGCGCAAAAGTTCAGTGGCTTCTACGAGAACTGCCCAGTGCTCAAGAGCGAAGAGCCCACGCGCTCCAGCCGCCTCGCGCTGTGCGATCTCACCGCCCGCACGATCGCGCTCGGGCTTGACCTCTTGGGCATCGAGCATCCTGAGCAGATGTGAAAGCCAACTACGAATGACGATTGCCGAATGACGATTAGCAGGCTCGAGTTCTCAATCGTCATTCGGCATTCGTCACTCGTCATTCCAAATCTCAAACCGCGGCGGCGGCGGCGATCGACTCGATCGAGCGCGCTTCGCGCATCGGCACTTCTTCCCACTTGGCGATCTTGCCATCGGAGCCGATGACGACCGTGCCGCGCTTCGAGCAGTTAAATGGTTCGAGGCCCGCGTACATGTCGTAGGCTTGCACCATCTTGCGGGTGGGATCGCTGAGCAGGTCGTAAGGGATGTTGAACTGCGTGCGATACGCCGCGTGCGAGAACGGCGAATCGCAGCTCACGCCAAAGATGACGGTGTTCGGGTCGGTCGTGATCTGCCCCAGCGCCGGGCCGAACGTGCAATGCTCGGTCGTACACGTCGGCGAGAAATCCATCGGGTAAAACAGCAGCACGACGCGCTTCCCGCGCAGGTCCGCGAGCTTGACGACGTTCTTATCCTGATCGAACACTTGAAAATCCGGTGCGCTTTGGCCGACTGTCAATGGCATGTGAAATCCTTGAAGGAGACAGCAGACAGTAGACAGGAGAGAGAAGAAAACGCCAAACCTTCCTGTCTGCGCCAACTCCTGTCTCCTGTCTCCTGTCTTCTGTCTCCTGTATTCTTCGCGCCAATGAAATTTGGCCGGATCAAGCGACAGCACGGACGGGTGGGAGGGCTTGACGCGATCTTGAACAAAATCGTGCGCGACTGCCCCCACGTCACGCGCATCGTCCCCGGGCGGATCAGCCGGCGACGGGGGAAGACGGCGCCGAGCTTAAAGGTGCAGTACGACACCGAGGCAGGCCTGAAGTGCATGTACATCGGCCCGGGCACGGTGCAGGAAGTTTTCCTGATCTGTAGCGATAGCTTTAAGGCGCGGGCGTGGGTCGTAGGCGAGTTTGGCGATACGGGAGATGACAAATGATCGGCCATGCCGTCGAACTATTGCGCGCTGGGAAGCTGGTCGCGTTTCCGACCGAGACGGTCTACGGCCTGGGCGCGGACGCAACCAGCGCCGACGCCGTCGCGGGGATCTTTCGCGCCAAAGGCCGACCCGCGACGAACCCGCTGATCGTGCACGTCAGCTCGATCGACGTTGCGAAGCGTTACGCCGAGTGGTCCGACGCCGCGACGAAACTCGCCGAAATGTTCTGGCCGGGGCCGCTGACACTGGTATTGCCGAAGCGATCGGCGATCGCGGATATCACCACCGCGAACGGCCCCACCGTCGGCATCCGCATCCCAGCGCATCCCTTGGCGCTCGAACTGCTGCGGGCGTTCGACGGGCCTGTCGCAGCGCCGAGCGCCAATCGCTCCAATCACGTCTCCCCCACCACCGCCCGGCATGTGCGTGATGAACTTAGCCACGCCGTCGACCTGATCCTCGACGGCGGCCCGTGTACGGTCGGGATCGAGTCGACCGTGCTCGACCTGGCGTCGGATGCCCCGCGCATCCTGCGCTCCGGGCACATCACCGCCGAGCAGATCGCGGCGGTGCTCGGTTCGCGCGTGCTCGGGCACAAGCCGACCGAAAATGCCGGCGCAGCATTGCGGTCGCCGGGGCAGTTGCCTGTCCACTATGCCCCGCTGACGCCGGCGTTCCGATTCGATCCGAACGAGCGCGGGCAAATCGACCTTACCGATACCGCGGTCATTGAACTGACGCTCGATCCGGAGTCATACGCGCGCAATTTTTATGCGCGGTTGCGACTACTCGACACGCAATCACTCCGCGCCATCTACATCGAGCTCCCGCCGGACACACCCGGATGGCGCGCGGTGCGGGACCGCGTGCTTCGCGCGACAAAGCCGCTATCGGGAAACCTCTTACAGGAGTAAACGGTGCCTGCTTCTGACTCATCCACCAATTGCCGCAGCGACGGTCGCGCGGTGCGACAAAACGATACTGCCGGTGTGTCCGAGAATGTGGACGCTCCCGCAATCGGCATCGCGAGCCGTTGGTGCAGGGATATGGGGTCGGGGTGGCGCTGACCGGGCTGAACACGTACACAGTGCGCTGGTGGTTCACCGCAATCCCGTCGATCGCCGGGACGCTGACTGATAATCTGACCCGTGATCTGCCGATGATCTGCATTGGTGTCGGCGGCGCGGTATTGGGCTGAGTGGTCGGCGTCGTGTGGGCGCTGAGCCTGGTACAGCACTTCGCCGGAGGAAGGTTTCGTATTGTCGTCGACGCGATCGACGGCGCAATGTGGCTCGGCTTTAGGCTTTGGGCGTTATGGAAGTCTCGACAGCGGCCTCTATAATCGCGACCCCACGCCCGCGGTGGATCCCTTTGACGAAACGGAAGTCGTCGAGGACAAGAACGGACAAAACCAAGGCCGCAGTTGGGGCGGTTTTCATGCACAGCAGAAGAAGGACCTATCAGATGACCGTGAAATATGTCTCCGCGATCACGCTTGCGGCAGCGATGGTGAACATTCTCGGATGCCAGAGCCAGGACGAAGGTCGTTTCGACCCGCGCGCCCTCGGCGAGCAATCGCGGCAAGCCTCGCGCGAAGTGCCCAGCGAACCGCTGCGCCCCCTGCCGACGACCCTGCAGAGCCAGTTCATGTCCGACGCGCGGGACCCGAACTCGCCTAAGGAGCCGCCCGTCCGCACGCCTCTGGCACCAGACAATCGCATCTACCGCCTGCCGCTGCGTGAGGTTGTGCAGCGCGCGGTGATGAACAATCTGAACGTCAAGGTCAGCGGCTATCAGCCGGCGATCGAGGCATCGCGCGTCACCGAGGCCGAGGCCCGCTTCGACCCCGAAGCGTTCGCGGGTGCGACGTACACGGCGAATCGCAACGCCCTTGGCAATCTCGATCCCACCCGTCAGTCCGGCCAATATGATCTAATCCAACTGGAAGCCGGCATCCGCCAACTGCTTCCTTCAGGTGGGCAGATCGAGCTGGCGTACAAGCCCGGTCACTACAACCAGACGTCGTCACAGAACACCGGCTTTAGTAACGATGCGTTCTGGAACCCGAGCCTGCAGTTGCAGTTGACCCAGCCCCTGCTACGCGACTTCGGCAACGACATCAACCGCGCCCGCATTGTCATCAATCGTCTCAACCAGCGTATCAGCGTGCTCGACTGGCGCAAGGATTTGGAAGAGATGATGAGCAACACCGAGCAGGTGTACTGGCGCCTGGTGCAGGCCGAGCAAGACCAGCAAATCCTCGAGCGGCTGCTCGAACGCACGATCAAGACGGCAGAAGTCCTGCAGGCGCGTTTGAAGCAGGACGTGACGTACGAGCAGGTGAGCAATGCGGTCTCTCGTGTGGAGTCGTCGCGCGCCGACCTCATCCGCGCCCGCCAGCGCGTGCGCGATCTCTCCGATCAACTCAAGGCGCTGATGAACGATCCGGAGTTTCCGACTGCGTCGAACCAGCTCCTGCTGCCGGCCGACCAGCCGCTGCTGTCGCCGGTGACGTTCGACATGGCCGAATCAATCAGCACCGCGCTGGTCAACCGTTTTGATATCGGCCAGCAGCAGCTTCGCGTCGATTCCGCCGCCGTCGCGCTGGATGTCGCCAAGAACAACCGG
>JBBRFH010000248.1:0-5097 GCA_038224615.1 Tepidisphaerales bacterium
GACCTTCCGCCGAGTCTGCTGAATCCGTTTCGTTCGATCATCGTCTGGTCGCCGCGTCTCAGCGATGAAACGCTGCGCGACCTTGTCGTGCGGAGCAAGAACGTCCTGCTCATCGATCGGCAACTGACGCAGTACACGACGCATGCGGTGATGATCAATCGCACCGTGGCGGCCGCCGAACTGGCGCGTCGTCTCGTGCGCGAAGGGCACTGCAAGCTGATGGTGGTCGACCCCCACGGCACCGGCGAGATCAGCGAGACCGTGACGGCGGCCGTGCAGTGTGATGGGGTGAGCGTCCGCGCCGGCTCGCTGGACGACGTCGCCGCCGCCGTGCAGGAGCACGGCGTCACCGCGCTGATCTGCGTGAGCTGCGAAACCGGCCGACACGCGATCGACCTGTGCCGGAACATCGGGATCGACGTCCCGCGACTGGTGACCGTGGTCGCGGTTGGGCGGATGCCCGAATCACTTGCCTGCAGCGGACAGTATGTGCCCGATACGGCAATGGCGGAGGCAATCGTGCAAGTATTACGCGACGCGACCCCGCACCGCCCGCAGTCGCTGTGGCTGGGCGGGCAGTTCGTCGACGCCGGCACCATCGCAGCGCCACCGGGCTTGTGATCGCTTTCTGTTTAGTGCTGCCCGGTGGTTCCATGCGGGTTTTGCTTGACTGGGGCGTGTTCGGCCTTAACTTGTCTGGCAGCCCTTAATGCTGCTCGAACTCCTTGCCGTTCCCGTCCTGATCGCGCTCAACGCGTTTTTCGTCGTCGCGGAGTACGCGATCGTTGCCGTGCGGTCGAGCCAGATCGAGCAACTCCGCACCACGAACCCCCGCGCCGCAGTCGCACTGCGTCTCCTGAAGCGCAACATGGGCTCGGCGATCGGCACCAGCCAACTGTGTATCACGCTGAGCAACCTGCTGCTCGGCTGGGTGGGCGAACCGGCGCTGACGAGCCTGATCCGCGAGTCCATTGGCTCCATCGCCAACACGCCGCCGGTCCGGGCGATGTCGATCGTGGTGAGCTTCCTCGTGGTCACTTTGCTGACGGTGGTGCTCGCGGAACTCGTTCCCAAAGCCATTACGCTCCAGCACACGATGACGATGGCCACCCTCTCCGCGCAGCCGCTGATCCTGGTGCAGCGATCGCTCAAGCCGCTGGTGTGGATCATGAACACGATGGCCGACATGACGACTCGCCTCATGGGCCTTGGCCCGGTGAAGATCGAGGACGAGGTGGTCACTGTCGACGAGTTGCGGCACATCACCAGCGAGGCCGCCGAGTCGGGGAATCTCACGCTGCGCGAGCGCACGCTGATTCTTAACAGTCTCACGCTCGGACGCCGTACTGCGCGGGAGGTGATGGTGCCGCGCGTGCGCGCCAACGTGCTCGACGTGCAAAAATCGATGCAGGAGAACCTCGACACCATCGGCAGCTATCTTTACAGCCGGATGCCTTTGTGCGACGGGGGGATGGACCACGTCATTGGCGTCGTCTACACCAAGGAGTTCCTCACCGCCTACCAGGAATCGGGGGGTGAAGACAGCGGCGTGCTGCTGCTGATTGCGCGCAAGCCGACGTTCGTCCCGGTCAATATCTCGCTGGACAAACTCCTGCAGCGCTTCCACGACGACCGCACGCACATGGTCTTCCTCGTCGACGAGCACGGCGGGGTGAAGGGGATCGTCACGCTCACCGATGTCGTCAACGAACTGCTCGGTCCGATGCACGAAGGCGCCGACTCGCGCGTCATCTCCCAGGACGCAAGCGGCATGATCGTCAAGGCCGAGATGCCTGTCGCGCACCTTGCCGACTACCTGAAGAAGCCCGGTTGGCCCACCGCTGGCGGCCGCGATGTGCGCAGCGTGGGCGGGTTACTGGTTGCCCGCGTGGGTCGCGTCCCGCGCGTCGGCGATTCGACCGAAATCGAGGGTGTTCAATTGACCGCCCACAAGACCACCTCGCGCAGTGTTACCGAGGTCCGCGTCGATATCCTGCCGCTTGCGTCGATCGAAGTGCCGCACATCGGATTGTAACCAAGCCTTGAGCGGCGATCCTCGCTGCCGGGTGAGCCTTGGCGCGTGCAACGCGTGGACAGATCATCCCGCCTTTTTGCGGGTGTCGACGATCGTTCCGTCAGGCTCGATCCGAAATGGGCAACTGGTGCATTGCTCGCGGCGCTGGGTGGGTTCGACGTCCATGATGCGCGGGTCGGGAGCACCGCTCTTAAAGACAGGCTCAGTGGTTTCGATCGCGCGCTTGTGCAGGAGGTCGAGCATCAGGTCGTCGATCCCGAGCGGCTCGACCAGTTGGTATTCGGTATCCGGATAGTTCACCGCGGCCTGGCTGAGCAGGCTGGGGATGTCGCGCGTGAAATGCTTTCCGAACGAGAGAAAGAACGGGATACACACGACCCGCCGCGCGCCGCGTTTTACGCAGGCGGCGTAGGCGGTGGCGATGCTGGGCTCGCAGAGCTCCATGTGGGCCGGCTCGACGATGTCGTAGTGATCGGTGAAACGAGCCCTGAACAGTCGCGCGACCGCTTCGAGCATCTGGTTACTTTCGGCGCGGCGCGAGCCATGGTCGACAATGATGATTCCTGT
The DNA here is from genome assembly GCA_038224615.1 of Tepidisphaerales bacterium. Classification (GTDB taxonomy): domain Bacteria; phylum Planctomycetota; class Phycisphaerae; order Tepidisphaerales; family Tepidisphaeraceae; genus JBBRFH01. Next base: position 2,603 of record JBBRFH010000248.1, read on the forward strand.
GGTCATGTGCCTTTCCGTGTGCGTTCAATTATTCGCCCGGCGCGCCGACAAAGTCACGCGAATGATGCGCGTGGTTTCGCCGCGACGGAAGTGGATGTTCACTTCGTCGCCGGGAACGGCCTTGGCGAGGAGGTCGGTGAGGTCGTAGAGGTTGTTGATCTTTGAATCGTTCCAGCCGACGAGTACATCGCCTTCGGTAAGCCCTGCTTTGGCGGCCGGTGAGTTGGGGACCGCACCGCCGATGCGGACGCCGTCCTTGCCGAGGTCGGTGCCGTAGTCGGGGATGACGCCCAGCGACGCGCGGGCGATATGCGTCTGCTGCGTAGTCGGTTTGGTCGTCGCGGACGGGTCGAATTCGGTGAGCATCATCTGCGAGTCGAACACGTCAACATACTGCTCCCGCGGCGATGCGGCCAGTCGCTCGATGATCGCACGCGTGACGTCGGACACCTCGGCGAGTCCGTCGTAGTTGATGAGATTGGCGTCGTCGTCGGGGTGGTGGTACTGAGCGTGAATGCCGCTGAAAAGAAAGAGGACCGGCACCTTCTTGAGCGCGAACGCCTGGTGATCGCTCGGGCCCATGCCGCCCTCACCGATGCTCTTGAACTGCAGCGGCGACGTCGCATCGGCATCGGCCAGAATCTGCTTAAACGCCGCTCGCGTCCCGCCGCCGCCGATGAAGAGGTTTTCCTGCCGGACGCGACCGACCATGTCGAGGTTGAGCATCGCGACCATCTTGTCGATCGTCACCGGGGGATGATTGACAAAGAACACGCTGCCGATAAGCCCGGTCTCCTCACCCGAAAATGCCACGAACAGCACCGATCGCTGCAGCGGGCCTTCCGCGGCGAGTTGTTCTGCGACCGCCAGCATTGCGCTAACGCCACTGGCGTTGTCGTCGGCCCCGTTGTGGATCAGTCCCGACTCAGGCTTGCGGCTGCTGAACTTGCCGCGGCCGATGTGATCGTAATGCGCGCCGACGACGACGTACTCCTGCGCCGCCGGCCCCTTGCCGGGCAGGATGGCGGCGACGTTGGCGGTGGGGAAGGCAGTTGTCTCAAGGTCCACCTTCCCGGTCACGCGCGCGGTGTTGATGACGAACGAGCGCGGCGTTCCTTCCTCGTCGATTGATTTCTGCAGCGCCGACAGCGCTAATCCGCCGAGCAATTTGTCCGCCACTTCCGGTGCCACCGAGACGACCGGAATGCCCGCCTCGGCGAACCGCGCGCCCTCGGCGACGAACGGTCGCAGCGGCGCCTCCTCGGGATGGTTGGCGGGCGGATTTACCAGCAGCAATGCGATGGCGCCCTTGGCGAGGGCGGCCTGCGCCTTACGCGGGATGGTTGCCGCCTCGCTGAACTCCCCACCGGTGAATCGGCTCCGGCCGCGTGCGTCGTGGGGCTCGAAACGCATCGCCAGAACCACCTTGCCCTGGACGTTGACGTTGGCGTAGTCGTCGTACTTGTACTTCTCCGAGGTGACGCCGTAACCCGCGAAAACGACATCCCCCTCGAACGTGCCGACGGCGGAGAAGGAGAGGGGGCGGAACTGCTTGTCAATATCGAGCGGTTGACCGCTTGCTTTGAGAAACGTTGCCGGCGCGATGCGGGTAACGCCGGTCATGGTGAACGGTTGGCGATAGAAGCCGGCGAAGGCGGGTTGCAGTTGGAGCGATTTGAAGCGAGCCTCGATGTAGTCCGCCGACTCTTCCGCGCCGCGGGTGCCGGGGAGTCGGCCTTCGCGGGCATCGTCGGACAACCACTCGACGTCGCGCCGAATCGTCGCCACCTCTGCCGAAGACGCCTTGGCTGAGGTCGATGCCTGGGTCGTCCCGTTTAGATTGGCGGGGCTTTCGATCCCCTTGGACTCGCACGACACGCAAAACAACCAGACCAAGGCGATGACGGAAGCGCATGTGCGACGGATCATGAGCAAGACATTGTATGCGACGAAAAAACTCTGTCTCGTTTCAAATTTTCTCATTGATCGGCGCGGCCGATTTTGTAACGATTACAGGGGAGTCCAAATGGCTTCATGACTGGCGGTGATGACATTTCCTGGTCGTCGCTCGGCCAGATCGTCCGCGAATGGGCGGGTGATCCGGCCGAGCTGACTGAAGTTATCCCGCTCACCGGCGGGAGCGTGAACAATACCCTCCTGCTTGTCACCGGCGACCACCGCAAAGCCGTCTGCAAAATCACCCCCCATCGCGTCAATCGGCAGCTTGAAATCGAGGCGTTTCAGCTCGATCTGCTCCGATCACTTGGCGTTCCCACGCCCAGGGTCTACGGCGTCCATGTGGCATCGCTCGACAACCCCAACAGCTACCTGTTGATGGAGTACGTCGACGGCATCACGCTCGCCGAGGCTAAAAAACGCCTGAATCCGGAGGAATTTGATTCGCTGCAGGAGCAACTGGCCGACCTGGTTGCGAAAACGCACGGCCACGTCCGCGCCGAATACGGGAAAGTCGACGGCAGCGACAATCATCGCAC
>JBBRFH010000249.1:0-5069 GCA_038224615.1 Tepidisphaerales bacterium
ATGAACGGGTCGATCTCGATCTGCGGCTCGGCCTGGCGGCGTAGACGCCGCTGCTCGATCGTTTCCAAGGGAGCGATGCCCGTGCCGATGGCGTGGCGGAACTCGGCTTCGTCGAGCAAGAAAATGCCGTCACCCGCGCCAGTGCGCCGGCCGGCGGTCAAGGTGACGTCGCGGAGCAGGTCATAGCCTTGCATGAGATCGTTTTTGGCGTCTTCGCGGAAAGGGACGTAGCGGTGCAGTTGCGAAACCAGTTCTCTAAATGCCGAGCGGTCCGCCGATGGCAACAGTCGCTCGCAACGCGCCGCCTCTTCGCGGGCGCGCTGCACTTGCGATTGTTGACGGTTCAGCGGGTCGTCGCCGTTGAGCAGCGTGCTCGCCAGTCGCAGCACGTCCTGCGGCCGCTCGCGCCATCGCAGCGTGGCGAGGTCGAACTCGCCGGGGCAGCGGTGGCCGTGGTGCGACAGCCACGTCCCGACCGGCATTCGACCGTGCGCGACTTCGAACAATTCATGGTCGGCAATCACCGTGCCGTTTGCGGGCCCGCCCGACGACAGCGCCAGCGCCAGGGCCTGGGGGTCCTCGTCCCATAGGTGCTCGTTGAGCAACTGCTGTAAGTCGCCGACGACTTTGCCGGCGATGAACGACGGCATCAGGCTCTGCGGGGCAAATTCGTCCATCACTCGCGCTTGTCGGGTCTCCCACAAGGTGATCAGCTCGTTATTGCTCAGCGCGTTGAGATCGCGTTTTTTCTCCGCTTCGCACCAGTTGATAAATGCCGGACGGATCGACTGCACATACTGCTTGTCGAAGTCCAAGGTGAATGCGGCAAGCTGCCGATCGACGCGGCCGAGCATCGCGGCGGCGGCGCGGCGGGCCTTGAGCGTGCCGCTAGCGATCGTCGGCGGCGATTGGCCGGCGTTCGGGTCGCCGCGCACCTGCTCGGGGTCGTAGGCGAACGGGAAGTTGGCGGCGAACATCTCGGGCGCGCGGCCGAGATCCATGTAGACATTGCCGAGGAACACGTCGAGGAACCCGCGGCCCGACACCTTCGGACCCGGCGCAAAACCAACGCTGGTGTAGAGCCGGCCGTACCCGCCCTCGGCAGAATAAAAGCGGTCGATCACGCTCCACGTCAGTGGCGTGGGGTGTGGCAGGGTTTCGGCGAGGTTGTGAAGCACCCACGGCCCGTCACCGGTGGCGCGGCGGTGACGCAATTCGGCCGCGGTGTCCTGGCGGGCCTTCTGCTTTTCCCGCGTGCTGATGGCGGTTGTGACGGCGCGGGCTTGGAGCAGGAAAATTTCGCCCCCGCTGCGCGCCCACTCCACGTCCTGTGGGCTGCCGAAGTGTTTTTCGACCTGCCGTCCCAGTCGCCAGAGCGCTTGCACGTCGTGTGATGCGAGGCAGCACTGCGCCCGTTGGTCGGCGCTTGTCGATTCCTCGCCACCGCCGGCGATCAGCGCCGTTGATTTATCGCCGACGTAAAGGTCCAGCACTCGCCCGCTGGCGTGGTCGAGGGTGAGGGTGTCCGGCTGCACATGGCCGCTGACGAGCATTTCGCCGAGGCCCCAGGTGGCTTCGATGAGCATTTGATCGAGCCGCTCGTCGCGCGGATTGCATGTGAAGAGCACGCCGGCGATTTCCGCCGGCACGAGCCGCTGAACGACCACGGCCATGGCGACCGATTCCTGCGGGATCGCGTGCTGCTGCAGATACGCGCGGACGCGCGGCGTGTCGAGACTCGCCCAGCATCGCTGGACGCGGTCGAGCAGGTCTTGTTCGCCAATGACGTCCAGGAAGGTGTCGTACTGCCCGGCCATCGAAGCGTGGGCGAGGTCTTCGGCGGTTGCCGAGGATCGCACCGCGACCGGCGGGCTGCCGATCGCGCGGTACTGGCGGCGCAGTTCGTCGGCCATCTGCGGCGGGATAGCCGGCGCGCCGTCTTGCAGGCCGCCGTCTCGGGCGGCGTGGAACGCGGTCGTCGTCACGACAAAGCCACCCGGCACATTAAAACCGGCCTGGATCAACTGGTAGAGATTCACCGCCTTGCCGCCCACGATTCCGGCGTCGCTCGCCAGGCTCAATGGGAGCACCCAATCCTTCGGTTCCGACACGCCGGCGACTGGAGGTTGTGAAGTGCGGAGCGTCATTGACGGCCTCCGGCGACGGAGGCCTTGGCGACGAAGCCTTGAATGCCGCCGGTCTCGGAGCCAACGATAACCAGGCCATTGCTGATCGCCGGCGCGCTGATCGAGAAGCTGAGTTCGCCGGGCTTTCCGGGTCGATTGATCGGGTGGCGTTCGATGATTCTTCCGTTGGTCGCATCGAGCACCGCGAGGGTGCCGTCGCTGCTGACGGCATAAACGTGCGTGCCGGTGAACGCGGTGCCCGCGAGAACCGGCGCGGTGTCGGTGATGCGCTGACGCCAAAGGATCTTCCCTTTGGCATCCAAATCGATGGCGACAACTTCGCCATTCCGCACCGGCACGATCGCACGCGTGCCTTGCACCGCCACCGGGCCGAGCACGGCGTCGGGCATGTCAGCCTGCCAGCGGACGACGCCCGTCGCCTTGTCCAGCGCCAGCACCACGCCGGCGGGATTCGGATCGGCAAATGCGAAGTCGCCTCGGCCGGTACCGATGAGGACCAGATCGCCGGCAACCGTTACGGCTCCGATCGCCGGGTAGGGCGTTTTCGTCCGCCACGCGACGCGCGGTGTTTTTTGGTTTTCGAGTTCCGCGTCGTCGGCGATGTGGATCGCGACCACTTCATTGCCGTTCACGCCGCTGCCGATGTACGCGATGCCGTCGGCAATGGCGGGGGAGCTTTCCGGGTCGTTGACCGCGACTTTCCAGAGCAGCTTGCCGTCGCTGATGCGAACGCCCATTACGAACCCGGGATCATCACCAGGGGCCGGCTTGTGATCGTCGCCCATCTCCACCGCGCCGGCGCCGACGACGGCGATGTCGCCTTCGATGGCAGGCGAGCTTTCGACGTGAAGTGTGGTCGGCACTTGCCACCTTAGTTGGCCGGTCGCGGCGTCAAAACAGAGCAGGGCGGAGTTACGGTCTTGGTGAAGCCCTTGGCCGACGACGAGAGATTTGCCGTCTGCGGTGATGGCGGGGGAACTGAAAAAGCCTTTGAACGTCGCGGCGTTACTTCCGCCTGGCGGCGCGGCTTCGTAGGTCAACCACCGCCGCGCGCCCGTCCGGGCGTCAAGGCAAAGCACGCTGCCGGTGCTGTTGGGCGGTACGAGTGTGGACGACGTGGCATAAATCCAAGGCCAGCGAACGGCGACGCTCGACAAGTACAACGCTGCGTCGTCCTCGGGGTCGAGGTAACTCCACGCCGGGACCAATCCGACCGGCGAAGGGCCGCCATCGTATCCGTTGCGCAGCACACCCCCGCGGAAGATGGTCGGCGATTCATGGGCGGTGGCAGGCGGATCCGAAGGAGCGACGACGGCACTCCCGGCGTCGCGCTCCCGCAGGTACGCCAGGCCGATCGCCGTCCAGTCCGTCGTGCCGGCTACCGCCCCTGCCTGGGGCGTGCTGCGGCGGGTCGTCGTCGCCGGCCACAACCACCACGCCCCGATGAGCAGGAGCATCAGAACGGCACCCCCACCGAATACGCTGGGATTTTGTCGGATCGCCGGTCCCCATTGTTTCGGGCGAAACACAATCGCCACCACGCTGATCAGCCCCGCGAGCACGGCCGGCAGTACCGCCGCGCCGGCGTTAAATACGATCGGTACCACGGCCAGGCTGTCCATCTCGTTTGTCTCCAACCGCCAAAAAATCACCGGCAAAAGTTCTGTTGAACTTCTCCAACGCGATGATAACATGGTTTACCGTTGTCTCAAGTGTTTTTATCGATAAAGCAGAGGGTGACTGCGTGGCGGTGACGATCGACCACCTGGCGAGCGAGACGGGCGTGAGCCGGGTCACCGTGTCACGCGCCTTGCGCGGCGTCGGCCGAATGTCGCAAGACACTCGTACCCGAATTTTGGTCGCCGCCAAACGCCTGAAGTACCGCCCGAATGCCTACGCCCGTGGCATCTCGACGGGACGGTTCGGGAGCGTCGGATTGCTCCTGGACACGAGCTTGATGCGCAGCGAAATTTCGCCTCAATTCCTGACTGCACTCACGCGCGTAGTAAGCGAAGGCGGCAATCGGTTGCTGCTTGGGCGCGTCAACGAGGCCGAGATAGACAACCCTGACTACCTACCAGATTTCGTTCGTGAGTGGGCGGTGGATGGCATTGTCAGCAATTATCACGTCGAACTGCCGCCGCACATCCTGCGGGCGATGCAGGACAACGGCACGCCTTGGGTCGAATTCAATCGCAAAGTGCCGCACCGCGCCGTTTACGCCGACGAGTTCCGTGCCGGGGTGGACGTCACCGATCGGCTGCTCGCGCAAGGCCATCGCCGGATCGCTTACGTCGATCACGCGTTCCACCATTTCAACGGCGGCCGTCGGCACTACAGTCGCGAAGACCGGCTCAGTGGGTATCTGCAGGCCATGAACGCCGCGGGAATCGCGACGCAGGTCGTCGTTGACGACCAGCCCTTGGACCGTCCCGGCTTTATTCGCTTGATCGACGACCTGCTTCGCGGCCCGCAACCGCCGACGGCGTTGATCGGGACCGACCGCCGACTGCTCGACATTATCGATTCCCTTTGCGTTCGCCGCCGGTCGCGCCCTGCGTTCGGAATGTTCCTGGCACCGACGGAATCCGATTCCAACTGCGTTGGCGCGATCCCCCCGTGGGAACAAATGACAGAATTGATCGTCAAGGTGCTGCGCTTGGCCGAAGGGAATTTCGACAACCCACCGGCCGGCATCGCGGTGCCGTGTCTGATCGTAGACGCCCTTGCACCGTGCCTGGGCTGATCCCGTAGGTAATTTACAGTTGACCGGAGGAGTTCCGTGAAGTTTTGGATGCCTTTCGCCTTTCTGTCAGTGCTGATCATCAACACCTTTGCCATCGGAGCGAAGACCGACCGCGTAACGCTCGTGGACGGCACTGAGACCGACTGCGAGGTTCTCTTCGTACATCCGAACGCGCC
>JBBRFH010000250.1:0-5034 GCA_038224615.1 Tepidisphaerales bacterium
ATAGTAGATAGCTGATAGTCGATAGCACAAGCCGCGGTCCGTTCGTCGCTATCGACTCTCCACACGCCAAAACAAAACGCCGCCCGATCTTCATCGGGCGGCGTCGAATTGCATCGTTACAATGCGCGAAACACCAGCCCGACATTAGTCGGCCGTCGTCGTGGTGCTTCGCGTCGTCTTTCGCAAGGGCATGATTATAGCGATACGGAGCGAACGTGTCGAGACGACCAGGGATGTGACCCGCGACGAGCGCGAAGCGGAGCAGAGGGAACCACAGATTTGACAGATGGCACAGATTCGGAAAAACGCAATCTGTGAAATCACTGAAATCTGTGGTCCCGATCGAATTCCTTCGCGCTCATCTTCGCGCTCATCGTTTCTTCGCGGCTCGATTCCTTCTCCAGCCATTCATTCCGCTGCGGGTTTATCCGGCGTTTGCACGGTGGTGTCGTAGCGGACGCCGTCGGGCACCGGCACCGGCTGGACGACGCTGATGCCGTGGTCGCCCGCGGTGCGGTGCGAGCTGTCGACGGCGACGAAGCTGGTGAAATCGCTCATCAGGCTGTAGTCCAGCGCCACCTGCTTGATCGCCGGCGAGGCGGTTTCATCGTTCTCGATCATCATGCGGTCGCACAACGAACCGATCTTCTGCCGCGCCCAGACGGCGGCGAGGGACGCGTTCGTCTCCTGCGTCGGATGAATCTCGAAGCGCTGCTCGACCGGGCCTCCGGCGCCGCGGCCTTTGACGACGAGCGTGCCGCCGGCACCCTGGAAGCGGCCGGTGATCACCACGGCGCGGCCGACGTACACGTCGGGCACCTTTGCGGGGTAGACCTCTGCGCCGCTCAAGCCGCTGGCGTCGATAGCGATGTTCGTCAGCGCCGGCTTGCTGATGCGGTCGAAGAACGGCTGCATGACTTCCTCGCCCGTGTCGTTCAGCGACAGATAAGCGACGGCCCCCGCGCCGGCGCGGCTCATGCCGTCGATGAGGTAACGATTGGGCGAACTACCCACGCCGAAGCCGAAGACTTTCGTCGCGCCGTGCATCTGGTGCGTCGCCTTGATCAGCTCGGCTTCGTTGCCGATGAAGCCGTCGGTGAGCAGGCAGACGTAACGCACGCGCTCTTCGTCCTTCACGGATTGATTGAGTGCCGTCGTGATGCCCTGCAGCATCATGGTGCCGCCGCCGGCGTTGGTGGATTCGATGAAGTTCAGCCCGGTCTTCACGTTGGCGGGCGTCGCCGGCAAGGCGTCCGGCGCGAGCTGGTCGACGCCGCCGGCGAAGCGGATCACCTGGAACGAGTCATTGGGCTGCATGTGCGCGAGGGCGTATTTCATCGCGCCGCGCGACTGCTCGATCGGTGCCCCGCTCATGCTGCCGGAAACGTCGAGGGTGAAGCAGAGTTCAACGGGGCGGCGCGGCAGGTCCGCGGTCGTCTCCGGGGGCACCATCAACAGCGCGAAGTAGCCGCCTTTGCCGTCCTTGTCCGCCTGCGTGAAGACGGCCTGCTTCAACTGCTTGCCGGCGACCTTGTATCGCAGCACAAAGTCTTTGTTCGGAATCCGATCGGCGGCGGCAATCTTCACGATCCGGTGACCGGGATTGTTCTCCGCCTGCTTGATCAGCGCGGCTTCGATCACATGATTGACGCTCTGCACCTGTTCGATCGCCATGCCCGCGTTGAGATCGACCTGCACGTCGATGTCGTGTCCGCTGCGCTCGGTCGGCGCGAGGTATTGCACCTCCGTTGATTGCCCGGACGCGCCGTTGTTGTTGCGCGACACCGCGCCGATCCCGTCGCCAACTTGATTAGGTTGGCCCGGCGGATTGAAGCGCGGGCCGACGACCATGGGGAACACGAACTCGTACCACCCATCGACATACGCCAGCGTGTTGAAGTAGCGGATCGAGATGTCGATCTGCTTGCCCGGCTCGATGTTCGCCACCTTCTGCGTAAACACGTTCGGCCGCTGCTGTTCGAGCAGCGCCGCGGTGTACCCCTGCTGCTTGGCGGCGGCGTAGATCTGCTTGGCTTCTTCCTTCTCACGGATGATGCCGCGAATGGTGCGATCGCCGATCGTCATCACGAACTCGTTGATGGCGGCGTTTTCAGGGAGCGGGAAGACGTAGGTGGCCTCGATCTTCTCGCTGAACGGATTGGTGTACTGCTGCGTGACGTCGACCGATGCGATGAACCCATCTACGCGGGCCTTCACGTCGGTGTGCTTGAGCGGGCAGGGGATGATCTTCTGATCCTTCGTAACGACGAGCGCGCCGGAGCGCGGCTGCGCGTCGTCATTGTTCGCCGGCGCCGCTTGCCCCTTCGCGGGCTTGGAGATGATCCAGAGCTCTTCGGACGCAGCAGGAAGCGACGACGTCGGCACCGGAAGCTTCACCTGTTTCCCCTCCCCCTGGTCCTCCGTCTTCTGTGTTAGATTTCCGGCGCTGCCGAAAAAGGCGCCTTTCGGTCCTGCTACCGGAGCAGTAGCGGGCGACACAGCAAGCCCTCCGCTCAGCCGCGAGATGTTATCGGGCAGCTCATTCTCCTCTGCCTCGGTCGCTTTCGCTGGACGGCGATCGTTCTTCAAATCTCGCGTCACGGTGCTGGCTGAGCCTTCGGGCGGCTTATCTGAGGACTTATCGCCGCCCGAACATCCAACGGCGATGATCCCCGCAACCACCAACGATCCTGCCAGGACGTTAAGACCCCACTTCTTGATGCTTCGTTTCATGATCACTGCTCCTTCTTCTGCTGCGTTTCAGTCGGTGCAAACGTCACCACGGCGTTGGCGATCGCTTTCGCATCACTGTTGCCGGCGACGATGAGTTTGACGGTGTAGTCGGGGTATAAGTTCCCGCGAATCTCCACATGGATACGGGCGACGCGGGTTTTGGCGTTGGGCAGCGACGTGTCGGTGGACAGGCCGGCGATGACGATGCGGCGTTGCTGGAGGGCGCGCGGGTCGTAGTACGGGGCCTTCTTGAACGCATCGTGCTCGCCCCCTTCGACGCCGACGAGCGTGACCGACTCCGGCGCGATCAGCTCGAACTGATACGCCGCCAGCGACTGGCCTTGCGGATCAATCGAGATGTCGATCGTGGCGAAGCGGACCGTGGGTTCGGCAGCGTGCGCCACTGACGCACAGAGGACAAAGAGAATAAAGAAGGATGCGAAAAGCGTTGTGGCATGGGCGCCTCGCCCATGATTGTGCAGAGAACGCAACACGGGCGAGGCACCTGTGCCACGGAAAATTCGCGGCGCATCTATGTTCTCTTGGACTCGGCGGCCAATGCGATTTTTCATTGCACGGTCTCCACGCGCACAACGGCGCGGGCCAGTCGATCGACGTCCTGCGGCGACGCGCCCCCCTGGGCGGCGGCGAGGGCGTCGAGGATGTTGAAGGCGCCGTCGTGATTGCGGTCATTGGCGGCGATCGACGGCGCGGGTTGCAGGCGGGCGATATGGACGGCTACCCCCACGATCACCACCGCCGCCGCCGCCGCCGCGACCGAACCGAACAGCCGCATAAACCGCGGCGGACGCCGGCGCGACAGCAGGTGCGACCGGGCCTGGCCCAGAATCCGCTCATCCAGCGCCGCCGGCACCACGGGCACCGGATACTCCGCCCGCATCGCGTCGCGCAGGTCCGGCGGAAGCGCATCGAAATTGTCACAATCATCCTGCATCTACCCGTCAAGTGCGGCGGACGCGCGTTCGGTTCAATCAAAATGAGAATAGAACCGCAGATTACGCCGATTTCGCAGATTAGGGAGGCCATTCAAAATGCCTGCGCATTCATCTGCGTAATCTGCGTAATCTGCGGTTCCCCCGTCTTCAGCGATCGAAATACCGCCGGGCTGTCGGGCTGGCGCGGAGGTGGGCGAGGGCGTGATGGAGGCGCGATTTGACGGTGCCGGACGGGATCGACAACGCGACGGCGATCTCGTCAGTCGACAAATCGTCGACGAACCGCATGAGCACCACCTGCCGATGCTCCACCGACAGGGATGCCACGATCGCAGCGACTTCACCATCCGTCGCTTGCGCCTTGGCGGGCAGATCCAGCACGGTTTCGTCGATCGCGATCGACCGCTTTCGTTTCCGTACGATCATCAGCGATTCGCTCCGCACCACCGTCCAGAGCAGCGTGCGCAGCGACGCCGTGAGCGTGAAGCCGGGGAACTTGTGGTAGAGGTAGACGAACGTGTTCTGCAGCACGTCCAGCGCGTCGGCGTCGCTGCCGGTGAACCGGCGCGCCAGTCGAACCACCCAGTCGCGATGCCGGCGATAGAGCGTCTCGAACGCAGCGACGTCTCCATCGTTGATCGCGTCGATCATCGCGTCGTCGGTCGGTTCCCCATCGTCGTGTGGCATGCAGGCGCGCAGTATAGTCCCGCGCGAGTCCGAGGCACGTTTGCTGGAATCGTGAAACCCAACGCCCACGCCATGCCTGGCGTGGGCGTTGTTTGTGACAGGTTGTCGAACGTCAATTACGCCGTCGCGAGGTCGAACAGTTGCGCGAACTTCTTTCCCGCGCGGTTCTTCCACGCGCCCTTGTGGTAGGCGTATCCCGCAATCAAAGGCACCGCGATGGTGGCTTCGGAGAAGACCATCTGTTCGTACACGAGGTCGACCTTGCCCCAGCTCGAGGCTTCCTTGAGCGTCGACGAGCTGAGCGCGCCGTCGCGGACGTCGGCGATGGTGACCTGAATGGCGTACTTGTGCATCGGAGCGTCCATGCCAAGGGTTTCGGCGCAGACGACGATGTCCTGCGTGAAGTTCTTCGGCACGCCGCCGCCGATCATGACCAGGCCCGTCTCGGGGTTCTTCATCTTGATCTGCGTCAGCTCGTAGAAGTCCTTGCCGCCGTCCCAGGTCATCTTCGGCTGATCGCCTCGGGAGACGGCGTGGGTGACCAGGCCGAAGCCGGCCGAGCAGTCGCTGAAGGCCGGACAGAAGATCGGCACGTCGTGTAGGAAGGCTTCGTACACGATACTGTCGCGTGTCTTGCAGCCGTTGCGGTGCAGGAACG
>JBBRFH010000251.1:0-5032 GCA_038224615.1 Tepidisphaerales bacterium
AGGCGAGGTCCGCGACTACGCCGACCTGGCGCGGCTTGGCCATGTGACCCGCGCTCGCGTCACCCAAATCATGAACCTGCTCAACCTCGCCCCCGACATCCAGGAGGAACTGTTGTTCCTGCCGCCGGTCGAAGCGGGCCGGGACGTGATCAAGGAGTGGCAGATGCGACCCATCGCGGCCACGCCAGATTGGCGCAAGCAGCGCCGGACGTGGCGAAACCTGTAAGCCGCAGAGAATCGCACCGCTTAACCCTTTGGTGGAAACGGGTCGTGTCTTGCGCGGTCATCGAGACGCGGGCAAGGCTAGTGAAAGTTCCTGGGCCATTTCATAGCTGATAACGGCCTTTTCGGGCGTGTTCTTCCAAGCGGTTTCTTCGTGAGATTTGTTGCGGATGGCGGATGGCGGAAGGCTGCCAAGCTGGTCCTTGACGAAGGTCAACACCCTCAGTTCGTCTACGGTGAAATCAACCTTGATTTCCCCTGCACGCGGGCCAGGCCGGAACTCCTCGCCCGTGTTGCCGTTCTGGTACGTCATCTCGTTTATCAGCACGAAGTCCTCGCACTCCAGGCGCGCCCGGAGATCGCTGAAACCCATGGGCACAGGACCGTAGGGCATCCGCCGGTAAAGAGCGCCCGTTAGGGACCGCGAGGTCGTGCGGAAGCAGAGGTAGTCGGCGTAGAACAACAGCTTATACAACTTGGTCTGGGTCACCGTGGGCACATAGCTACAGAGCCAGACGACGGCGGCTGCGTACCGCTCAAAATCGAAGGGTCGAAAGCCGCTCCGCGCCGTCATCTCGACGGGCATGGCCCCACCGAACATCGCCGCCCAATTGACTGCCGGGGCCGGCGCTGCGCTAAGAGCGGCGTCCGCAAGTTGCTTCTGGCGTTCGCTGAGAAGGTGGCCTTGGCGCTGGAGGAGATCGCGCATGCGGTCGGCATTGGCGCAGGCGCGGATCAGTTCATCTTCCTTCTGCTGTTGAATCGCCCCCTGTTCGTAACGGTTGATCGTCGCCTGGCTCATTCCCAGCAGCGTGGCGAAGGCGACCTGGCTCAGGCCCCATCGCTCGCGAATGGCCTTTATCTCGGCAGGAGAGAGAAGGCCGTGCTTTCTCCGGTAGAGGTCGTAAGCCTTCTCCACCGGATCGCCGAACGCCTCGTCGGCGACCAGTTCGCCGCAGACGGAGCAGGTCCACGTCGGGACGCTCAGCGAGACCTTTTCGCCCCGCACGTCCAACGTCTCATTCCGTTCCGAAAAGCGGAAAACTCGTTCCGCCTCGCATTTCGGGCAATACAGGGACTTTTCCATTAGGCACCTCCTCGTCGTAATGGGTAACGCATAGGGTGCTCTGCTTTGTGAAACGACCAAACGGCCCCGCGCGGCATCTGCCCGCGGGGGGTTGGATGAAGCCGTAATTTGACGTAGACCTCAAAGCCTTCATGGTCGCACCCAAAGACCCAGAGGTCCTTGTCGGGATCGGTGTCGTCGGGAAGCGGGCCGGACGAATAATTATCCGGCGTGAGCGAGCAGATGGTCTCGAATGCTTCCTTCCGGTTCATGTTCAAGTCGCTCAGATCCTGGTCGGTTCGCGGCCGGCCAACGAACTGGCAGCGCCCGTATTCGATGGCGAGCTTGAACGATGTCAGAAAATAACTGGCTTCTTCTTGCGTCGCCACGCTACCGCCTCGGGTCTTATATCGTCCATTATTCTATCGCACAGTAGCGGTTTGTCAATCCCGGATAGAACCGGCTGCTGAAAAGCATCGCGTGGTAGCATGCTCAGCGATACAATGGGTGGTGTAGGTGCCGGTTTTCACGCCCGGTAACGCGCGTGAGCTTTGGAGAATCGCTATGGCGACATTCAACCTCAAGAGTTTCTCACGCCCCGATTGCATGCCGACTACCAGGGAATTCTTCAAGCTGAGAATCTCTGCGATGCACTAAACCAAGTACGCATTTGTGGGATGAACGTGAATTCTGAATGCTGAATTATGAAAGAAGACCCACCCGATCGTCGCTGCGCATTTCTTTCATAATTCAGCATTCAGAATTCGGTTCACTGTTGCGTTTCGCGCGTGGCCAGCAGCTCAAACTTACGCTCGCCTTCGACGGCGCGCTCGAGATGGAAGAACTGGTGGGCGTCCTTGAAGGCGATTACCAGCGTGACGACGGCGAACGCGGGATCTTCCCGGCGATCGAAGCTGACGTCGATCACGCGCAGGCCGCGGGTCTTCAGGTAACTGACGACCTCGGGGATGCAGTTGGGGGACCAGTCGGTGCGAACGACGATCTGGCGGTAGCGCGTCTGCGGGATGAGCGGCTCGATGTACGAAAGGATCCACAGCACCACGACGATCATGAGCGTGGCCATCGTGGTGACGGTATAAAGGCCGAGGCCCGCCGCGAGCCCGAGCGCTGCAACGCACCAGAGGGCGGCGGCGGTGGTGAGGCCGCGGATCGAGCCTTTGTTATGGATGATCGTGCCGGCACCAAGAAAGCCGATGCCGCCCATCACGCCGTAGGCGATTCGGCCGGGATCGGTGTTGATATTGATGTGATCATGCAGCGGGGAGTCCATGGTGACGGTCATCTCGGCGACGGCGATCGAAACGATCATCACCAGGGCGCTGCCGATGCAGACAAGCAGGTTGGTTCGGAAGCCGGCTTGACGGCCGCGCATCTCGCGCTCGATGCCGATGACGCCGCCGCACACCGCGGCCAGCAAAAGTCTGAGGAACGCTTCCGTCGGCAACCCGAAGTTACCAAAAATCGTCGCAAGAATCGCTCCATCGCAGTGCCCGATGGTCATAGGCGGATAATCCTAGCACAACCCTCATAACTTGGCGCGAGCAGAGTTTGTGCGAGGCGAATACAGATCAGCGATCAACGGTGGACTCATCCCTCCGCGAGCGCATCGCGATACCACTCACACGTCGCCGCCAGGCCTTCCTCGAAGCCGACGATGGGGCGGTAGCCGATCAAGGCGCGAGCCTTTTCGAGACTCGCCAGTGAATGGGCGACGTCCCCGGGGCGCGCGGGCGCGAAGACGGGACGAAGTTCAGGGCGATCGAACTGGGTGAGCATGGCGTCGGCGAGTTCGAGGATGGTCCGTCGCTGGCCGGCGGCGATGTTGACGACCTCGCCGTTCAACCGCTCGGCGCGGGTGGCGGCCAGGAGATTGGCGTGGACAACGTTGTGGACGAACGTGAAGTCGCGACTGGCTGAGCCGTCGCCGGTGATGCGCGGCGATTCGCCGGCGAGGATCGTCTTGCTGAACGCCGCGATCACGCCCGAGTAGGCGCTGTGCGGGTTCTGGCGCGGGCCGAAAATGTTGAAGTAGCGAAGGCTGATGGCGTCGATCGCGTAACACGCTGCGTAGGCGCGCACATACTGCTCCCCGACCAGTTTGGCGGCGGCGTAGGGGCTCTTGGGCCGTTCGGCCATCGTCTCGACCTTGGGCAAGTCGGGCGCATCGCCGTAGGCGCTGCTGCTGGCGGAATAGATGATCCGCTGCACGCCGGTCGATCTTGCGACTTCCAGCACGTTCACCGTGCCCGTTCCGTTGATGTCGTGGTAACTCTTGGGATCGGTGACCGATTGCGGCACGCTCACGCGGGCAGCGCAGTGGAAGACGATGTCGCAGCCGCGCATCGCCAGATCAATCGCGGGCATCTCCAGGACCGAGCCGCGAATCAGTTCGACGCGGTCGGACTTCGGCAGGTTCTCCACCCGACCGGCGGAGAGGTCGTCGAAGACGGTGACGCGGGCACCCAGCGCGACGAGCGTTTCGACCAGGTGCGAGCCGATGAACCCGCAGCCGCCGGTGACGAGCACGCGCCGGTTCGCCAGCGCGTCGCCGTGAAGTGCCCGCCAATCGGTCTGAACGCCCATGGATGAGAAGCTACACGTTTCGGCGGTATTTTGACAACGCCGGGCGGCGTCATTAGCGTGCCTCGCGGTTCGAACGCCCGCACTCATCGATGGTCTTCAATAGCCTGCATTTTGCCGCCTTCCTCCCGATTGTTTTCCTGGGCTTCGCGCTGCTGCGCTACCGGCTGACCGCGCGCAACGCGTTCCTGCTGCTGGCGAGCTGGTACTTCTACGGCGTGTGGGCGGTGGCAGTCGACTGGCGTTTTTTGCTGCTGCTGCTGGGCACGCAGGCGTTCGACTACACGATGGCGAGGCTGCTCGAGCGGCACGCGCTGGGCACCCCCAAGCGGCGCTTGTTCGTGGCCGGCTCGCTGATCGTCAATCTCGGTGTCCTGGGGTTCTTCAAGTACGGCAATTTTTTCCTCGACAGCTTCGTCTCCGCGGCGCACTCGGCGGGGTGGACGCATGTTGAGCGTTTGCCACTACAGGTCATCTTGCCGGTCGGGATCAGCTTCTACACATTTCAGTCGATCGGCTACGTCATCGACGTCTACCGCGGGCACCTGAAGGCGGAGAAAAATCCGCTGCACTACGCGCTGTTTGTCGGCTTTTTCCCGCAGCTTGTCGCCGGGCCGATCGAGCGGGCGACGCACCTGCTGCCGCAGATCAAGAGCCGCACCGAGCTGACCTGGGACAACATCAGTCACGGCACCTGGCTGATGGCGCTGGGGCTTTTTAAGAAAGTCGTGCTGGCCGACAACGTCGCGAAGGTGGCAGTGGCGGTTTACAAGGTCGACAACATGGCCGAGTTTCCGCTCTGGTGGGAAACCGTGCTCGGCACCTACGCGTTTGCGCTGCAGATCTACTGCGATTTCAGCGCCTACAGCGACATCGCGCGCGGCGCTGCCCGGCTGATGGGCTTCGACCTGATGCGCAACTTCGACCTGCCGTATTTCGCGGTCAACCCGAGCGACTTCTGGCGCCGCTGGCACATCAGCCTGAGCACATGGCTGCGCGATTACCTCTACATCCCGCTGGGCGGAAATCGAAAGGGATCGATTCGCACATACCTGAACCTCTTCATCACCATGACCATCGGCGGGCTGTGGCACGGCGCGACGTGGCTGTTCGTGGCGTGGGGCGTCTACCACGGACTCATGC
>JBBRFH010000252.1:0-5026 GCA_038224615.1 Tepidisphaerales bacterium
CCTCGATCAGTCCCTTGACACAGAGCTTGCCGAACCGGCGGTTCAACTCGTCCATCATGGTCGGCGAGGGCTTGCGCTGAATGCGCATGATCAGCGTATCGCGCGAGTAACGCGTGCTGTGGAAGTTGCTGTAGAAATGAGTCACCTCGGCCATCGCGTCGTCAACGCTCTGGGACATCTTGTAGAGGTTGATGTCCTCGGGGCTGATGAGCTTGCTGCCCAGCAGTTGGTCCTTTACGTAGTTCTGCCACCCGCGCCAGAACCCGGAACCCTCGTGATCGACAAACACGATCGGCATCGGCGGCGCCTTGCCGGTCTGCACCAGCGTCAGGACTTCAAAGCCCTCATCCATCGTCCCGAACCCGCCGGGAAAGACCGCGATCGCGTGACTGGAGCGCACGAACATCAGCTTGCGGGTGAAGAAGTACTTGAAGTTGATCAGCTTGGGATCGCCTTCGATAAACGCGTTGGTCTTCTGTTCCCAAGGCAGGCGGATCGCCAGCCCGAAGGACGGTTTCGCGCCCGCCCCGCCGTGCCCCGCCGCCATGATCCCACCGCCGGCGCCGGTGATGACCATCCAGCCAAGCTCGGCGATGCGCTTGGAGAAATCGAGCGCGGCGACGTAGTCACGGTGCATTTCGGGCGTGCGGGCCGAGCCGAAAATGCTGATCTTACGCGTGTCCTTGTACGGCTCGAAGATCTTCAGCGCATAGCGCAGTTCTTTCAGAGACGTGTTGATGAGCTTGAGGTCGGCGCGGTTGTTCTTGTCGCGAAGCAGCTTCAGCGACGTCGATACCATGTCGTTGATCAGATCGCCGCCGGGCAGTTTCTCAAGTGCCTTCATAAGGACTGAGGCGGCGTCGTTTACTTCGACCATCTGGTCGCGGGCGACGGACTGGCGGACTTCCTGAGTTTCGAGGGTGTCCTCGACTTCCTGCACTTCGGCGGGTGCCATTTCTTCAGACATTTCGACCTTCTTCTGCAAACATTTGGAGAGGCCCCATTGCCTCGGGTTATATCATTTTTGCGGGAAGTACCATACGGACCCGCCGAGGGGACACATTAGAAATCAACGCGACGGCGCGATCACGCTTCAACGGCATCCGCGACGCGAACCGCCGCAACTGGCAGGCGCTGGCGCATCATGAGCGTGGCGATAAGCTGCCCCACGGCGACAACGAGCATCGCCACAAACACCCAGCGCAGCCCGCCTGCAATCGTATTGCGGATCAGGTCGAGCGTCTCGGGCGGGAGGCCCGCCTGCGTGTGCGGGTCGAGCGCCGCCGCCGGGGAGACACCGCCGCGCGTCAAGTCGTTCAGTCGGTCGTGGCTGAGGACGTTGAATCCCGCGCCGAGCAGTCCGACACCCATCGACCCGCCGATCGTCCGGCAGAAGCTCACCGTGCTGGTCACGATCCCGCGCTGGTGGTAGTCGACGGCATCCTGCGCACCGAGCAGGTAGGCCATCGACGACGACCCGAACCCGAACCCCGTGATCGCCAGCACGCCGCCCGCCTCGCTCGGATCAAAATCGTTCACGCCAGACTTGGCCAAGGCAACTCCATGTCGTTCTTCAACACTCGTCCCAACCACGAGACGGCGGACGATAGGAGCGACCGTCCCGCAGGGCAAAACACCGCATCAAGAAACCGCGCACGCCTGGGCGTCCCCCCACGTTGGCAGCAATCGCCAAACTGACGCACCCGGGCCGAGTTGATTCCTCGATTCGATCGTGTCGATTCGACGATTGCTTCAAAAGCTGGTGTTCAGTACAATGGACGACTCGCCATCGCCAAGGCGAGTCCGTCGTTTGTGGGTTCGCACAGGCCTCGGAACGTGCTTTTTGTACCAATACCAAAGCCCCTGAATCGGCCGAGGCAGTTTTGGCGACGCCGTCGGCAGATGGGGCTGGCGATTTGCTAATCGCTGCCTGACAAGGAGTTAGTTATGACCCAAGCAGAACTCGTCAAAGCGCTGGTCGATGCCGGCATTCACTTTGGCAATCCCGCCAGCCGCTGGAATCCGCGTATGGAGCCGTACATTCACGGCAAGCGCGGGAACGTCCACATCATCAATATCAAGGAGACCGTCAAGGGTCTTCTGCTGGCTAAGAAGCTGATCCAGAACACCGTGGCCGCCGGCCGCGACGTGCTGTTCGTTGGCACCAAGCGCCAGGCCCGCACCGCCATCCAGGATGAAGCCAACCGCTGTGGCATGCACTACGTCAACGAGCGCTGGCTCGGCGGCACGCTGACCAACTTCCGCACCATCCGCGAACGCCTCAAGCGCCTCGAACAGCTCGAGAAGCTCTGGGAGTCCGGTGAGATCGAAACGTACTCGAAGAAAATGAAGTCCACGCTCAACCGCGAGATGACCAAGATCAAGGCCAACCTTGAAGGCATCCGCAAGATGGACAAGCTGCCGGGACTGATCTTCCTCATCGACACCAAGCGCGAGCACATCGCGGTCAACGAAGCAAGGAAGCTGGGCGTGAAGACGATCGCCTTGATCGACACCGACGGCGACCCGTCGCAGATCGACCTGCCGATCCCGGGCAACGACGACGCGATGCGCGCCATTGCGTTGGTGCTGAGCCAGTTGGCGGACGCCGCCATCGAAGGCAAGGCCGGCCGCACGACCGGCGGCGGGCCCGAAGGGGAAGGGCCAGGCCGACGCCGCAGCAGCCGTGCCGCGTTCCGTGCCGACAAGCCCGGCGAAGGCGAACCGCCCGCCGGTGACGCCCCGGCCGAGCCGACCGAGGCCCCCGCCGCCCCCACCACCCCGGAAGCCCCGGCCGTCGAACCGGTCGGCGCGTCTGCCTAATCAAAGGCTTTAATTAGCCACAGATCACGCAGATGAACGCGGATAAAAATTGAAATTATCTGCGTTCATCTGCGTTTATCTGCGGCTTCTAATTCAAAACTAGAGGAACCAACCAAATGGCAACCATTACCGCTTCAATCGTTAACGAACTCCGCGCCAAGACCGGCCAAGGGATGATGGAGTGCAAGAAGATGCTCACCGAAACCGGTGGTGACATCGAGAAAGCGATCGAGAATTTTCGCAAGAAAGGCGTGAAGGGATCAATCGCCGGGCGCGCTACGACCGAAGGCCGCGTCGAAGTGCTGACCAAAGGCGATGTCGCCGTCGCCGTCGAGCTCGTGTGCAACACGGACTTCACCGCCAAGAGCGAGCAGGCCGAGAAGATCGCCAAGCTCGCCGCCGAGACGCTGGCGGGCAGTCCATCGGGCGACCTCGCGTCAAACGCCGCCATCAAAGAAGCGCTCGTCAACGTCAGCCAGGTGACCGGCGAGAACGTCCAGCTCGGCCGCACCGCGGTCGTGCAGGGCAACGTCGGCTCGTACCTCTACAGCACCGCCGGCAAGGGCAAGGTTGGCGTGGTCCTCGAGTTCGCCGCACCGGCGAGCGAGGAGATCATCAAGAGCCTGGGCATGCACATCGTTGCCAGCAAGCCGGTCGCGCTCACCCGCGCCGACGTGCCGGCCGACCTCGTCGCCAAGGAGCGTGACATCGCCGTCGACCAAGCCAAGCAGACCGGCAAGCCGCAAAACATCGCCGAAAAAATCGCCGAAGGCAAGCTCAACAGCTTCTACGCCGAGCGTGTCCTGCTCGACCAGGAATACGTTCGCGCCGACGAGTTCAAGGGCACGGTCGCCGCGCTGCTCAAGAGCAAGGGCGTTGAACTCAAGATGTACACCCGCCTCGAAGTCGGGCAAGCATAAGCACCCCGGCCTCGCCGCTTCGGCGACGAAGCTTTCGAGTGTCCAACGAATCGGGATAGGGGGCGGCCTTGCGGCCGCTCATCGCGTTGGTCGGCGGTGCCGAGATTCTAATCCGAGCGGGTCCGCTTGCCGACGGCCCGATGAAAGCTGACGCCCTTGCGGCCCCGGTTCGGGGTCATGCACTGGATGTTGGTGTCGGTCATGTCGCCCTGCCTTACGCCCGCCGCGGGGTCCGAGACCGCAGGGGCCAATTCGGCTAATGCGATCGAGGACCGGTCGCTCCTGTACCCGTCTCAAAACCTTACCGACATTTACCGACAATCAAAGGGCAGGTTTACCGACATTTGGACGCATAGGGGCCAATGCGAGCATCAACAAAAAACGCCTGCAAGTCGTTCACTTGCAGGCGTTTAAGTTAATCGGGGTGACAAGATTCGAACTTGCGACCTCTTCGACCCGAACGAAGCGCTCTAATCCAAGCTGAGCTACACCCCGGACATTCGAGTGAGCCAGTGTACCGTAACGCATGGCTGCTTCAAGGTTCCAGCACCGCAAATCCCCTTCTGCCCGCCGAGGCGTCGATCAGCGAAAGGTGTTGTTACAGATGGCGACGTACTTGTGGATCGTTTCGTGCATGCCGAATTCAAGGGCGTCGGCGATCAGAGCGTGGCCGATTGAGACTTCGTCGACACCCATCACCCGCTCGAGGAACGGCGCGAGATTTTCCAGGCTCAAGTCGTGGCCGGCGTTGACGCCCATGCCGGCGCGAGTCGCGGCGCGGGCGGCAGTGGCATATTGGGAAAGTTCCTCGTGTACCGGCCCGGTCGCGAAGGCGTGGGCGTACGGCTCGGTGTAGAGTTCGACCCGATCGGCGCCGAGTTCGGCCGCCAGTTCGATCGCGTCGACGACCGGGTCCATGAACAGGCTGACTCGGCAGCCGACCGATTGCAGCTCGTCGATCGCGCACTTGAGGGCGCGCCGCTCGGTGGCGCCAAGTTCAACGAGGTTCCACCCGTGATTGCTCGTGAACGCCTCGCGCGCATCGGGAACAAGCGTGGCCTGCGCCGGACGTATGCGCCGGCAATAGTCGATCAGGCCGTGGAACGGGTTGCCCTCGATGTTGTACTCCGCGTCGGAAAACTCCCTGACGACGCCAGCGAGGTTGTCGACGTCGCGCGGGCGAATGTGCCGCTCGTCGGGCCGCGGGTGTACGGTGATGCCCGACGCCCCCGCCTGCAGCGCGATGCGCGACAGCTTGACGAGGCTGGGGATGCCCAGGTTGC
>JBBRFH010000253.1:0-5017 GCA_038224615.1 Tepidisphaerales bacterium
AAGAAGTTAATATCATAAAACGGGTTATGTGCGATATTATCGGACGCTGCGTGTGGATAAGATGTCGTGACGGCTGACGCTCCAGAATCGCAAAGTCGGCCTGGCGCGACAGTCGCATTTGCGACCGAGGGGGCGGCTGTCGGGCGAGGGGTCCGTCCGCGACAGGCGATGTCACTTCGTCCCGACGTTATCCACGGACTGTGCAGCGCGCCCTGTCGAAAGCCACGGTGACAGACGTGGTTTTTTCGTCCAACAACCATCCACATCTGGTCCACCAACTCCCAACCGCCCAACGAAAAACTTCGCCCGCGCTGTGGCGATTACTTCGGCCGCCGTCTCGCGCCGCGCACCGGGGGGGCGGTCAGCGGATCGTCCGGCCAACTGTGCTTGGGATAGTCGGCCCGCAGGTCCTTGCGCACTTGCGGATACGTGTTCTTCCAGAAGCTCGCCAGGTCCTGCGTAATCTGCACCGGCCGGTAGTTCGGGCCTAATAGATGAAGCAGCACCGGCACGCGACCGTCGGCGATGCGCGGCGTATCGACAAGCCCGAACATCTCCTGCAACCGCACCGCCAGCACCGGCGGCTTGGTCGGATCAAGGTTGTATTGCAGCCGGATGTTCGACCCCGTCGGCACCTCGATCGCGTCCGGCGCCTGCGCGTCGAGCAGTCGATCCAGCGGATACACCAGGTGACTGCGGATCGTGTCCAGCAGCGCATCGCGTACCTGCTGCTTTGTCACCTTGCCGGTCGACGCCTCCTCGAGCAACTCGTCCCAACTCGCGTCATCGAGCGCAGGGAAACCCTTCTCCGGAAGATTTCGTGCGAGCAATCGAACCCGCGCGACCAGCCGTGCCAATGTCTCATCGCGCTCCAGCCATTCAGGCATCGCGCCACGAAGCGCATCGCGCAGAACCACGCTGGCGTTGTTGCCCGCGTGACGGGGATCGATCTCGCTTTGCAGCACGAGGTCGAGGTATTTTACCTCACGCAAGCCGACCACGCGCTCGCGTTGCGCATCGTACTGGGCGGTCACCGTCCGCGCGATTGACTGCGGCAAGAACGCTTCGAGCCATTCGACGTCGATGCGGGATGCAATTCGCACAAACGCCTCGCGCGCCCGCGCCCGATCATCGGCGCGCGGATCGACGGCGACGAAGTAGTCGCCTTCGAGCACCGAGCAACTGTCATCGAGGCGAACCCCGACCCCGCCGACCATCGTTGCTGTTTGCACGTCAGTGCGACGCCGGCAGACGCGATCGGGATAGGCGAGCAGAACGAGCTGCTGAAGCAGCGTCTCAGAGTCCAGCCGATCACCACTGCGGCTACCCGAAGCGAGAGGAGCCAGACGCAGTAGCTGATCGCGGGCCCGCACGACCTGCCGGGCCTGGTTCAGATCGACGTTGTCACCGGCCGATCCCCAGCGAAAATGAGCGTGTTCGGCGGACTCGAGCAGATGCAGGCGGACGCCGACATCGCTTGACGAGAGCGTGCGCGTCGAGCCGATGGCACGGCGGTCTTCAAAAGTCCGGTTGACGAAATCCTTCTCCGACAGCAGCGCCGCCACGTTCGCGCCGAGAGTCGGCGCACCGACATCCGATGCGCCGATGAGAAGGCGGGCGAGACGCGGATGAACCGGCATCGCCTGCATGCGCTTGCCGAGCGCGGTGATCTTTCCGTTCGCATCGAGCGCGCCGAGCATCTTCAGCAGACGCTCCGCGCTCGCCATCGTGTCGGCCGGTGGCTTCTCGAACCAGCCGAAGGCATTGATGTCGCTCTGCCCCCAGGCGTGCAGGTCGAGGACCGTCGGCGCGAGGTCGACGCTGGCAATCTCAGGGAGATCGAACGCGTCGAGCTGCGCGTGCTCCTGCTGCGTCCATAGCCGCACGCACCGTCCCGCCGCCGTTCGTCCGGCGCGGCCGGCGCGCTGGGTGGCGGACGCGTTGCTGATCCGCTGAAGATTGAGCGCGTCCAGACCGCGCTGCGGGTCGAAGCGCGGCACGCGGGCCAGCCCGGAGTCAATCACCGTCTTCACGCCGTCGATCGTCAGCGACGTCTCGGCGATGTTTGTCGCCAGCACGATCTTGCGCTTGCCGCTGGGCGCGATCGCCCGCTGCTGCTCATCGAACGGCAGCGATCCATGCAGCGGCAGCACCATCGCATCGTGCTCGCGTGCGGAAGATCCGATCGCCTCCTGCGCCCGCTGGATCTCCGCCGCCCCGGGAAGGAAGACGAGGATGTGCCCGTCGGATCTCGCGATCTCCTCGCGCACGACGGCGGCGACCACATCCTCCACATGATCGCCGCGGGTCGGACGGTACGACACGTCGACGGGGAACGTCCGTCCCGGCACGCGTACGATCGGTGCGCCGCCCAGGAACTTGGCCACCGGCTCAGCATCGAGCGTGGCGGACATGACGATCAGCATCAGATCGTCGCGCAGCGATTGCTTCACTTCGCTGAGCAGTGCGATCGCAAGATCGCTGTGGATGGAGCGTTCGTGAAACTCGTCGAGCACTACGCAGCCGATGCCGTCGAGCGATGGGTCATCGAGCAGTTGCCGGGTGAGGATCGCCTCGGTGACAACGCGCAGGCGCGTTCGCGCGGTGATGCGTTTCTCGAAGCGCACCTGATAGCCAACCTGCTCGCCCAGCGTCCACCCATTCTCCTCCGCAATCCGCGCCGCCGCGGCGCGGGCAGCGATGCGGCGCGGCTGGAGCATCACCAGGTTCGGCTGTTCCTTTGACAGCAGCCCCGCCCGCACAATCGCCGGCGGGACACGCGTGGTCTTCCCCGCGCCGGGTTCGGCGACGAGCACAAGCGCGCGGTGCGCGCGCAACGCGGTAGTGATCGCGTCCAGATGTGCGTCGATGGGAAGCGGCGTCACGGGGAACTGTTATAGAGCGTCGACCGAATCACGCCACTTCGCGACGTCCGACAGTTGGGCGCGGGAGCATGACGCCGATCCTCCGCGTCGCCGCAGTTGCGTGACCACAATCGCCGCCAGGAATCGGTCCTTGGCGTGCGTAACCGTCGGAACCTCGCTTATACTGTGGGTTGAGAGGTATCCCATGACGATTCAGCTTACACCCGAGCAGGAACAGAGCGTTCGCGAACTGGTCGATGCCGGCACGTTCGCATCGCCGCAAGCGGTCGTTGAGATTGCACTTCAGCGCCTCCTCATCGACACCGTTCCCGCCGAGGCACTTAAACGCGGCGCGGAACGCGGGCGCGCGGACATCAAGGCGGGTCGCTTCCTATCGCTGGAAGACTTGAAATCGCGTCTTGGCGTTTCAGGTGATGAGGCATGCTGATGCGTAAACTTCGCATCGCGATGAACGCGGTCGAAGATCTCGAAGCGATCCGCGATTACCTTCACGGCAAGAGCCCGCAAGCAGCGTTGCACGTCACGAGATCACTGGTGGCGGGTTTTGAGATACTTGCCGAGACGCCGTGGCTCGGCCACCAGAGAGACGACGTTGACGATCCGCGCATGAGGTTTTACACCCGGGCAAACTACGTCATCGCGTACGAGTTCGATGACGCTGTTGTGGATATCCTGCATGTAGTTCACGGCAGCCGCGATTTCACGCGCATCGAGTGGCGCTAGGTCGATGCCCGCACCTTCGACCACACCAGCGCCGCCACAAACAGCACCAACATGACGAGCACGATCATCGAACCGGTCGGCAACGCGCGCCACTCGGCGTTGGCCAGCAGTCCGCCCCACGCGCCCACGAGCGCGACGACGACCGACAGCAGCACGACGCGATCGAGGCGTCGGCTTAGCAGGTTGGCGGTGGCGGCGGGGAGCACGAGTAACGCGGTCACCAGCACGCTGCCCACCACGCGGGTGCCGATGACAATCACCGTCGCCAGCAACATCATCAGCAGGTAGTGTACGAATGTCGTGCGAACGCCGCTGGTGCGCGCCAGCAGCGGGTCGAAGCAGTAGGCGATCAGTTCCTTACCCGCCAGCCACGCCGCCATCACCACGGAGGCGGAGATCGCGACGCTGGCGAGCGCGTAAGGCGTGTCGATTGACTTCATCTGGCCGAAGAGGAGGTTCTCGAACCCCACCGGCCACACACCGAATTTTGTGACATAGATGTGCTGGCCGATGAACCCCCACGCCAGCGACGCGACCAGGAAGATGCCGATCGCGGTATCCGAGGTGACGCGCGAGCCGCTGCTGAGCCAGCCGATGGTCAGCGCCGCGATGAAGCAGAAGCCGACGACGAAGATAAACGGCATCTGCTCCCCCTGGAACACCGACGGGAACGCGACCGCGAGCATCCACGCCGTCCCCGCGCCGCCGAAGCCGCTGTGGCTGATTCCTTCCCCCATGAACGCCCATCGCCGAGCGACAACAAAGACGCTGAGCACCGCGCACGCGACGGCCATCGCGGTCGCGGCGAGAAGGGCGTTGCGAAAAGCCGGATCGAGGAAGTCAGGCATGGTAATCGGGCACCGATGGCGTCAGCGCGTCAGGTGCGAACCACGATTCCCGGCGACAAGACCGTTCCTTCAGTTGGCGCGGGGTGGGCGCAGCAGGTGTGATGCGCGGCGCCCTCGATGCCCATCGCCTGTAAATCGCACGCGAACATTCCGAACACGAGGTCGGCCGGCATGTGGTGGGGCGTGTCGTGGTAGTGCAGATGGACGTTCAGGCAGGCGACGCGGTCGCTGATGCTGGTGACGGCGCGGAGGTCGTGGCTGACGAAAACGACGGTCAGCCCCAGTTCGCTCTTGAGCTGCTGGATGAGATCGACAAACCCCTTCTGCCCGCGCGCATCGACGCCGGTGGTGGGTTCGTCGAGCACAAGCAATCTCGGCCGGGCCGCGAGCGCGCGGGCGATCAGGGCGCGTTGCAGCGTGCCGCCGGAGATCGAACTGAGCGGCTTATGCGCCACATCGGAGAGATCGACGCGGCGCAGCAGGTCGTCGACAAAATCCAGGTCGTCCTGGGCGTGGGTGCGAAAAAGCCCGGTCTTTCCCACCAGCCCGAGGCGAACCAAT
>JBBRFH010000254.1:0-4968 GCA_038224615.1 Tepidisphaerales bacterium
AAAGAGGGGACATCGTTTGCATCCCCGCTTCGCTTCGCGCGCGATTTCCCGCTGGTCGTGCCGATGGTGCTGGCGATCGCGTTTCTCATCGTCTTCCCGTGGCTGTGGATGATCCAGATGCGCGCGCCGGAGTTTCTGTCGACGACGATCGGTCACGACGTCGTCGAGCGGATACGCAGCGGGCAGGAGGGGCACCGCGGTCCGCCGGGGATGTATTCGCTGATGGTGTGGGGGACGTACTTCCCGTGGAGCCTGCTGTTGCCCGCGGCGATCGTGACGGGGTGGCGCAATCGGCACCTGCCGACGACGCGCTTCGCGCTGGCGGCGTGGATCGGGCCGTGGGTGATGTTCGAGCTGATCGCCGGCAAGCTGCCGCATTACGTCCTTCCGACCTACCCGGCGCTGGCGTACCTGACGGCGGACATGCTCATCCGCGCATCGCGGCGATCGATCGCGGACCTGTCGACGCGCGCGTTCAAGCTCGCCGCGTGGGCCTGCGCTGCGCTGATCGTGTTGGTCGGCGTCGCCGGGCCGTGGGCGGGCGTCATCCTCAGTGGTCAGTACACACCCCGGCTGGCGGCGGTTTCCACGGCTACTGCAATCGTTGCAATGGGCGCCGGGTGGGCGATGGCGCGGCACTTCGAGACCGGCCGGGTGCTGGCGGCGGCGCGGGCGATGGGCGGGGGGATGGCGTCGATCGTGACGTTGTTGTGGGTCGGATACCTGCCGGTGATGCAGCCGCTGCGCATGAGCCAGAACATCGCCGAGATGATCGCCAGCAACGGCGGGTATGCCGCGCGCGGGTACATGATCGACTACAAGGAGCCGAGCCTGGCATTCCACCAGGGAGGCGGACTGCGCGAGCAGCCCGACGCGGACTACCTGGCCCGCAGCGACCCCGCCGAGTGGCCTGAGTGGGTCGTCTGCACCGCCGAAGTGTGGGACAATACTCCGGTCGAGCGGCAGGCGATGTGGGACCGGATCGGCGTCGTCAGCGGCATCGCCTACAGCGATCGTGGTCGCCGCTGCGACGCTTACGTGCTTCGCCGGCACCCCGCCGAGTGACCCGCCGGCGCGCAAGTCCCGCTCCCATAACGATGTCCGCGCCGCGATGCGGGTTATCGGCCTCGGGGGTCGGAACCTAAACTATCTGATTCCCCCGGAATCCACGCGACAGTGCTGCGGTGCGGTCGGGGGTTATCGGCGGTCGGCGCGGCACCCGCCGCGCCGAAGTGATGTTATATACAGCATTTGCGGGCGTTTTTGGCACTGATCGGCGTTGTAACGACGATCCTCAACACGGCAACATGAACGATTTTTTATCAATTTCTCACTTTTTTGGTTGCTTCCACGGTTCGATCCATGGATAAGACGTGGGCCTTGAATTCCACGCACGGTCGCTCTCGGCGCGACCGGTAACTTGCCCGCCTGTACCGGGGGCATGCCCTTAACGGAGATTGTTAGTGCTACAATTGTTACGTAAGGCTATTCGCCGATCGTCGGGCCCGGTTCGTTCCTCGCGGACGTCCGCTTCCGTTGCCAACTCCCTTGCTTCCACCCCGTCGGCCGCCCTGTACAGTGCGGCGTCCGGCGTTCAGATTGAGTGCCTCGAAGGTCGCCAGTTGATGTCGCTGAGCTACGGCGTCAACGCCAACCTCGTCAATTCATCCACCTACGGCAGCCTCGTCTCGACGTTGAAGAGCGTCGGGAGCGACTCGGTTCGCGTCTGGCTCGGCGCTGAGGATCTCAACAGCCGCAGCGAAGGCGGCGTCTTCAAGTACATCCGCCGCTTCAAGTCCGAAGGTTTCAAAGTGATGGCCGTCGTCGACTTCGACATCGCGGCCCGGAACAATCCAACCGGCGTCGCGGCGTTCACCAAGTGGCTGACCGAAGGCGCGAATCTCGCGTCCAGTGTCGACTACTGGCAGATCGGCAACGAGCCCGATCGTGAATGGGGCCGGTCCAATTACGCCGGCGCCGTCAACAACATCATCAAGCCCGCCTACGAGGTGCTGCACGCCGCCGGCGAGAAGGTCGTCTCCCCGGGTCCGTCATGGAACCCCGACGACATCAAGCTCCTCGCCGACCAGGGCATGCTCAACTACGTCGACTACGTCGGCTACCACCCGTACCGCAGCAACCTCGCTGATCTGAAGCTCCGCGTCTCGCAGGCCAAGGCCTACTCGCAGGGCAAGCCGATGATCGCCGCCGAGTGGAACGCCCGCGGCCACGAGACCGAGGCCGACCGCACCGGATGGGCCAACGCGGTTAAGGAATTCTGGCCGGTCATCCGCGACAACTTCTACGCCGCGTACTACTACGCCGGCGTGAAGTCCGACAGCTTCGCCGGACCGGCGGGGTTGATGAACACCGACGGCTCGCACAACGAACCGTTCTACTCCGCGTTCAAGGGCCTGCCCGGTGGCGGCGGCGGCACGTACACGCCGACGCCGATCCCCGAGCCAACGCCAACGCCGATCCCGGTTCCGACCCCAACGCCGACCCCGGTTCCGGTTCCGGTTCCGGTTCCGACGCCGACCCCGGTTCCGACCCCGGTTCCGGTTCCGACGCCAACACCGACTCCGGTTCCGGTTCCGACGCCACCTCCGACCAACGTCCCGTCGACCAACTCGAAGCCATACGTCGGCGGCTTCAAGATTCAGGGCGCGACTGGCACGGCGCTCGCCGGGTTCTCGAACGTGACGGCCGACAGCCTCACGATCAAGCTCTCGTCGCTCTCGACCCGGAACATCCAGATCGCCGCGCTCGTCAACTCGGCGACCTCAAGCGTCACGTTCGCATTCACCGGCAAGGCGACCCGCATCGAGAACACCGCCCCGTTCACGGCGTTCGCGAACAGCGCCGGCCAGGAAGCGACCTGGTACGCGACGGCGGGCACCTACACGCTCACCGTCACCACCTACTCGCTCGATAACGCCAAGGGCACCATCGGCAATAGCCGCACGCTGACGCTGAAGTTCACCTGACGCGTCGTCGTGTTCGACAATCCGATTCACAGGACAGCCGGCGTGGTCAATCGACCACGCCGGCTTCTTTATGCAATCCGAGCGCTTCGTTCACCCGACACAAACCCTGCGCCTGCACCCTCATTAAAACACAAGATCCGGTGTGGCGGGGCGGATTTTCCCCGCGATTTATGATGCCCAGGACGGTATTGTGTCGACCGAGACACGGATGTCGGGCAACTTTCGGTTGTCCGAAAAAGGACAGAGGCGAAGAACCGAATGCACGGGATTACGCGTGGATTGCTCGCGACGGACTGCGAGGTGGCTGCCGCCCGCTGGGTGCAGCGCAAGCTCGGCGACTGCCAGCACGAGCGCCGCGTCCTCGCCATCGCTGCCAAGCTGTTTGATCTGACCCGCCCCCTGCTGGGCCTGGGTCTGGCCGAACACCGCCTGCTGCGGCTTTCCGCATTGGTCCACGACGTCGGCCGCTGTATCAATGAGAAGGATCACCCCACGGAAGGTGCGGCGATGGTCGGCATGACCACCGCGATCGACCTCTCGCCGCACGATCGTCGCGCCCTGGCGTTCCTGACCCGCTACCACCGCGGCGCCGTGCCGGCCGAGCACGCAGAAGAACACCTCGGCCCGCACGACCATCGGCGCTCATTGCGGAGCGTACTCGCGCTGCTTCGCTCGGCCGACGCCCTGGACAGCCGCCGGCTCGCCCCGCCTCAACTCATCCTCGCGCTCGATGGCCGCCGGCTGTCGGTCCAGTGTCTGGTCCATCCAACCGACTACCGCGACGCCCGAGGCGCCTTCGACAAGCGCAAAAAGTTCGGCCTCCTCGGCGACCTGCTCGGCGAAGCCGTCGTCGTCCGCATCGATCGCGCCGTCCTTCCGCTCTCGGCGTAGGTGCGCGTCGCTTCGTAAACTCCCCGACTATTTTTTTCGTTTCAAACCGGATGTCCGGTCCCTCTCCCATCGGGCGAAATCAGGTGAGGAATGCCGATGCAGGATGTCGCTCGATTCGCTTACACTCAATGACCTGAAAGGAAGACATGACCATGACGACATCTTCAATCCCAGAGGCCTCTGCCGTTGCCCCCCCTGCTCCGTCGAAGGGCGCGAAGATTGCCGGCTGGATCCTCAGCCTGCTCCCCGTTCCGCTGATGATATTCAGTGCGTCCGCGAAGTTCATTCAGCCACCCGGCATGGAAGAGAGCCTCACCCACATCGGCTGGGCGATGGACCAGGTGCTGCTGCTGGGCATCATCGAAGTGACGTGCGTGGCGATCTACCTGATCCCGCGGACGGCGGTCCTCGGGGCGATTCTGCTCACGGGCTACATGGGCGGCGCGATGGCGACGCACCTGCGCGTGCATGAGCCGCCGATCATGCAATTCGTCCTCGGCGTGGTCTTCTGGCTTGGGTTGTTTCTGCGCGAGCCACGATTGCGCGCGTTAATTCCCTTGCGAAAAGGCTAAGCCACGACCCAGCGAAGAAGAATTGCAGCCGCAGGTCAACGCAGATGGGCCCAGATGGATCGTTCTTATCCGCGTTCATCTGCGGCTTCCAGGCATTTCATTCGATCCAGGCGCGCAACGCGAACCCCGCGATATCCTTAAGCTGCTGCCGCGTCGCGTCGCCAGCGGCTTGGACGCTCATTTCCAAGAGGAGTAGCTGTTTACCGTCCCGTCCCCGGTCCTGGGAATAGCCGGTCAGTGGCAAGCCATCGCCGCAGGGGCCGCCGCTGCGCATCGAGCTACCATCCGCCCCGCCTCGCACGTTGTGAAGGGTCGTGTCCCCTTCAGTTAGTCTTCTCCAAGTAGCCTGTCCCTGACGAAAGGCAAGCCCAGTGATGATTGTGTACGGGCGGCGGGTGTATGAGCGTGGCATTTGTTCAGTTGCCTAACGTAATGCCGTTGAGCGGCCGCGGCCGCGCCGACCATCATTCGAATCACGGTAAACACTCCGCGGCTGCGGTCCATTGCAGCGGGTGGTT
>JBBRFH010000255.1:0-4851 GCA_038224615.1 Tepidisphaerales bacterium
CGATTATCCTCCGGGCCTGTGAGTACGACCATCAGGCACAGCCCTGCAAACCCCGCCCCGCAGCCGCAGAATGCCCATACGGCCACTGATCCGTCCAACGCGAGCGAGCATTTCAGCAATACCGAGCGGCTCCGCCTGCTCATCGGGGTGTTGCTGGCGTTCGAGGCTTTTCATTGGCTCGGGGCGGCCGTCCGCGTCCCGCTGATCCCGAAATTTTCTGCCAGCCTGCTGCAGGACGGCTCGATCGGGGGCCTGATCGGCATCGGCGTCATATTCCTGCTTGTGACCGCCGTAACCACCCTGCTTGTGGGCCGCTTTCGGTACGAGGCGGGCCTCTTCTGCGCGGCGTTTGGGCTGATCGCGGTGCCCACCCGCGGCGGCGAGATCACCAATGCCCTGCTCAGCGCCAACGGCTCGCGAGCGGTCTACTGGACGCTCGCGATCGAACTGGTCCTGCTCTCTACGATCGTTTGCGCGGGCTACTGGCTACAGGGGCGATTCCATCGCCGCCCCGCCGCCATCGCACCGAATCTCGACCCGGACACGACGCGGGACCGCCTGACGGTTGTCGCGGTGCAGGCGGTAACGACGCTCGTCCTGCTCCTGCTTGTCGGGCAAAGCCCGGCCAAGGGACAGGCACTGATCGGCGTCGGCGTGTGCGCCGTGCTGTCGGCACTGATGACCAACCAAAGCTACAAGGTCCGCGGCAGCCAGTGGTACGTCCTGGGCACGCTGCTGGCGGGCGTGATCGCCTACCTCTACACCTTTTTCAGCGGTGCCCCCGGCGCCAACATCGGCGACGTCCGCGGCCTGCTCGCAGGCGGGGCGCGATCGCTCCCCCTGCACTACGCCAGTCTCGGCGTCGCTGGCGCGATCTACGGGTACTGGATCAGCATGGTGTGGATTGGCCAGCCCGCCGCATCGAAATCGTCGAAATGACTTCGTGTGACCTGATGACTGTGGCGTGAACGAGCGCCGGCTGGTCGCGACACACTGAGCGCGCCACCCCGGTCCGGGCCGCCCGTAGACGATCGGCTTTCACCCTCTTAGCATCCACTCACTATGTCGACCGCAGCCCCCCCCGCTCGTCTTCCGTCCCACTTCGGCCCGTACGGCGGCGTGTTCGTCCCGGAAACGCTCGTCTCGGCGCTCGAACAGCTCGAGGACGAATACCTCAAGGCCAAGGACGACCCGGCGTTCAACGAGCAGTTTCAGTCGATCCTGCACGACTTCGTCGGCCGACCCAGCCGGCTCTACTTCGCACAGCGACTCACCGAGAAACTCGGCGGCGCGAAGATCTACTTCAAGCGAGAGGACCTCAACCACACCGGCGCGCACAAGATCAACAACACCATCGGCCAGGCGCTGCTGTGCCTGCGCATGGGCAAGAAGCGCATTATCGCCGAGACCGGCGCCGGCCAGCACGGCGTCGCATCGGCGACAGCGGCGGCGCACTTCGGGCTCGAGTGCGACGTTTACATGGGCGCAGAGGACGTCCGCCGGCAAAACCTCAACGTCTTCCGCATGAAGCTCATGGGCGCCCGCGTGATCGAAGTACACTCCGGCAGCAAGACCCTGAAGGACGCGACCAACGAAGCGATGCGCGACTGGATGGGCAGCGTCGACGGCACACACTACATCATCGGCAGCGTCGTCGGCCCGCACCCGTTCCCCACGATCGTCCGCGATTTCCAAGCCGTCATCGGCAAGGAAGCGCGCCAGCAGTGCCTGAAGATCGAAGGCCGGCTCCCCGATTACCTCGTCGCCTGCGTCGGCGGGGGCAGCAACGCGGCGGGCATCTTTGCGCCGTTCGCGCAGGATGCCGAAGTTAAAATGATCGGCGTCGAAGCCGGTGGACTCGGCACCGACCTCGGCCAGCACGCCGCCGCGCTGTGCGCCGGTAAGCCCGGCGTCCTGCACGGCAGCCTCAGCTACGTCCTCCAGGACGACGACGGCCAGACCGCCAACGTCCACAGTTGCAGCGCCGGTCTCGACTACCCCGGCGTCGGCCCGGAGCACGCCTACTGGAAAGATACCGGCCGGGTGCAGTACGTCAGCGTCGACGACAAGCAGGCGCTCGAAGGCTTTGAACTGCTCGCCAAGACCGAGGGCATCATCCCCGCCCTCGAAACCGCCCACGCCATCTACCACGCCGCCCATGTCGCGCCGAAGCTGGCAAAGGACAAGATCATCATCGTCAACCTCTCCGGCCGCGGCGATAAGGACTGCCAGGAAGTCGCGCGGCTGATGGGGACGGAATAACTTCGCCACAGAGACCACCGAGGACACAGAGATCAACTCGGCGGCAGTCAGTCACAGTGGTTATTCGGATGGATCGAAGATAGGAACCTCACGTGCCACAGATTTTACAGATATGAAGAGACCCAATCCAGAAGACCTATCCACGAATCAGCACGAATAAGACCAGGCAATTGAATTGAATTCATTCGTGTAAATTCGTGAAAATTCGTGGATCGCATTTCGGCTTGGTGCCTTGGTGGTTGAGGATTGAAAGCAGTTATTCAAAGGCCCCAATCTGTAAAATCTGTGTCATCAGTGGGCTCTGTGGCCAATCCATCCCGAATCACGAGATCAGGTAGACGTGCGTCGACTGGGCCGGGATCGTGACCGTGAATCCGTTCTCGATGATCGCACGGCGGTCGCTGAGGGCGACGAGTTCTTCCTTGTTGCCGAATCGATCGAGGAGCAAACTGACCCGCAACTGCGCGGGCAGCGCGGTCTGGCGGACGAGCTCGGTCGGCAGGCGGATGGTGCCGGTGGCGGCGGTGGTCAGGTTGAAGTTCGCGACGACGATCAGCGACCGCTGGCCGTGGTCGAGGTAGCGGGCGAAAGTGTAAAGGTCGTACGGGCAATCGGAGTATCGCGACGGGTTATTGTGGTACTTCAGGCCCCAGTACCCGTCGGCACAAACCATCGGGTGCTGGCAGACCGCAAAGAGTCCGGCGTAGAACTGCCGCAACTGCTTCTGTGCCGCCGACAGCCCGGCACCGTCGTAGGCGTGGGCGTTCACCCACTTCACGAACTCCGGCATGGTCCAGTAGTCGAACAGCGTCGTGCGGCCGTTCGGACCGGAGAAGCCCTCATCGTCGGCACCGGGCTCGCCCACTTCCTGCCCGTTCAAAATCAGCACCGGACCCGGGCCGACAAGGTATTGCAGCGGCGCGAGGAGATAGCCGGCGTCCATCGTGCCGAAGCCGCTCTCGCCCCAGCCGCTGTTGTAGCCGACGGGCGACGCCAGCCGGCGCTCGTCGTGGTTCTCCAGGTACTCCACGCAATGTCTTCGCGCGAACGGCGAGAACGACACCATGGCGGTGTTGTATTCGTCCTGGCTGCCGTTGCCCTGGTAGACTTTCTTGAGCTTGTTGTACGAGTCGTCGTGGTAAATCGCGTCGAAGCCGCAGTCGATGAGCTGCTGCATGTCGGTGATCGGATCGCCGCTGTTGGCGTACGGGTACGCCTCGGCGAAGAAGTACGATTGCGGATCGCGGACGCGAGCCCGCTCGAGCAGGAACGACCACGCCTCGCCCGGCACATAGTGCGCAAAATCACAGCGAAAGCCGTCGACCCCACGCCCCTGCCAGTAGCCAAGAACCTGGTCGATCACCTCCCACGTCCGCGGCCGCGGCTCGTACTGGCCGACGCGGAACGCGAAGTTGAAACCGTAGTTGAGCTTGATCGTCTCGTACCAGTCGGTCGCGCTGGGATTGGGTGAGGTATTGTTGTTCCCCGTCGCCTTGGGCTCGCGCCCCGGCGTCCCGTCCTCGCGCTCGAACGCGCCATCGAACACGAACCGCGCCGGCTCCCAGTGCGGCGGTTTCGACAGCTTCAGTCGCTGCCCGCGCGGCATCGCGAGGTAAAAAAAATGGTTCTTCGGATCAAAGAACTTCGTCGTGTCGTCGCCGTTGCCGAAGTTGAGATCCGGGCGGACCACCGAGTCGTAACCGCGGGCCACGTGGTTGGGCACCAGGTCGATCAGCGCTTTCATCCCCGCGTCGTGGATGCGCCCCACCAAGGCGTCGAATTCCGCGAGCCGGTCCTGCGGGTCGACCGCGTAATCCGGACAGACGTCGAAGTAATCACGCACCGCGTAGAACGAGCCAGCGATCCCCTTCACCACGTCTGGATCGTCCGGCGGCATGCCGATGGAAGACCAGTCGGTCAGCGTCGCCTGCCGCAAGATGCCGGTGAGCCAGACGTGCGTCACGCCCATCTCGCGCAGCGATCGCAGCGCCGGTGCGTTGATGTCGGCGAACTTGCCGGCACCGTTCTGCGCGAGCGTGCCGTTCTTTGTGTTCGTAGTGTTCGTGTTACCGAAGTAGCGGACGACGAGCTGGTAGATGACTGGTTTTGCGTCGCTCACAAGTATTCGACCTCGGCTAGTCGACCACGATCGCGCTGCCACATCCTTGCGGCGCGGTTGATCCGCCTTATACCCCGCAACCGCCCCGCTCACCAATCGCCCGCTCCCACACAAATACCCGCAGATTGCTTCGCGGGCCTCAGGACTTGTTATAGTCCACCGCCGTGCGCGCCGGCAAACGACCCCGCGCGCCGGCTGATGCTCCCGATATTCCTCCATCACGGCATCTTCGGCTACGACCGCATGCAGATCGGCCCGGTCCGCTGGTCGTACTTCGGCGGCGGGATCGAGCGGGCGATCGCGGAGCGCGGGCACCCGGTGTGTGCCGCCCGCGTCAGTCCACTCGGGTCGGTCGCGACGCGGGCGGCGGAACTCAAGCGGTCGATCCTTACACAACTCGAGCACCTCAATCGCCCCCCAAGCCAGCGCATCGTGCTGCTCGCGCACTCGATGGGCGGGCTCGATGCACG
>JBBRFH010000256.1:0-4735 GCA_038224615.1 Tepidisphaerales bacterium
GGCGCTTCGCCCGGCGGTGGTGATGCGCCGGGTGCCACAGGTCGGCGTACTCGCAGACCTGTGCCTTCGGTGCGGTCCTTGAGCACAGGTCTCGGCGTACCGCGACCTGTGGCACCCGGCAGCAAGGCCGGCGCGAAAGCCTGGTCGATCCTCGCCAGCGTGCTGCGCACAAGCGAACAACAAAGCCGCGACGTGCTGGAAACCATCAAAACACTGCTTCAATCCGCGTGGGTCATCGCGCTCATCGCAGCATCGCGGCTCGCATTTTCTCCCTGCAACAGAATCTGCGACCGATCCCCTCCGCGATTTCATTCGTGCGATTCGTGCCGATTCGTGGATAGGCTTTCCCCGACTTGGCGAGCGCGTCGTTTGCGGTAACATCGGGTCATGCCTGAAGCCGCATCCACCGCCGCCACCAAAATCGAGAAGAAGCCGTTTAGCGCCGAGACGTACGACGTCATGGACGGTGCTGCGCGGTGGGAGACGAAGGTACACGATCACGGGCTGGTCGCGCTCGTCGACGTGATGCCGCGTCTGTGCCCCGTGGGTCGCACCGCCGACTACGCGATCGCCCAGGCCGCCCGCGTTTCCTACGGCGAAGGCACCAAGCAGGTGAACGAGGATCGCGGCCTGATCCGTTACCTCGCCCGGCACCGGCACACCACGCCGTTCGAGATGGTCGAGTTCAAGTTTCACCATGTGATGCCGATCTTCATCGCGCGGCAGTGGATTCGCCATCGCACCGCCAACGTCAACGAATACAGCGCCCGCTATTCGATCATGCGCGATCGTTTCTATCGCCCGAGCACCGAGTACATCCGCAAGCAGAGCATGACCAACCGCCAGGGCCGCGACGAGCTGCTCGATAGCGCGACGGCCGAGGAGTTCCTCGCCTATCTGGACAAGACCGAAGCCCTCTACGCGGATTACCAGCGCCTCACCGACAAGGGCGTCGCCCGAGAGATAGCGCGCATCGGCCTGCCCGTAAGCGTCTACACCGAGTGGTACTGGAAGATCGACCTGCACAACCTCCTGCACTTCCTCAGCCTGCGCATGGACCCGCACGCCCAGCAGGAGATTCGCGACTACGCGACGGCCATGTACGAGCTGGTGAAGCCCATCGTCCCCATCGCCGCCGAGGCGTTCATGGATTACAACCACGAGGCCATGCACCTCACGCGGCTGGAGATCGAGGCGATCCAGAACAAAGCCCCGCTCGGGACAGATAACCAGCGCGAGACGGCGGAGTGGGAAGCGAAGAAGGCGAAGCTGGGTTTGTAGAATTTACTTCCGACGCCGGTAGCGGCGCGATACGATCAACAGACATATGACGGCGATCCAGGTCATCTTCGACGGCAAGAGCTTCATCCCGAAACAGCCTGTTTCACTACCGGCGCAGTCCGAGGCCATTGTCATGATTGAGCAGATTGACCTAGTCGCCCAGAACAAGCTGGACGCGGCGATTCGCGCTTACTACCAGACCACCGACGATGTGGACGACGACGCTTGGGCTGCCGCAGTCGCCAAGAGTTCCGCGCGCGCCTGGGACGAGGACTGACCGATGGCCATCATCCCGCGCCGAGGCGAAGTCTGGTTGGTGGACTTCCCGGATGACCCCAAGTCTCGCCCAGCGGTGATTGTTTCCACAAATGCTCGGAACGAGTTTGCCAGCAGCTTGCTGGCGGTGCCGGTGACGACGAACCTTCGTCCGGCACCGACGCATGTGCCTTTGCCCGCCGGAGCGGGCGGCCTGCCGCACGACTTGATGGCCCGTTGCGAGAACGTCAGTTACCTGCACAAATCTCGCCTCACCCGAGGTCCGCTTGCCGGCGAGATCAGCCCCGCACTCATGCGAGAGATCGAGCACTGCCTGTTGCGAGCCTTGGGCATCAGTACCTGAGCACACTACAAGTTGCCCCGAGCTTGCCCCGCAAAAAAAACGGCCAATGAAGTCACACCCTACGATCCTGCTTCGCTGCGCATCGCAGACGCAAAACTCCCGCGACATCGCGCCTACGCCGGGCACGACGGGTGCTCAAGGGATTGGCTGAGATTCGGGGCGTGGGCGCATCGAGCATGTCTTCAGTGGCAATGGCAATCGCGTCGCGTTACGCTTTCTCGCCATGCCAACTTATACGCCTGATGCGAAGCGTTACGACGACTCGAAGGAATGGTTCCGCCGCTGCGGTGACAGCGGTTTGCTGCTGCCGGCGATCAGCCTCGGCTGCTGGCACAACTTCGGCGGCACCGGCACCGACGCCGCCAGGCACACCGACGAAAAATCGTTCCACGAGAACTGCCAGAGGATGCTCTTCACGGCGTTCGACCTGGGCATTACCCACTTCGACCTCGCCAATAATTACGGCCCGCCGCCGGGGAGCGCGGAGTCCCGCGTGGGGCAGATCATCAAGAATGATTTCGCCGGCTATCGCGACGAGTTGATCATTTCGTCCAAGGCCGGCTACGGCATGTGGAAAGGCCCGTACGGCGACTTCGGCAGCCGCAAGTATCTCATTGCCTCGTGCGATCAATCACTCAAGCGTCTGCAGCTCGATTACGTCGACATTTTCTATCACCACCGCCCGGACCCGAACACGCCGCTGGAAGAGACGATGGGCGCGCTCGATACGCTCGTGAAGCAGGGCAAGGCGATCTACGCCGGCGTCAGCAACTACAACGGCGCGCAGCTCGCCGATGCGGTGCGGGTGTGTCAGTTGAACGGATTTGCCAAGCCGGTGATCGATCAGCCGAGCTACTCGATGCTCAATCGTTGGCCGGAGAAGGAACTGATCGCGTCGAGCGACCGCTTCGGCGTCGGCACGATCGCGTTCTGCCCGCTGGCGCAGGGACTGCTGACCGGGAAGTATCTCAAGAGCATCCCCGAGGACAGCCGTGCCAAGCAGCCGAGCGGATTCCTGAAGGAAGCCGCAGTGACGCCGCAATTGCAGGCGAAGCTGAACAAGCTCAACGACGTTGCCACGGAACGCGGCCAATCACTGGCGCAGATGGCGCTGGCGTGGACTCTGCGCCCGCAAGGCAAGGCGGGCATCACGACGGCGCTGATCGGCGCGTCGCGCCCCGAGCAGATCATCGAGAACGTGAAGTACCGCGAGAAGCCCACCTTCACGCCCGAAGAGCTGCAGAAGATCGAGAAGATCCTGGCGGAGTGAGATTTCTGTACTGCGGGCTTCCAGCCCACAGCGACTTTCATTCGATGGGAAGCGCTGTGGGCAGGATGCCCACAGTACACATCACGCAGGCGTCGTTTCGTCGCCCGACGATGTTGCCGCGGCGGGCGTGTCGTCGACGTGGCTGAGTTCGAGCGAGGCACCGAGGAAACTCTTCTTGTGCTCGCTCGACGCCTCGACGATCTCCAGTTCGTCGCCGGCGGCTTCCTGAGTGACGAGAATCTTCTTCTCCCGCACCAGTTCCAGCAGCGCCAGGAAGACGCCGATCATCTCGCTCTTGCTGGATCGGCCGATGAGCAGGCTGCGCAGCGTCAGCTTCTTTTCGCGCCGGAGGCGGTCCTCGATGTCGGCGGCGTGAAGGTCGA
Source organism: Tepidisphaerales bacterium (assembly GCA_038224615.1). Taxonomy (GTDB): domain Bacteria; phylum Planctomycetota; class Phycisphaerae; order Tepidisphaerales; family Tepidisphaeraceae; genus JBBRFH01. Next base: position 3,554 of record JBBRFH010000256.1, read on the forward strand.
TCGGGGTCTCGTCGTAGACCACCTCGTGCATCTTCGGCAGCTTGCCGCCGATGTCCTTCATCAGCCGGGTGAACGCTTCGAGCAGGTCCCAAATCTGCACCTCGTCCATGTCCAAGGGCGGCGGTTCGTCGTCTGCGACGTCAGCAGGAACGCGCGGAAAGCGATCGAAGTGCGACGCCTGCTGTTTTTCCAGAAGGTGCGCGTTGTCCTTCAGTCGCTTGAATTCGAGGAGCTGCTGGACGAGCTCGTAACGCGGGTCGGCCAGGTCCTGCGCCGCCGACGTCTGCCCGTCGGCCGACGGCGCGGCCTCTTCCTGGCGCGGCAGAAGCATCGCCGACTTGATCTCCATCAGCGTCGCCGCCATCACCAGGAATTCCCCGGCGATATTGATGTCGAAGCCGTGCTCGCGTGAGGCGGTCCGCATGGCGTTCACGTACGCCAGGTACGACTCGGTGATCTGATGGATGGGGATGTCGTAGATGTCCAATTCGTCGCGCTTGAGCAGAAACAGCAGCAGGTCAAGCGGACCGTTGAACACATCAAGCGCGACGCGATATTCCATAATGGGGCTTCGCCTTCGGTGGCGGGCGTTGATTCTAATCCGTGCCGCCCGATAATCTACGGGAAGTTGGATGCTGAAATCGAACAATTTGCCAGGGAAGTGATCGCCGTCGAGGCGGCCGCGGTGGCACGCATGGCGGGAGCGATCGACGACGGCTTTCAAAAAGCCGTCCGTCTCATCCTCGGCTGCCGCGCCAGCGTGCTGACGGCGGGCATCGGCAAGGCGGGGCACATTGCCCGCAAGGTCTCGGCCACGCTCGCCTCGACCGGAACGCCGTCGCACTTTCTTTCCGCCGGCGATGCTGTGCATGGGGATGCGGGCTCGGTCCGCGACGGGGACGTGATCCTTCTGTTCTCCTCGTCCGGCGAAACCGAGGAACTCGTCCGCCTGCTCAGCATCGTCAAGAAGTTTAACCACCCGGTGATCTCGATCACCGCCACCACCACCAGCAGCATGGGCAAGCACTCGGATGCGGTCATCGCGACCGGGAGGATCGAAGAGGCCTGCCCGCTCGGCCTGGCGCCCAGCGCCTCGACGACCGCGATGCTCGCGCTGGGCGACGCGCTGGCGCTGACGGTGATGAAGCTCCGCAAGTTCACCGCCGAGGATTTCGCGACGTT
>JBBRFH010000257.1:0-4731 GCA_038224615.1 Tepidisphaerales bacterium
CTGGTCTTCGGCACGCTCGGCTGGATCACCGCCATCCTCCGCTACCTCATGGACGCCCACTGGCCGAGCGACGTGTTGGCGGGCATCGCAATCGGCTACCTGCTGGCGAACGTCTTCATGGGCCTGTTCGGCTATCACGCGTAGAGTGCCAGGGTGTTCTGGGACACGTCCAACCTCGCCGACGCGCTGGCGGCTGCGTTCGTTGAAGCCGAGCAGGCGCTGCGTGAGGAGCAGGCCGTCTACGGGCTTGATACGCTCGACGAACTGAAACTGCACCAATTGGCCGCCCGTGGTCTGACCGCGAAATATGAGATCGCCGGGGAGGTACACTATCTCTCGAGCGCGGGCAGGAAGCTCACGCACCGACAGCGCTGCGACCTGGTGCTCACGCCGAAGGGCCGTCCGCTGAAGCTGGATTCGAAGCCTCCGGACCTGTTCGATCCGCCCGACCAGGCCGAGCCCGCCGAGGCGTTCTGGCTCGAGGTGAAATCCGCCTACCAGTTCCGCGAAGGCGGTAGCGCGCACGGCGGCTACGGCGCGCAGTGGCGCACCGCAATCGTCGAAGACCTCCGCAAGATGGAGGCCGAGCCGCTCATCCATCACGCCGGCCTGCTGCTGATCGTCTTCACCGAGTCGCAGGCGATCGTCGAGAAAGACCTCGAACTCTTCGAGGACCACCTGGTTCGCAAGGAACTGCTCGCCGGCTTTCGGCAGGTCCGTCACACGCCCATCCTCGACCGCATGGGCCATCGGCTGTGTACCATCGCGATCTGGCCGACGGTGCAACGATAGATGGGAATGACCAATGACCAATGACCAATGAAGGCACCGCGTCTGCATTGGTCATGGGTCATTTGTCATTGGTCATTCGCCACGCTAAAAGCGTGCCCGTGAAGCTCGAACGTTCGGCGGGAGTGTTGCTGTTCCACGTAGCGCCGGACTCCGTGCGACGATTCCTGCTGCTGGATTACGGCAGCCACTGGGACTACCCCAAGGGGCATGTCGAAGCCGGCGAGGACGACATCACCGCCGCCCGGCGCGAGTTGCACGAGGAGACGGGCATCACCCAGGCCGAATTCGTTCCCGACTTTGCCCGCGAGATCACCTACATGTTTCGCGGGCGGCGCGGACAACTGATTAAGAAGACGGTCGTTTTCTTCCTCGCCTCGACTGCGGTTACCGATGTCATCCTATCCGATGAGCACGTCGGCTTCGCATGGGTGACGCCCGACGAGGCGCTCAAAAAGCTGACCTACGTCAACGCCCGCGCCGTTCTCGAAGCCGGTCTCGTAAAGCTTGCGGCGGGATAAGCGTCGTTCGATCGATCCGCGCTCCGGCATCGTAAGGTTGAACCATGATCGAGCGGACTTAAAACGATCGTGTCAGAACCGCGCGCTTGTCATCCTGAGGTACGCCGAAGGATCTGCTCGCCACGTGAAGGTTCACCACGGTGCCAGTAGATCTTTCGGAGTACCTCAGGATGACAGAAATGGCGCATCAGGCGGCGCGCGCCGGCGATCACGATTGCTTTGACGCCGGGTCCAGCACGCCCAGCAACTGCCGGATCAACTCGACCGGATCTACAGGCTTGGTCACGTGTACGTCAAAGCCGGCCCCCAGCGCGCGGGACTGGTCATCGACGCTGGCGAACGCCGTCAGCGCCACTGCGGGCGTCGTGCGCAGGGCTTCGCTGGCGTGCCCGCGGATATGCCGGACCAGCGCGAAGCCGTCCTGGGCAGGCATCGCAATGTCGCTCAGGATCGCGCTGAAGCGCCGATGCTCGAGCAGTTCGATGGCCTCGGCGACACTGGACGCGGTGTGGACGTCCGCGCCGTAGCTGCGCAGGCAGGCGGCCACCACGTTGCGGGCGCTCTCCTCGTCGTCGACGACGAGCATATCCCTGCCCGCCAGCGCGTCGGCGCCCACTGCCGCGCGCGGCTTGTCGCCCACCGGCACCAGTCCCGCCGGCTGCACCGCAAGCAGCGGCATGCGGACGGTGAAGGTCGCGCCGCGTCCCTCGCCTTCGCTGGCGGCGCTGATGGACCCGCCGTGCATTCGGGCGATGTGATCGGCGATCGACAGGCCCAGCCCCAGCCCGCCGTGGGCGCGGGTATAGCTGCTATCGACCTGCTTGAAGCGATGGAAAATCCCCTCCAGCAACGCCGGCGGAATGCCCTTGCCAGCGTCGCGCACGGACAGTTCGACGTGCGAACCGACGCGGTGGACGTCCACATCGACGCGGCCGCCTTCGAGGCTGAACTTGACGGCGTTGGTGAGAAGGTTCCACGCCAGTTGCTGCATGCGCTGAGGGTCGCCGCGGACGTAGATGGTGTCGTCCCAGTCGTCGCAGTGCAGCCCGATGCGCCGCCCGACCGCCGCCGGTGTGACGTTGTCAATCGCCGACTTCACCACGTCGCACAGCGCCATCACCTGCTGGCGCATGTGGAATTTGCCGTTGAGAATCCGGCTGACTTCGAGCAGGTCTTCGATCAGTTGCGACTGCACCTTGGCCTGCTGCGTGATGGTTTGAATCGCTTCCTTGCGCTCGGCTTCATCGAGCACGTCCATCTCCAGCAGTTGCGTCCACCCGAGAATCGCCGACAGAGGCGTGCGCAGCTCGTGGGAGAGGATCGAAAGGAACTCATCCTTGGCACGACTGAGGCGCTCGGATTCCTCCTTGGCGTGACGAAGCGCCTCCTCGGCCGACTTCTGGTCGTGAATATCGGTGCAGGTGCCGAACCAGCGGAGGATCTGCTTCGCTTCATTGCGATAGGGACACGCCCGGCCGAGAAACCAACGGTACTCGCCATCACGGGCGCGGCGGAAGCGGTATTCGATCTCATACTGCTCGCCGCTACTGAGCGACTGCGCCCAGCGTTCGCTGCAGCGCTGCCGGTCATCGGGGTGCATCGGGATGGTCCATCCCTCGCCGCGCACCTGGTCCCAGGTCAAGCCGGTGTAGTCCCACCATTGGCGGTTGAAATATTCGATACCGCCGTCCGCGCCGGCGATCCACACGATCTGCGGCACCGTGTCGGCGAGGATGCGGAACGCGTCGATCGACGCGATCGGGCTTGCTGCTGAAGTCGTCTCAATATCTGCCAAAGCCCCTCCATGATGGAACCATGGGACATTAACACCCCGTCCCCGTGGTCGAAAGCGGTATGAAGAAGAATTCATCGCGCCTGAGCCGGGCGATCGACACGCGGCGTTGGCATTTGCCCGGCGGGGCGGGTTGCGATATCACACCCGATCCCAATGAGCACGCTAGCCGACCTTACCCTGCAGATCGCCACCGCCGGCGCCCAAGCCAGCGCGGAGATCGCCGCCGCACCTTCGCTGGATCAACTCGAGCAATTGCGGATCAAATTCCTCGGCAAGGAAGGCGTGCTGACGAAGTTCACGCGGGAGCTGGGCAAGGTCGCCAAGGAAGACAAGCCGGCGCTGGGGCAGACCGTCAACGCCGCCAAAAACGCCGCCACCGACGCTTTGGACGCGCGCAAGGCCGAGCTTGCCGCGAGCGGCAAGGTGCAGATCGCCGGCGGGATCGACGTGACGATGCCCGGCATCCGCCGTGGCGTCGGACGGAGGCATCCGATCCACCAGGCGCTTGAAGAGGTGAAACAGGCCCTCATCGGCATGGGCTTCCGCTATGACGATTACCCGGAGTACGAGCAGGAGTATTTCAACTTCGACTCGCTCAACACCCCCGACTGGCACCCCTCGCGCGACAGCCACGACAGCTTCTATACAAAAGACGGCCACGTCCTGCGCACGCATACGACGGCGTTCCAGATCCGCTGCATGAAGATTCTCGGCAGTAAGCCCCCCATCCGCGCCATGACGGCCGGCCGGTGCTATCGGCGCGACGAGATCGACGCCACGCACTACCCGATCTTCAACCAGATCGACGTCATCTGCATCGACAAAAACATCAGCTTCGCCGACCTGAAGCAGACGCTGTACATGCTGCTGACGGCGCTGCTGGGCGACGACATCCAGTTGCGCTTCCGCCCGAGCTACTTCCCGTTCACCACGCCCAGCGCCGAGGTCGACGTCCTGTGGCGCGGCAAATGGATGGAACTTCTCGGTGCCGGAATGATGCGGCCGGAAGTACTGCGAAATGGCGGGATCGACCCGGAACGGTATCAAGGATTCGCCTTCGGCATGGGCCTGGACCGCCTGGCGATGCGCCGATTCGCGATCGACGACATCCGGCATCTGTACGAGAACGAGGAGCAGTTCCTAAGCCAGTTCTAGTGTAGGTGGCGGTTCACCCCGATGTCCGACCCACGGAGAACGGCGTGGAGTTCATCGCGATGCGTAACGTCCGCGCTCGCACCGGCCTGGACATCACCGACACCGCCGGCAACACGGTTGTGGCGATGGACCAAGTCAGCGCCAGCCGGTAGGGCGGGATGACAATCCCGCCGTTGTCGGCGCGGGGACGGCGGGATTGGCATCCCGCCCTACGGAACTGGGCGGTCATCGCACTCGGCGGGATTCCGAACAAGCCGGTAGGGCGGGAGGTAATCCCGCCGTGCGGTCGTTACGGGGCGCGCGGTTTTCATTCGCAAGGCGGGGAATTTTATCTGACCGAAGAACAGCAGCGTGTGTGGGAGCGTTTTGGGCGCGCCGAGCCTGCGCGGGGAACGTGCGAGCTGGGTCACGGTCGTATAAGATGACGCGCGACGATGAAGCTGAATACCGAATGGCTGCTCAAGTATCTGG
>JBBRFH010000258.1:0-4672 GCA_038224615.1 Tepidisphaerales bacterium
CAGAAGAGTGGCGGGAGCTTCTCCCACACCTGCGTGCTGGCAAGTTCGTCGTCGGCGAGCCGCAGGACTTCGCTGCTCTTGCCGGCGGGCGTCAGCTCGAACTTGATCGGCTGGTCATTTTTCGTCTTGCCGCTGCCCAGCGGCGACATGCCGCTTTCCCACTCCACGGGCAGCATCTTTTCCAGCGCCGTGCCGCTGTAGCGTTGCGGCGCGAAACGGTGCCCGGAGATCATCACGACCGCCCCGCCGAACTGACCGACGAACTGCTCGAGCGCGTCCATCTGCGGCTTGCTGATCGCCGACGGATCGACGTCGCCGATGATGATGAGGTCGAACTTGAACAGCTCTTCCTTCGTTTGCGGGATCTGCGCCAGGAACGGCGATTTTTCACCGCCGGCCGACAACTCCTTGTCACCTTCGAGAAGCACGAACTTAGCTGCGACCCGGCGGTCTCGCAGCAGCAATGCTTCCAGATACTTGAACTCCCAGCGCGGCTGCTGCTCGACGTAGAGAACCTTGATCTTGCCGTCAACAATCCGCACCTGTTGCGACTGGCTGTTGTTGTCCTTCACGGCCTCGGACGGGAGCGGATCAACCATCACTTCGAGGTTGAACGTCCCTGGCGTCGCCGGCGTGATCGGCATCTGCACCAGTTGCTCGCCGTCGGCGGTGATCTTCACGTCCTGCTCGCCGACCTTTTGCTTGTTGAGCGTCGCGACCACCTTCACGCTCTGTCCCACCATTCCACTGGTGCGCAAGCGGGTGACGACGGGCAATTCGTCGTCGATGAATCCGACGTCCCGCGCGAAAACCGACGCGACGGCAATATCTTTCGGATTGGTGATGCCGACGCCCCACGCGTACACCGGCACGCCCTCGCGCGCCGCGAGTTCGGCGGCGGCGATGGGAGACGAACCGGCGTTGTTAGCCGAGTCGGTGACGAGAAAGATGCCCGCCAGGGGTTGACCGCGGTTCTTGCTGACGGCGTTGCGCAAGCCGTCGCCCATCGCGGTCGAGGCGCGATCGGCCTTCACCTTGTCCAGCGCTGCGGCGATTGATTGTTTGGCTTCCACCGGGACGTCAAAGAGCTGCTCGCCGAACGAGACGATGCGGAGATCATATTCCTTCTGCAGGCGCGGAATTAGATTGAGCTTCGTGTTCGCCAGCGCTTGTCGGACGATGTCGATGCGGGCGAGATCAGTTGCCCCCACCGGCGCCGACTGCTTAAGCCCGCCGGTTGCGTCGAGCGCGCCGGTTGCGATGGCTTGGCGGACCTTGTCGGGGTCTTCGGAGCGCGGGTCGACGATCGACATGCTCGCCGAGTTATCGAGCATCAGCAGGACGGCCTTGCGGATGTCGCCTTCCAGCGTGAACCGCACGATCGGCCGCGCGATGAGCAGCACCAGCAGGATGAAGGTCGCCACCCGCAGCGCCGCCAGCGTGTACCGCTTCGACGCGCTCAGCCCCTCCTCGCGCCGATACAGGAACACCGCCGCCGCCGCGAGCAAGATGATCAGCAGCAGGAGCCACGCCAAATGCACCCCACCCCCGAGCACGAACTCACTGCCCACAACGCGCGCGTTGCCGGTCGAGGAAATGCTGAGGAACTTGAGGAGGAAGGCGGTCATTTTTTTGGTGTGGGCAAGATGCCCACAATACAAACTCACTTGCTTCGACTGAACCACATTGCCAGCACGGCTTCGGCGACCCCGATCATCAGTATCAACACCGCCAGCGGGAAGATCAGTTCCGTTCCGGTTCGTTCCTGCTTCATCCCCGCGGCCAGGTCGGTGTCGATTCGGGCTGGAAGGACGCGGGCACTCTTGGCGAGGTCGTTAACTTGTGCGGGACTGATTGCTTCCAGGTTGCTCTCGGTCGGATCGGTCTGGGCCGCGTACAGAATGGGCGGCTGACCTTCGATCTTCAGTTCATAGGTGCCGGCGAACTCGGTCGCGTCGCTCGCCACCTGCGCGATGTCGCCAACGAGTTCCACGCGGCGGCTGTCGGCGATGGCGTCGGCGACCTCCAAGTACTTGATGTTCGCTTCCTTGCCGAGCAGTTCCATCGCGGCGCGGCTGATGATGCGCTGCCCGACCGTGATGTTCAGGCTCTCGTCTCGCTTCTCGACGATCGAGCCGACCGCGCGATACAGCAGCGGGACGAAGATGCCCGGCTTGGCCGGCAGATCGCTCCACGAGCCGTCGGCGGTCAAACCAAATAGGATCACGCGCCCTTCGCCTAGCGTCCACTCGGCGGCGATCGACGAGCCGTCACTCAGCTTCAACACCGGCTTGGGTGCCGGCGACTTGGCGTCCTTCGGTCTCACAAGCGTGAGCGGTGTGTACTTGAATACGCTCACCGATGACAGCCGTCCCGACGCGGGGTCTTTCCATAGCGTGGCGATCGGATGATCGAGCGCCGTGTCGCTGATCGTTGCGGTGCGCGTCTGCGCCTTCTCATCGCCTTTCGGGTCGCCGAGCGTTGCCGGGAGCAGATTGTGCCTGGCGGAAAGATCGTCGTTGTAGAAGCTCTTGCGCACGCGGTCGCCGGTGAAGATGATGAGCCCGCCGCCTTTGCGGACATAAGCTTCGAGCGCGTCGACGGTGTTGGGCGAGATGTCCGGGACGTTGGCGAGGATGACGGCGTCGTAGTCGTCGAGGTTTTCGCTCGACATCGAACCGGGATCGCTCGATGTCGCTTCGATCAAGGGAGGCGAACCGCTGGCGCCGAAGACGGCTTTGAGGAAAAAAGTCTCGGCGTCGCGCGGCTCACGGCCGATGTCGCCGTCGACGAGCAGCGCCTTCACCCGCTTGGTCCCGCGCACGACGATGGTCCGGCTGTCGTCGGCCGGCACCCGGTCGGTGGCGATCGATGCGGTGACGGCGTAGTAGCCGTCGTTCTTCAGGCGTCCAAAGAGCGAGACGGCTTTGCTCTGGCCGGGTTCGATGAGACCGATCGTCGCGTCGTCCACTGGCGCGGCGGACGCGTTGGTGGCGCGGTCGGTGGCGTCGCTCGAGGAGAGCTTCAAGCTGACCCGCACATCCTTGGCTGCTTCCGTGCCGTAGTTGGTCACGACCGCACTGAAGCGCAGCGGCCGGTCGATTGCAGCGACGCCGCTGGATTGCACGAGCGAACTCACCGCGAGATTCGCCGTCTCGGGTTGCTCGATCAGGACGATGGTTGCTTTCACCTGGTCCTTGGCTGAATCGAGCAGTTGCCTGATCGCGCTCAGTTGCCGGAAGCCGGTCACTTGGCCGTCGGTGATGAGGTAAAGCTCCTTCGACGCCGACTGCGTCCGCTTGAGCATCTCGATCCCGGCGCGGACGGCCGGCAGCAGATCGGTCGCGCGATCGGACGGCTTGGCATCATTAATCGTCTTGCGCGCCAGCGACATGTCCCGCGTCGGCTCGGCGATCACCGGCGAGACTGCGTCGCCGGCCATCCACAGCGCAACGCTGCTGCCCGACGGTTGCGCTTCGATAATCTGGTTGGCCGCCTTCTTGGCGATGTCGAAGCGGGAGGAAACGCCCGACGTCTGCGTCATCGAATACGAGTGATCGACGATCAGCAGTGTCGCCGACGCAGGTTGGCCGAACAGGTTGCCCGCGGCGTTGAGGGTCGGCCGGGCCAGTGCGAACGCCAGCAGCGCCAGCAGCAGACACCGGAGAATCAGCAGCAGCAGATCTTCAACCTGCAGCCGCCGCTCGTTGTTCTCCACCGCCACCTGCAGGAAGCGCATGGCCGCCCACGGCACGCGCTTCACCTGCCGACGATTCAGCAGGTGAATGATGATCGGAACGCTGATCGCCAGCGTGCCGAAGAGGAGGATGGGGTTCAGAAAGCTCATCAGACGGTCGTCGCTCGCAAAATCCGAATGACGAAACCAGAAATCCGAATCAAATCCGAATGACGAATTCCGAAGCAAGGCATTGTTTCGTCATTCGGATTTCTGGTTTCGTCATTCGTCATTGCGCTTGCTCAGGTCTTCAATCGAAAGGCCAGGTATCCGGTCATCGTTTCATGGAGCGGCGCACTCGTGTTGACCTGCACATAGTGAACCTTGTTCTTCTCGCACCCTTCACGGACGCGTCCGAGGAAGCCGTTGAAATTGGCGAGATAGCTCTTGCGAATTTCGTTGGGGCGCGTCGTCATTCGTCCGGTCTGCTCGTAGCCGATGAACTCGACGTTGCCCTTGAACGGGAATTCCGTCTCGGCGACATCGAGCACATGGAAAACGATTACTTCGTGTCCGCCGAAACGCAGGTGCTGAATGCCGTCAAGGATCGACTGCTCGTCGTCGAACAGGTCGCTGATCAGGATGACAATTCCGCGGCGCCGATTGGTCTGCGCGATCTGATGCAGCACCGGGCCGACGCTGGTCGTCTGCTCGGGCTGAAACGCCGCGAGCGTGTGCATGATGTTGTGGATGCTGTTGAGGTTGCCCGTGCGCGGGATGAACTTCTGCACCGCATTATCAAACAGCACGAGGGAGACGGCGTCGCGCTGATTCAGGATCACGTAGGACAGCACCGCCGCCATCTGCTTGGCGTAGGCGAGCTTACTGGTCGTGCCCGAGGCATATTTCATCGACTCGCTGCCGTCGACGAGGATGTGGGTGACATAGTTGGTCTCCTGCTCGTACTGCCGGACATAGTAACGGTCGGATCGGGCG
>JBBRFH010000259.1:0-4606 GCA_038224615.1 Tepidisphaerales bacterium
GTCGAACTCGCAGCAAGCTGCGACGCTAAACGTCTGGCGTGGACTTTCGACGCACGGGCATCAATGATTGGTCAACGCGAAAGGAAACCCCGAGCCGTGTCCACTGTCAGCGTTAACGTCACGATCGAAAACCCCCAGAAGCGTCTGGCTTTGTTCGGCGCCGCGGACCGGAACCTGCGCATGTTGCGCGAGGTGTTCGCGGTCGGCGTGGTTGCCCGCGAGGGTGAACTCCGTCTCAGCGGCGCGACCGAGCAGGTCGACAAGGCGGCGACGGTCATCGACAAGCTGCAGCGCAAGCTCCGCAGGCAGGACAGCTTGTCGGCCGAGGACATTTCGCTCGCCTTCCGCGATACCCAGCACGCGGCGGACATGGAGAAGGAAGGAGCGATCGACGTCTACTCGCGCGGCCACGTCGTCCGCGCCAAGACGGCCGGCCAGCAACTCTACATCGACGCGATCTTTAACAACGATCTCACCTTCTGCGTCGGCCCCGCCGGCTCGGGTAAGACGTACCTCGCGGTTGCCGCTGCGGCGTCAATGCTCAAGCAGGGGAAGGTGCGAAAGCTCGTCCTTGCCCGCCCCGCCGTCGAAGCCGGCGAGCGGCTCGGGTTTCTCCCCGGCGATCTGCAGCAGAAGGTCAACCCCTACCTGCGGCCGCTGTTCGACGCGCTGCACGACATGATCGACGTCGAGCAGGTGAAGCGATTTATGCTCAATGACGTGATCGAGGTCATCCCCCTGGCCTTCATGCGCGGCCGCACGCTCAACGAGGCGGCGATCATCCTCGACGAAGCGCAGAACACGACCGTCGGCCAGATGCTGATGTTTCTCACCCGTCTCGGCAACGACAGCAAGATGATCGTCACCGGAGACCCGTCGCAGGTCGACCTCGAAGAAAACCAGCGCAGCGGCCTGATCGACGCGCTCGATCGGCTCAAGGGAATCAAGAACATCGGCATGGTCAGACTGGAAAAGACCGACATCGTCCGACATCGCCTGGTGCAAAACATCGTCCATGCCTACGAAGGCGAGCAGCCGACGCTTTAGCTCCGAATCGCGCGTTCATGCGCGCCACACCGCCACACCCGCAGGTGCGAGTTGCCTCGAGCCGAGGATAAACGTCGCGTCCTTCGGCGCGGGCGTGGCCACCGTCTTGTCGCTGAAATTCATCGCGATCGCATAGGCGCCGCGATGGACAACGCGGACGCGGTCGGCGATCGGGAAGACGTCGATGCCGGCAACCGTGGTCAGTTTTTCGATGACGGCCTCGGCAAGATCGCGCCCGCCGAAAACGCCGCAGTAGGTGACGCTGCCCTTCTTGTGCTTGCGATGGGTGATGGCGGTGGCACCGGCGTAGAACATGTTGGTGTACTTCGCCCAGACGCGTGTGCCTTCCTCGGCAAACAGCAGTTCACCCCACGCCTGCCACTTGAAGCTCTTGCCGTCGAGGTCGATCAGGCCGTCGGTCTGATCCGGCAGCGAGTCGTACGCCTCGACTTCCCCGCCGATGAGTTCGCGGATGAGCGAGGCCTTGTGCGCTTCAAAGAACTGGCCGGTGCGGTCCTGCAGCGCAGTGCGCGCCGTCAGCACCAGATGCCCGCCGCCGTTGACGTACTTGGTGAGCTTGTCGATGTACGCCTGCTCGACCATCTGCATCCCCGGCGAGACGATGATGCTCAGGTGCTTCGGCCACGGCTCGTTCGGGTGCAGCATCTCGACCGCCAGTCCCATGCGCGACAGCGCCTGGTGCCACTGGCAGATTAGTTCGGCCTGGTTCCATTTCTTCGCCTGCGGGAGCGTGGCCGACCACCAAAGCTGGTCGAAGTCGATGACGAGGCCGGCTTTCTTCTGCACCGTCGTCGTCGGGAGCGCGGTCGCCTCGAAGTCCAGCAGCTTGATTTCGGTCGCCACCTGCTTGAACTGCTGCCCGCCCGGCGAGGCCGTAACGCCGTCGAGTGTGACCAGCCCGTCATGCCACATCTCGATGCCGAAGCGCGGCTGGCGGAAGCGGTAGACGGTGATGAACTCACAGCCGTGCGCGATCGCGTTCCACAGGAAGAGCCGGATGACACCGGGATACGGCAGCGACGGCACGCCGGACCAATTCGTCTGCCCCGGCTGCACTTCCATCAGGCCCCAGCGGCCGGTGTAGCTGCGCATCAGGTCGTGCAGGCAATCGATCTGCGCCACGTCGCCGAAGCGGAAGCTCTCGTCGGTGTAGTTCGAACCCCAACCGGTGATCGGGTAGCTGTCCCATGTGTACATGCTCAACGACTCGCGCATGTCGCCGGGATCACAGTCGAGGTGGAACGGCATGAAGTTGGTGGTAATCCACCGCTTGCCGATTGTGGGTTTGAGAATGTCCGTCTGCAGCTTGGTGAAGTCGGCCCAGGCGCGCGACCAGAATCGCGATGCGTCCAGACACTCGTGCGGATTGCGATAGTTCGGATCGCGTGACGGGGGCATCTGGACCTGGTCGAACGACTGGTAGTATTGGTTCCAGAACTGGTTGCCCCAGGCGGCATTGAGCCCCTCGATCGTGGTGTACTTCTTCTGCAGCCAACCGCGGAATGCTTTGTGCGTGTTTTCGGACTGGTCGAAGGCGTGGCCGTACTCGTTGTCGATCTGCCAGCCGACGACGGACGGGTGGTCGCCAAAATGCCGGGCCAGCGCTGCGACAATGCGCATGGTCGCTTCCTGGAGGCGCGGCGACGTCGGCGTGTAGTGGCGCCGCCCGCCATGCCGATCGCGCGTGCCGTTTTCGGTGATGCCAAGCACTTCAGGGTACTGATCGCTCAACCACACCGGCGGCGCCGCGGTGGGCGTGCAGAGGATGACGTCCAACTTCCGCTTGGCCGCCATTTCGACGCACGCGTGCAGCCAATCAAGCCGGATATCGCCCGGCGACGGCTCCATCCAGTACCACGCGAACTCCCCCAGGTGAACGATCGACAACCCCATCGCCGCAATGCGATCGAAATCACGCTCCCACTGCTCACGCGGCCACTGCTCGGGATAGTAGTACGTGCCGATTTTCATCCGCAACAAGCTACTCGCTGGCGCGATGCCATGCACGCGGCGCATTTCCCGTTTAGCGTCGCAGCGTGCTGCGAGCTTTTGCCGCGCGACGAGCCCGCAGCAAGCTGCGACGCTAAACGAGCGGATATTAGGCTAATCGGTCGCAGGGTAGTCCCCCGGGTCGGCCGACCGCTCGACTGCGCCGCGGCGTTGCAGGTAGCGGACGACGAACCAGCCGATGGTCGCCCACAGCACCCCCGCGCTCCAGCCGGCCAGTACGTCGGTGGGCCAGTGGACGCCGAGCAGCACGCGGCTGACCCCCACCAGGAACGCCAGCAACAACGCAGCGCAGACGAAATAGACGCGCAGCCAACGCGATTTTTCCAGTCGCGCCAACAGCACCGCCAGGGTCAGGTACATCGTCGTCGACAGCATCGAGTGCCCGCTGGGGAAACTTGACGTATAGGTATACGCTCCGTGCTCCGCGAAGTGCGGGCGGTCGCGCTCGAAGTAGTGCTTCATCAGGCCCGACGCGATGACCGCTCCGACGGCGTTAATCAACAGCAGCATCGCCGCTTGCCAGCGGCGGCGGACCAGCAGGTACGTCGCGACCGCGGTCGTCATCAGCGTCAGCACCGTTACGCCGCCCAGCGCCGTCACGTCGCGCACCGCGTCAGTCACGGCCGGCCTCAGGTGCAGCGACGCCGCCCATTCCATCACGCGATGATCGAACCAATCGGTTTCGCCTTCGACGACTTCGTCAATCGTTTTGACCAGCACGTACGACGAAACCACCACCACGCACGCGCCGACCAGCACGGCGACGTCGAGGTTGACGATCCATCGCAATAGTTCTGTGACCCGCTTCAACATGGGGGCGTCATTCAAAGCAGGCTCAAAGCAGGAACCACCTGCGCGATACGACGAAAATCCTCGTCATCGCAGTAAAGCGATACATCGTGTTCGATCGCGATCTGGGCAATCAGGCAATCGGTGGCGCTGCGCGGGGTGATGCCTTTCCAGCGGCACTGCGCGTAGATTCGAGCGGCGGCAACGAATGTTTCGTCCTCGTTTCGAGGATGCAGTACGTGAATCGCCCGGAGCCGGCGCCGCATCGCCTCAAAATGCTCCTCGGAGGTGGTCCCCTGCAGCACCTCCTGGAGGATGGGCGGAGCGGTGCAGACGACCACGCCGCGTTCGATTCGGTCGCGCAGCCGCGCGGCCCGGGGACCGGGCTGCCTGCTGAAGAAGCTGATCCAGACCGACGTATCGACGAGGATCACATTTCCCGCCCGGCCCGCGCCGCTTTGTAATCGTAGTCGGGATCGATCATGCCGGATCCGTATAGCTCGAGCAACGCCCGCTGCTCACGCTGCCGCACATACTCGCGCAGCGCCTGGTCGATCAGCTCTCGCTTGGTCTTGGCGTCAGAAAGCTTCATTGCCTTCTTCATCAGCTTGTCATCGAGCACGATATTGGTCCGGCCCATGGATACACCTCGTATGTGTATCGTATCGCGCCGCCCAACGGCCGACAATCTCAAACTTCCCGGTCCACCGCCAGCGCCACCCGCCGCACGCTCTGCATC
>JBBRFH010000260.1:0-4572 GCA_038224615.1 Tepidisphaerales bacterium
CACGCTCGCCGAGGCTAAAAAACGCCTGAATCCGGAGGAATTTGATTCGCTGCAGGAGCAACTGGCCGACCTGGTTGCGAAAACGCACGGCCACGTCCGCGCCGAATACGGGAAAGTCGACGGCAGCGACAATCATCGCACCAGCGATTGGGCGGGGTTCTACCGCTCACTGCACAGCAACGCGATGAAAGCGGCAATGGACGTCAAGGAGATCCCGGTCAAAACGCGCCGGAAGCTCGACAAGTTGCACGAACGGCTGGATCGCTACCTTGCCCACGACGACGAGCCGCGTCTGTGCCACGGTGACCTATGGGCGGCCAATGTCCTGTGCCGACAGGAGGAAGGGCGGTGGCGGATCGCCGCCATCATCGACCCCAACCTCCGCTTCGGCCACGCCGAGAGCGAACTGGCCTACATCGACCTGTTCGAGACAGCAACCAGCTCTTTCAAAAAGCGCTATCAGGAACGCTTTCGTCTGCACACCGACTACCACACCGTCCGCAAGCCCATCTATCAGCTCTATCCGCTCCTGAATCACGTCCAGCTCTTCGGGCAACGCTACGTCGGCCCGCTGGTGCGGGTTGCCGAGCGCGCCACGTCCATCGTCTAGTGCGAGACAGAGTCTCATTTACCTTGAACTCCCGCCTCCTGCGACCTATCATGGATTGTCCGGCCGAAGCACGAATCGCCATTGATGTCGTAACTCGTTACTGAATCAGGAGCTGCATTACAATGATCACGTTGTCTGAGACTGCCGCCAAGGAAATCAAGAGCATCATCACCGACCAAGGCCTCGCCACAGAAGCCACCCGGCTTCGTGTTGGCGTCAAGGGTGGGGGTTGCTCGGGATTCACCTACATGCTCGACCTCACCGAAGAGCCCAAAGGCGAAACGGACGAGGAAATCGAGTGCAACGGCGTGAAGATCCTGTGTGATATGAAGTCGTTTCTTTACCTGTCCGGCGTCGAAATCGACTTCAAGGACGAGGTCATGGGCCGGGGCTTCGTCTTCAAGAATCCCAACGCCACCAGTACCTGCGGCTGCGGGTCGAGCTTCCAGGCCTGAGGGGCCTGTCAGAGTCGATAGCGCTTAAAAGCTATTTCAGGACCGAAGAGAGAGAACCGCAGATTACGCAGATGACGCAGATTTCCAATGCGATTCATCTGCGTAATCTGCGTAATCTGCGGTTCTAAACTCTTCTCTTCGTCGATAGTCGATAGCCAAAGAGCGTATGGTCTATTGGCGATCGGCTATCGACTTTACACTCTCAACTGAGCCTCCCTATGCCTACCGCCGAACGCGAAATCGAGACGCTTGCCAATCAGGAGTACAAGTGGGGCTTCGTCTCCGATATCGAATCGGAGTCGGCCCCTATTGGACTCAATGAGGGTACCGTCCGCTTCATCTCCGCCAAGAAGAACGAGCCCGAATGGATGCTCGATTGGCGCCTCAAGGCGTACCGCCATTGGCTCACAATGGTCGAGCCCCATCACTGGGGAAAGCTCCACTACAACAAGATCGACTACCAGGCCACCAGCTATTTCTCGGCCCCCAAGAAAAAGCTGAAGTCGCTCGATGAAGTCGACCCGGAACTGCTTGCGATCTACGAAAAGCTCGGCGTTCCCGTCAAAGAGCGCAAGAAACTCGCCGGCGTGCAGGAGGATGACGATGCGATGCCGAAAGTCGCCGTCGATGCGGTCTTCGACAGCGTTTCGGTGACGACGACGTTCACCAAGAAGCTCGCCGAACTCGGCATCATCTTCTGCAGCTTCGGAGAGGCCGTTCAGAAGCATCCGGAACTGGTCAAAAAATACCTCGCGACCGTCGTCCCCTACTCCGATAACTTCTACGCAACGCTCAACAGCGCTGTCTTCACCGATGGGTCATTCGTCTACATCCCCAAGGGTGTGAAGTGCCCAATGGAGCTGAGCACCTACTTCCGCATTAATGCCGCCAACACGGGGCAGTTCGAGCGGACGCTGATTATTGCCGACGAAGGGTCGCAGGTTAGTTACCTCGAAGGCTGCACCGCCCCGCAGCGCGATGAGAATCAACTGCACGCTGCAGTCGTTGAGCTGATCGCGCTCGATGGGGCGACCATCAAATACAGCACCGTCCAGAACTGGTATCCCGGCGATGCCGAGGGCAAGGGCGGCATCTACAACTTTGTCACCAAGCGGGGCAAGGCGTTTACCAACAGCAAGATCACATGGACGCAGGTCGAGACGGGTTCTGCGATCACCTGGAAGTATCCGAGTTGCATCCTGCAAGGCGATAACAGTGTCGGCGAGTTCTACTCAGTCGCACTCACCAACAAGCGTCAGCAGGCCGACACCGGCACGAAGATGATCCACATCGGGAAGAACACCCGGTCCACGATCGTCAGCAAGGGCATCAGCGCCGGCCACGGCCAGAACACGTATCGCGGCCTAGTGAAAGTGCTGCCCGGCGCGACCAACGCCCGCAACTACACCCAGTGCGATTCGCTCCTTATCGGCGACCAGTGCGGCGCTCATACCGAGCCTTACATCGAGATCCGCAACCAGACCGCCAAATGCGAGCACGAAGCCTCGACCTCGAAGATCGGCGAAGACCAGCTCTTCTACTGCAAGACCCGCGGCATCGCCCTCGAAGACGCCATCAACATGATCGTCAGCGGCTTCTGCAAGGAAGTCTTCCGCGAACTGCCGATGGAATTCGCCGTCGAAGCCCAAAAACTGCTCGGCGTGAGTCTCGAAGGCTCGGTCGGGTAAGTGCTGTCGCTTTGCGTGCGGCGGTGGCTTTGGCGTCGTTGAGACGAAATATCAACGAATTGGAAGCGCGCCCCGTTATGGGCTATACTCCCGGGTCCTGCCGGTATGGCAGGCGTTCGGTCCCGGCGTCGCATCGACCGTAACTAGCGAGCAGCCAGGGTCTTGTCATCAATCGAAGGAATCTGGGCACGATGGCCGTTCTCGAAATCAAGAATCTCCACGCCAAGGTCGCCGGCAGCAGCGACAAGGTCATTCTCAAGGGCGTCAACCTGACGATGGAGAAGGGCGAGATCCACGCGATTATGGGCAAGAACGGCTCGGGCAAGAGCACCTTGTGCCAGGTGATCGCCGGCCGCGAAACCTACGAAGTGCTGGACGGGGACATCCTCTTCAACGGCCATTCCATTCTCGAAATGTCGGCTGAAGAGCGGGCTCGGGAAGGCGTTTTCCTGGCGTTTCAATACCCGGTCGAAATCCCCGGCGTCAGCACCAGCTACTTCCTCAAGGCCGCCGTCAACGCGATTCGCACCCATCGCGGCCAGCCCGAACTCGACGCGGTTGCCTTCATCAAGATGGTGAAGGAAAAGCAGCGCATGCTCGGCATCCAGGAATCGTTCATGAATCGCGCCGTTAATGAAGGTTTCTCCGGCGGCGAGAAGAAGCGCAACGAGGTCTTCCAGCTTGCGGTCGTCAATCCGCTGCTCGGCCTGCTCGATGAGACCGACTCAGGCTTGGACATCGACGCGCTGAAGATCGTCGCCGAGGGCATCAACAAGCTGCATGAGCAGGATTCGGAACGCTCGTGGCTCGTTGTCACCCACTATCAGCGGCTGCTGAACTATATCGTTCCGGACATCGTTCACGTGATGATCGACGGACGAATCGTCAAGACGGGAGATAAAAACCTGGCGATCGAACTGGAGGAGAAGGGCTACGACTGGGTCGAAAAGGAAATGGCAGTGGGCGTTTGAGAGCAGTTTGAACCGGATCACATTTCCATGACGCAGCTCGCCGACAATCTCACGCAGAACGATTCCATGAACGACGCTCCCGCCTGGCTCGCCGATCTCCGCACGCAATCTGCGGCCGTGTTCGAGCGCGTTGGATTGCCGAAGGGAAAGGAAGAGAGCTGGCGGTTCACGCAGATCCAGCCGATCACCCGTACCGCGTTCGCCGCCGCCGAGCAGGCCGACGGCAGCGAGCTGTTCAATCACTACACGTTCGGTGACGAGGCGGGCGTCGAGATCGTTTTCGTCAACGGCTTCTATTCGCCGGAACTGTCGCGGATCGACGAGTTGCCGCGTGGTCTTACAGTGTCGACCTTGCTCGAAGCCGATTCACGCGGGCACGGCGATCTCGTCAAGCAGTACCTCGGCAGCATCGCCGCGGTCGAAACACATCCGTTCGCCGCGCTCAATTCGAGCCAGTTGCGCGACGGCATCTTCCTGCACGTCAAGCGCAGCGCCACGATCGAGCGGCCGATCCATTTGCTCTTCATCTCGATCGGCGATTCCAAGCCGATCGCGTCGCACCCGCGCGTGCTCGTCGTCGCCGATGAGAACTCCGAAGCCACCTTCGTCGAGAGCTACGTCGGCAGCGGCTCGCATTACCTGTGCAACGCCGTCAGCGAGTTCATCGTCGCCGACGGGGCACGGATCGACCATTGCAAGCTCCAGCAGGAATCGACCGACGCGTATCACATCGCCAACATGCAGGTGCGGATCGGCAAGCAGACGCAGTTTGTCTCGCAGGCGATCAACATCGGCGCCCGCATCAGTCGCAACGACCTGTCCGTGAAACTCGCCGGCCAAGGCGGGTA
>JBBRFH010000261.1:0-4547 GCA_038224615.1 Tepidisphaerales bacterium
TTTTTGCGCAAAATAGTCATTTTTGCGCAGAACAATGCTTCAAACGCGCAACAACGATGGAATCTCCTTGACGCGTGTTTCGACCGGTGCGGATTTTGGGGCGGCGTGGATGGCTCGGGTCGCTTCGCTCCAGAGTCCGTAACGTATTTCGATGCGATTATTCAGTGGCGTCAGCAGGTTGATGACCACTCGGAAGCAGCCGGCAACTTTCCCGGCGGCATGGGTGTGGGGGACGCGGTGCGCCTCCCTGCCCGGGCCGACCGAGATTGCGTGTCGCCCCATCCGATACGTGGCGACACCGTGCCGAAGAAACAGCTCGCTTCCCTCGGCCGGGCAGCAATCCAGATCGCGGGTTTGCAGCCGTCCACCTGAGGGGAAAAACAGCTCGACGACGAATGGGATTCGATCCAGCCCGCCGTCCGTGCTGAGGAGCAGGTCGTACCCGGAATCGACCTGTTGGACTTTCAGCTCGATGTCCAGCGGGGGCAGTTTCCATCGCTCACGCGTGCCGGCGTCGGCGAGTTCGTAATAGCCCTTGTGGGGGTTGTCAAAAACCACCGGCCGATTCAGCGGCAAATCCCAGGCAGCACTGTGACGCAACGAGCCGTCGTGTTTGAGGATGACGCCATTTACGCCGTCCCCGTCAACGGAGGATTCGATCGGCAGGATGGAGTCGGCGGAGAAGTGGGCGGCATGAAAATACGTTCCACTGACTCGCAACGCCTGCAAGACGGCGTCGCCATTCCGAAGCGAAAACGCGGTGGCATTTCCACCCATGGCGATCGCCCGGTGATCTTTGCAACTGCTGATCCACATTTTTGAATGTCGCAGCAGGGCCTGCCGAGGCTCGGTATGACACGAGCCGGAAACCGGCCGGCGGTGGATCCAGTCGGGCATGCGGAGGAAGGGTTGAAGCAGCCAAAAGACGGAGTGATCGCGCTGGACCGCTGCATTGGCATTGCGGATCGCGATATCGGCAAGCCGGTCGGCTATTGCCAGCCATGACATGTTGTCGTCCCGAATCGCCATGTCGAAGAACGAATCGGCCATGCTGATGGGCGAATAGGTTCGGCCTTGATCCTGCCTGCGTGATATGCAGGTCAGCACCGTGCCGTCCGGTTCCATCACCAGTTCCATGAACGACAGATTGGCGCGGACGTGGTCGAGCAGATTTTGCCGGGGCAGCAGGTCGGCGATGTATCGGAGGGATCGGTCGCACACGGCGTTGTAGACGCCGGTCGACCGCTCGCTGAACTCGCCGTCCGGGTTGATGTCGATCGTCTCGGCGAGGATGGAGCGGATGTAGTCGTCGGCTTCGAAGCCGTCGAGCGCCGCCTTCGCCTGCGCCAGCGCGCTGCAAACCACCCATCGATGGTTGGGCGTGCGAAACCCTCTGCCGACGATACCGCTTGCCATCGGATGCAGGGTCTCGACCAACTCGTCGACCAACGTTCGCGCGGCGCTGTCGCCGTCCGCAGCAAGGCGGCGCGCCAGCATCAGGACCGGACACAGAAGTTGCACGACGAATGCGGTATCCGGCGGCGAGTCGAAATCGACCCTGGGGAGATCGATCAAGCCGGTCGGACGCTGCCACCGACGCACGAACCGCAGTCCGGCGATGACGCGCGTGAGCAGTTCCGGATCACCCTTCATCGGCGATTGTTCGGCCAGCAGCGCGCACGCAGCTCGAGCGACGGACAACCCACCAGAGGTATGATCCGCCACCGCCATGCCATAGCCCGCGGAGACAAAGCCCCCGTACGCCGGATCAGCGCGGTCCATCACCTGGTGAATCAGGTCGGCGTCCACTTCGCGAACCAGCGAATCAAGAATTGGTCGATACCGATACATGCCGCAGCGCACCTTTCTGCTGTGCGCAGTATGAATCATGGAATTTGAATCTGGCAGACCGAATTGCGCTAATGTATGCTGCATATACGCATGACCGAGATCACCTCGCCAGTCTTATCAGTGGACACTTCGCACCGGGTGGTGGTGCGTGTGGTGATCGATGGAATCTGCGAGGCGGGGCGTAACCTGCTCCGGGGCGTCATGCGATACGCGCGGAACAACACGAACTGGTACCTCCGCGTCGAGATGGACCCCATTGCCGACAAAGGCCCTGAGTGGCTCAGGGATGAGGCCACCATCTACGCGTCGTCGCGCACCCCGCTGTTGTTCGAGATCCTCAAGCGTGGTCGGCCGATCGTGAGCTGTATGGCGCACCACGAGCCGATGGGCGTCAAAACGGTTCGGGTAAACGATCTTGCCGTGGGGGAAATGGCAGCCAAGTATCTGCTGCAAAAAGGCTTCGAGCGGTTTTTCTATTACTGCGGCAAGGACACCAGCCTCGCCGCGGAGTTGCGTTACGCGGGTTTTGCACGGGCGTTGATTGATGCAGGCTACTCGGGGCCAGGCCGCGAGTTCATGGGGCTGCCGACGGGGCTTACGGACGCGGGCGTCCAAGTGCTGTTGGACGCGCCCAAGCCCCTGGCGATGCTGGTTTCGCACGACACGCTGGCGCGCGAGTTGGCCGAGCTGATCACCAGCGCCGGGCTGGCGGTACCGGAGCAGGTTGCGATCCTGGGCGTGGACGACGACGAACTGCAGAGCGAGATCAGTCGTCCCCCCCTGTCGAGCGTACAGATCCCGTACCAGGAGATCGGCCGCCGCGCCGCCGCGACACTTCACGCCCTTCTGAGGGGCGAATCCGTGGCGCCCGAGCCGGAGTTGATCGAGCCAATCGGCGTTGTGACGCGCCAGACAACGAACATCTTTGCCGTCAAAGAGCCGCGCCTCGCCGAGGCATTACGGTACATCCGTGAACACGCGTGCGATCCATGCAGCGTCGATGACGTGCTTCGCCATGTCGCCGTCAGCCGGCGCTGGCTCGAAGGTCAGTTCAGCCGGCGGTTCGCCCACACCCCGTACGACGCCATCAAAATGATCCGCATGGAGCGCGCCCGCGAGTTGCTACGCGACCCCGACCAAACCCTCAAGGCGATCTCCGAAAAATCCGGATACCACCACGTCCAGAACTTTGTTGCCGCATTTCGGCAAGCCACCGGCGAAACCCCCGCCATCCACCGCGCACGACTCCGGGCAAACGCTCCATCTACAATCTCCGGCCGCCCCAACTGATCGAGGGAAGGCGAGAGCAAATCCGGTCGGCGCTCGGCCAATACATTACGTTTGCGTCATCAAACCCGCGCCGAAACCGGATTTCTGACAGCGCAAACCCGGAGGCAGACGCCGAGACAGTTGAGAAGGGCCTGAGTGCCTTTAGCAGCCCGTGGCGGAAGTCCCGCGCGGGCATGCGCCGCGGCATCGGGCCGGTGCCGTGGCGTCAAAACGAAGCAGTATTGAAGGAAATACGAGCGAGTTTCGACAACCAAGGCACGGGTCCGAGGACGCAAGCAGGCCCCGCGCGACTTCCGCTGCAAGTAATCTGCGCGGTGTACTGTCCGACGCTGGAGACAGCCAAGATCCTGACCAGCTCCGTCAACTCCGTCGCGTGCTCGAGGCAGTCACCGGCGGCAACATCGTGCTACACCAGGAAGGCGAGCGACGACACAAGGTGGGCTGGCTAAGCGGCACGTACACGCCCGACCTCAGTCTGCTTATGGATAAGCGGCCGGTCGCGTTGTCGACAACGGCCGCCCCATCCAGAACGATCAGCTTCCGTCCGCGGGTACCAATCGACCCGCTAGTCGACCGTATCAAGGCCGCGTTTGATCAGAACCCGGGATGGACCATCCGAGAAATGGCGGTGTCACTGTGCATCCATCCCAATCAGGCCGCCCGCAAACTGCGGCAGTGGTATGAATCGCGCGGGTTCGATCTTCCCGATCTCCGTAGTCGGGGGCAGACGTTGGCCAACGTTGCCCGTCCTCGCAACTATCGCAATCTCGCCGATGCGGCGTACGCGATGGAGCAGAGCGGCCTGCTGCTCCGCGAGATCGCCGAGAAGCTCAACGTGGACCGCAACACCGCCACGCTGGCGCTCGACCACTCGTATAAGACTCGAAACCTGAAGCGAGTTGACGGACGCACCCGACGCAAGTCGCTGGCTCACAAGCGATGAGCCGCCCCGCCGCCCCCGCCAGGGCGGCTCACGCGGGTGGCGCGCGTTCGCCGCCTCCCGCGTTAGAACCCCGCCCACCTTTTTTTAGCTATCAGCCGATCACCACTGAAAACATTCGGGTGGTGCAGGCGACCTAGATTCAATCAGCTCGAACTTGGGCACAAAGAATCTTTATCGATTGCTGGCTACAACCTAGTGGACACCAGGATGCTACGAATGATCGATCACAAAACTGGGAATCCGCATTTCGTAACTCCCGATGCCGTCGTTACTTAGGCATCGAGCTCGACCCAAGGGGCGCGCGGTCAATGGGTAACGCTCCCACCTCCGGTCACTGGGTGCGACAACACCAACGCGCGCAATGGGTCGAACCGGCGGGGCTCATAGAACTCATTGCCCCCGTGCCGGGCCAGCGAAGGTGCGTCACCCTTCCCGCGTTGTCGAGTGCAACGGCGATCTCGCC
>JBBRFH010000262.1:0-4530 GCA_038224615.1 Tepidisphaerales bacterium
CCGTCACGCGCTGCGATTGCGGCCCGACCGCATCGTCGTCGGCGAGGTCCGCGGGGGCGAGGCGCTGAGCCTGCTCAAGGCATGGAACACCGGCCACCCGGGCGGGCTGGCCACGATTCACGCCAACGGTCCGGAGGACGCGCTGGCGCGACTGGAAGACCTGATCGGCGAAGTCGCCCAGCGCGTGCCGCGGCGGGCCATCGCCCGCGCGGTCAACACCATCGTCTTCATCCGCCGCACGCCCGAAGGACGAAGGGTCGAATCCGTCGGCCGCGTCGCCGGTTGTGACGGCACTGCGTACCAGATCGATCTGCTCGATCACCGCGCCACGATCCCGGAGCGCCCGTGACCAGCGCCCTCGACGGCCAACGAAAAGGCTCGGATTTTCGCACCGTTTCTGATAAAATCAGTCGTCCGTTACGGAAGGTTGATAGTGTTCTGGCTGTGCGTCCAACTGATTGCCTTACTCCGCTTTGTCGTCGTTGGTTTTCCCAGGCGACTCGCGGCGCTGGCCGCATGCACCGCGCTGGCCGTGGTTCTGTGGCTGCACCGCCATCGCCACTCGCACCAAGCGCTCACCGGCGGCGAAGTGGCCGAAACGATCCTTCGACGGAACGGTCTGCGCACGCAACTCGGCGTGACCTGCGGTTGGCTGTCCGACCACTATCGGCCCGCTGAGGACATTGTTGTCCTGAGCGAGCGGGTCTTCCACGGCACGAGTCTGGGCGCGCTGGGCGTCGCCGCTCATGAAGCAGGACATGCGCTCCAGGCGAACCGTTTGTTCTCGACGTGGTGGCCGATGCGGTTGTGGTCGCCGTTCGGCTTGCTCGGGTTGGGGCTCTGCTTCTGGGCGTGGCTGCTCGGCTCGGTGCTCGAAGATCAGCGGTGGCTGCTTGCGGCGCTGGCGTGCTTCGGCGCGTACCTGCTGTTCCTGCTGCTGCAACTCGCCTGCGAGGCCGACGCCAGCCGGCTGGCGATCCGCGAACTGCTGCGACACGGCCTGGTCGACCGGGCCGAATCCCGCGTGGCCCGCCGCGTGTTGCGGTCGGCGCTGGCGACGTACGTCGCGGCCTCTGCCGCTTCGCTGCTGGCATTGGCGCTGTTGACGTCCGGTATCGAGTGGGACGCCGCCGCGGAGCACGCGCGGCCGGTACTCGACGCCCTGCGAAATTATCCGCCTGCGCTCAACTGACATCGCTTTGGATCTACAATTCATGCAGCGATGGCAGGCCTTCAACAGGGCTGACATGACATGACCGGGTGGCCAGCCGTACATCCTCATGGGCTTTCTGGTACGCGGCCTCCATCGAGCGCAGTTTGCCGCGCCGCGGTCGGACATCGACCGCATTCCTGGTCGGCGATGTCGTCGAGCACCGCCCCGCGTAGTGGCTCGGGGGCAACCCAGAGTCAATGAACGGACGCCAAAAGTGTTCATATCCGCTATGAGGGCGAGGCAAGCAGCGCGTCTATTCGATGGTGTTACGCAGACCGCGTGGTCCAGAGCGAGAAGCGGAGAAGTGTCTGGATCGATCCATACGAAGTATGGGATTCGCGGCAAGTTCTGTAAATAGGCCCCCTGCCGATTACGTGTTCGCCTGCCGACTTGGCAGGGAGTTGTTCGGATGCAGGAAATGACGAATGGCGGCTCAGTTCGTTGCCGAGCGGTACGGTGGTGTGCTGCTCGAAGTTCAAGGTTCACTGCTTCATGTTGGCTTGCCGCGGGGGTGGCGGGATTACGGAACGCACGGAGATGGACAGCGCCAACGCATTTGTTGGCGAGTTGCACGGCATTTACCGGCTCATCTACGGCGGGCAACTGTCGCGCGTCGATGGATGGCGGATGACCGTTGATACCGACAAGACGCTGGTGGTCGCGGGGCGTGGGGTCCATGGTGATGACTCGTGGGTTTCGCTCGGACAAGCCGCCAATCGCCCAGCCAAGCATCTCTACGCGCAACTCGAAAAGGCGGAAGCAGATCGCGATCTCAAGCGATTCTGTGTTGGTGTTCGCAATCCGCTGAATGGGCGTTGGATTCATGAAAGCCTTGACCGCGTTCCGGTCCGATTGGACGAGGCGGTCAAAGGAATCGCGGAGACGGTGAAGCGGGCCGAACCAAAGATTGATTTCATCCAAGCCTCGACGGGCTGGAAGCAGGTAACGGCGCGCGCCTTGCCGTTGGGACCGGCTGGAACTCCGTCGTCACCGTCGCCCGAGAATCCGCACACGTCGTTCGGGTGGGTAATGCGGACTGACCTCGATGGCTTCACCGCGCGAGTTCAAGACTGTCTCGATAAGGACGAGAAGTTGCAAGAGTTGGCAGAGCAGTTCTATTGCATCATGGATGCGGCAGCTCAGTTCGCACAGCGCCATCAAGAAACCCTGGCGCAGCTGCCGTGGGCTGGAGATAACTTCACAGCCGCCGCCGTATTCCCAGATAAGGCCGGCTACGATGCTGCGATCCCGAAGCGGCTTGTCGAATTGTCGCTGGACTTTGAGAAGGACATGGCCGAAGCCGCGACCGAGTGTGGCTTTGGCGGATGGGCGCACGGCGTGGCAGGTGGAGACGTGCATGGCAACGCTGCGGGCAACGTCTTCCTTGCGGGGGTCGAAGTCGGACAACGACGTTTCCTTGCCGGTGCAGGGGAAGGTTTCGGACGCAGTGCGCAGGCATTCGGCGACATCAACCCGAAAGCGGGCATGATCGTGGTGTATAAACCCGACTGGGAACGGCTCGACGAGTCGTACAAAAAAGTGTTCGAGCCTGCGGTTAATGTGCGCGGTCAGCAATCGACGATCTACTATATCGCGAAGGCCGAGTCGCTGCTGCGCGTTCGTGCTCAGCAGGCGTCGGCGGTGAGCTTCACGACGATCAGTTTCCCGCGCGAGCAACCCCGGATCATTCCGACCAAGCCACACTATCAATGAATTGGTCATCCTTCGTGTATGCTCATACGCTGAAAGCTCGGTTGCGTCACGGTGTCGTTGATTCGCTTGGCCGATCACATTTCCTCGTGCGCGGCACGCTCGACGCTGGCGCGGTTCTGGCGAAGATCGAGATTCAGGTCAGCAAGAACATGCACTGGAGTCTCCAGAATCCGCCGCGTGTATGGTGTCGGGAACCGTGGATGCGCAGCGAACCCGATTGGCACAATGACCGTGAAGGCGGCATGTGCTGGGTGCTTGAGAACGAGTGGCGCGACGTTTTGAACGGCGATGGCAGACAACCGCGCGACCTTGTTGATGTTGCGACAGGCTGGTTGCTCCACAACGTGAAGTCGCTGGCGAGTCGCCACCATTACGGCAATTTGGTTGGGCTCAAGGCTTGGCCGAAAGAGTGGGACGCGTGGGCCCATTACGACAAGGGAGCGAAGCAGTATGAGCGGAACAAACGACCAAAGTAGCGCAGCGATTGCTCTTCCGGGCGAGGAGAAGCCGCTAGAGTTCAAAGAACGCATCGATCACTTTGCGGCGGGGTACAACAACAGTCAGGCGGTAGTGCGCTTTCTTGACACAAAGGCGTCGGCGGTGATCGGGGTCATTCCGATTGTCATCGCAGCATTGTCCGCGTTGTTTGGCCTGTTCAAAGATTGGGGTCGATGGGAGGCGGCGTTCAAGTCGGACTACCACTGGTGGCTATGTCTATTTGTAGTTTCAGTGTTTCTGTCGAGCCTTGCGATGCTCTATCAGGCGGTGCGAGCGATCGTCGCCGCGTTCGATGTCATCTCCCCGAGGAAAACGGGCAGCGCCAAGCCAAGCGTGATTTTTCCCATCAGCATGAAATGCGATCTGGCTAGCCCCGACGACAGTTTCGTATCGCGCGCCCAACATTTCGTTTCAGAGGCAACTCGTCGCGACGCACTGGTGGACTACCGTCGGCAGGTTGTACGAATGAGCGAGATCGTCGACGAGAAGATGGCATGTTTGAAAACGGCCATTCAGCATTTGAAGCGGTTTTTCGTGTTTGCACTCGTTCTATTATCGCTTGTCTGCGTCACCGTATCGATCGGCGCTGTTATTGGCACGCCGAAGGCAGCGAATGGCGCGACGCCGACTTCACGGCCAGCGAATTTGCCAGCCACTCATTCACCGTAACCGCTGCGGGCAATGTTGCCGATAGACCCAGTATGCGCGCCTCTCCATCCGCCCCTCGCCGATCTGATCTAGCATCAGTCCGACGGGCCTGCGCAACTCGACCGCAGGCGTGACGCCCGGTATCGAGTGGATCGGGGCCGCGGACGATGCGCAATCGGCGCTCCATGGCCTGTGCGAGGGCCTGCCACTCTTGAAGTAGCCCCCTCCACGCTCGTCGTGACGTGCCGCCGCCGCGGCGCGGTCTTGCGTCCGTAGCATCCTCACAGATCAAACCGAAATCGCCCCCAACTTAAGCACCAGCGCGCACACGTCGCCGTCATCCTCCCCCACGTCAAGTCGAGCGTCGGACGGCGACCCGGTCGAACCCGGTACCGATCCGCGGCTGGGTCTCAAAGGAGATGCGTCATGCGTGTGTGCAGGATCAAGAAGAGTTCCGT
>JBBRFH010000263.1:0-4509 GCA_038224615.1 Tepidisphaerales bacterium
CGGGGACGGTCGCGTCTACCCAGGCTTACGCCTGGGCACATCCTCGCGCCGGTGTCGCTGTTGCTGATCCTGATGTACGTCGTCGATCGCGGCGTCACGCGCCGGCGCAGCCGACACCTGCGGCACGTCGCGGCGGAACTGCACATGCGGTACTGCCCGATCGATCGTTTCCGCATCGCCCCGCGGCTGGCGCTGACGCTCCCGATTGGTGCCGCCGCCGACGTCCGGGTGCGCGATCTCATGTACGGCCATTGCGATCGCGACGGAGGTGGGGGGGCGTACGTCTATGTTTTCACGATCGAATACGCGGTCGGCACGATGAGCGGACTTTCGCGCCAGCACGTCGTAGGTCGCGTCGTCGAGCCGGCAGAACGGTCGTGCGAGCAGTTTGGGCAGGTCATTCTTGCGGACCAGACCAAGCCCGTCGACGACCAATACCGTGCGCTACTTGCTGCCCCCGAACCCGCCGCCCCATCGCCAAGCGCACGCATGTTGGCGTCATAAGTATTTGCGCCGTCGCGGGTTTCCTAACAGGCTATTTTAGAACTGGAGAGAGAGAACCGCAGTTTACGCAGATGAATCGCATTGGAAATCTGCATAATCTGCGTAATCTGCGGTTCTGAACTCTGCTCTAAGTGGAATCGCTCCGGCGCATGTCGCTGACGTTGCATGGACTTGCGTTCGGCTGTTAAGCCAGCTAAGTTGCTCGACTCGCGATCGATCGGCGAAGCTGTTTCACCGACATCGCAAACCGCTCCCTGGCATGCCTCAAGACCATGCCCCGGGCGAAACGGATGCCGGATCATCACGACCGGCGTGCCTTGTCTTGAGGAGAAGCTCACCATGGCCCGTTATACAGGCCCGAAGGTTCGTCAGTCCCGTCGCGTTGGCGTACCGATCGCGGATACGCCGAAGCACACCGGCAATGAACTCAGCCTCCCCGGCATGCACGGCTATCGCGGCCGTCGCAATACCGAGTACGGCGTTCGTCTTACCGAAAAGCAGAAGCTCAAGTTCCACTACGGCGTGCTGGAGAAGCAGTTCCGTCGCTTCCTCGGCATCGCCCAGACGTCCAAGGGCAATACGGGAAATACCCTGTTGCAGCTCCTGGAGCTTCGTCTGGACAATGTGATCCGTCGTATGGGCGTCGCCAAGACGATCTGGGCGGCGCGTCAGATGGTCAGCCACGGTCACGTCATCGTGAACGGCCGCAAGACCGACATCAGCTCGTTCATTGTCGAGCCGGGCATGACGATCACTTTCAAGGAAAAGAGCCACCCGCTCGTCCGCAGCAACATGGAGCAGTCGGCTGGCCACAATGTGCCTGCCTGGATCGAGTGGAACCCTGCGCAACTGACGGCGAAGATCAACGCCAAGCCGACGCCGGACGACGTGCCTTTTGAAGTCAACATGAATCTGATCATCGAGTTCTACCGCTGATAACGCGGTTCTCGGTCGATCCGAATTTGCCGATACGATGAGAGAAGAAGGCCCTACCTCACCCACGGGTAGGGTTTTCTTTTGCGCGCACGGGAAACTCGAAAGCCGCGCCTTCGCAACAAACGAAGGCAAGAAACCACGCCCGTCGCCCCGGTTGATCCGGCCGGATTGCTTTCGGAGAATTTCCGTGACCCGGCCGGACGCGTGCTAGAATAGCGGGCATCGGGCGGTCGTTAGCCGCCTGACAGTTCTGACCATCCCGGCGCGCTTCGACGGCGACGAGACACGCACCCCACCCTTTGGCGGCAATACCGATGCACGACAAACTTGACATGCAAGCGCGACACCTTGAGGTTCTGCGTTCGCTCCAGGAGCGGGTGGCGGAGAATCTAACTCTGCTCGGCCAGATCGATCGCATCTGGCAGCCGACCGACTTTCTCCCCGACCTGACCCGCGACGACTGGCGGGAGCAGATTCAACTGCTCCGCGACCAGGCAAGCTCGCTGACCGACGAGATCCTCGTCGTGCTCGTCGGCGACATGGTCACCGAGGAGGCGTTGCCGAGCTATGCGGTCCAGCTCAACCACATCGTCCAGGATTTCGAGGGCGACAGCCCGCTGCCCTGGGCGAAGTGGCTGCGCGGCTGGGTCGCCGAGGAAAACCGTCACGGCGATCTGCTGAACGCCTTCCTCCGGTTGACCGGGCGGGTGGACATGCGGGCGATCGAGGTGACCGTGCAACACCTGATCGCCAACGGCTTTAATCCCCGCTCGTACCCCGACCCGTACAACGGCCTGATTTACACCTCCTTCCAGGAACGCGCGACGAAGGTTTCGCACGGCAACGTCGGCCGGCTCGCGGGGGGAGCGGGCGACGCGAGTCTCGCCCGGATTTGCCAGAAAATTGCCGGCGACGAGAGCCGCCACGAGGCGTTTTACACCCGCATGACCGGCCACGTCATGGACGTCGACCCCGAAGGAGGCATCCTCGCGTTCCGCCGCATGATCCGCGGCATCATCGCAATGCCCGGCCGGCTGATGTATGACGGGCACGACGCCGACCTCTTCGACCATTTTGCCATCGTGGCGCAGCGGCTGGGGGTCTACACGGTCCACGACTATTCCGCGATCCTTGCCCACCTGGTCACGACCTGGAACATCGCCGGCCGAGTCGTCAGCGGGCAAGCGGCCAAGGCGCAGGAGTATCTGTGCCGTCAGGCCGAGCGTTACGCCGGAATGGCCGATGAGGTCTCCGAGCACCTGGCGGTGCAGCCGCGGTTCAAGTTCGGCTGGATCTACAACCGCACTGCGTGACGGGCCTGTGGCGGCTTGACGCCGGGGCCCTAAATTCGTACATTGCCCGGCTCGATTGATCGAAGACCGAAGTCCACGTTAGATAAGGTGACGTTATGGCTCATAAGAAAGGCGGCGGCAGCTCCAAGAACGGCCGCGACAGCAACCCGCAATACCTCGGTGTGAAGGCGTACGGCGGCCAGGTCGTGACGGCCGGCTCCATCATCCTCCGCCAGCGCGGCACCAAGTTCCGCCCCGGTTTTAACGCCGGCATCGGCAAGGACGACACGATCTTCGCCCTCATCGACGGCCAGGTCGAGTTCCAAGGCCAGAAGATCCACGTCCGCGAAGTCGCGGTCGCTCAGTAGACTAAGCCGGTACCAAGGCATACACGCACGAAGGCACGAAGGTTTGGACCGGTCCCGGTTCCCTTCGTGCCTCCGTGTCTTAATGCCTTTGTGCCCCTTTCCTCACCATGTTCATTGACGAAGCTTCCATCAAGGTCAAAGCCGGCGACGGCGGCAACGGGTGCGTCTCGTTCCGACGCGAAAAATGCGTTCCCAAAGGCGGTCCCGATGGCGGCGATGGCGGCAACGGCGGGTCGGTCTACTTCGTCGCCGACCCGAATAAGAACACGCTCCTGGACTTCGCCGGCAAGCACCATTGGTTCGCTCAGCGCGGCGAGCACGGGATGGGCAAGAACATGTATGGGCACCGCGGCGAAGACCTCGTCATCGTCGTCCCCATCGGCACCCTTATCCACGATACCGAAACCGGCATGACCCTTGCCGACCTCAGCGAGCCCGGCCAGCGCCTCAAGCTCTGCCGCGGGGGTCGCGGGGGACGCGGCAACTGGCACTTCCGCAGCCCGACCACCCAGGCGCCTCGCTACGCCGAGACCGGCGATCCCGGACAGGAACGCGATCTCAAGCTCGAACTGAAGTTGATCGCCGACGTCGGCCTCGTCGGCATGCCCAATGCCGGCAAAAGCACGCTGCTCGCCTCGTGCAGCCACGCGCGTCCGAAGGTGGCCGACTACCCGTTCACCACGCTCGAACCACAGCTTGGCATCGTTGAACTCGTCGGCGAACGGCGCATGGTGATGGCCGATATCCCCGGCCTGATCGAAGGCGCCGAGCACGGCGCTGGGCTCGGGCACGCATTTCTCAAGCACATCGAGCGGACGAAGGTGATCGTCCACCTGCTCGACCTCTACCCGTCCGACTTCACAAACCCCGCCGACAACTACCGCAAGATCCGCTGGGAGCTTGAAGCCTTCAGCACCGACCTCGCGCAGAAGCCCGAGATCGTTGTCGCCAACAAGACCGACCTGTCGCTGGACGACGACGCAATCAACAAGCTTCGCAGCGAGATCCCGAACAAGAACATCCTCGCCATTTCAGGCGCCACGCGCAGGGGCATCACCGAACTGCTCGAATCCGCCTGGACGATCCTGCACCCGCGTGCGGATTGAGTCTCTCCGGTTCGTGTCTCTGCCCGATCGAACTAACATGCCCACATGGATACCGCACTGAAGGAATGGCACGCCGTCTGCCGGGCGTTGGAGAGTGGGCGGCAGATCGTGATGTTGCGGAAGGGGGGGATTCACGAAACAGAGGGCCGCTTTGAAATCGAGCACCGGCAGTTCCTGCTCTTTTCGACGTGGCTCCACCAGAAGCTCGACTGGGTGAAGCCGGCCGACCGTGCAAACGTCGTCGAGCGGGAGTCCGAGCCGTACGAGATCGAACTGCGCGCCTGGGCGGAGGTGACGGAGATC
>JBBRFH010000264.1:0-4470 GCA_038224615.1 Tepidisphaerales bacterium
GAGCAGCGCCTGTACCCGCTCGAACGTCATGCGATCGACGACCGGCTCCTGCGTACCGGCATGCCACTGGCCCATGTAACGCAGATCGCCGATGTAGCTGTGATCGCGGAGGATGTTGTGCACCTTGCTTCGCGTCCACGCGGGCTTCTCGGGCAGATAGCTGACGCCGTCCTTGACCAGGCGTTGGCAGATCATGTCCAGCGTGTGCCTCTCGTGGGCGTAGAACTGGAAGATCAGGCGGACGTTGCTCGCGGACGCGGCATCAATCTCCACGATGCTCCGCCCGTTCACGCGGTTGTTGACGTAGCCGTACTGCGTCATGCCAACGAACAGCCCCGACTGCGCCCGCTTGGCCAGGCTGTCCTTGATCGACCGGCGAAAAGCCGCCGAGAAGGACGATCATCGGCAATCCCAAAGCGTAGAAGTGACCAAGCACTAGTGAATTGCCCGATCCATCGTGCCCAGGTTGACTCGCGTCAGTTGCGTGGTCGCCGAGAGGTCTGCGAGCACGTAGCCGCTGGGCGAATTGCTCAGCCGGTAGCCTGCCGGGAAGACACGCGAGACGGCATAGACACCGGCCGACAGGTTGCCGAACGAGTAGCGGCCGTTGCCGTGCGATTTCGTGGTGCGCTCGCCGGCATCAAGTCTGCCGTTTCGGTTGGCGTCGATGAAGACCGTGCGGACGCCGGTGGGCTTCTCGTTTGAATCGACGATCCCGTCGGCGTCGGTATCGTTCCAGAGCGTGCCGCTGATCGACCGGGTATTGCCGGGCGCAGGCGGCGGCGCGACTTTGCGATCAGTCGTGCCGATGTCGATCCCGATCACTGCCTTTCCGGCAGCCACATTCACGGCGCGATAGCCGATGGGCGCGTTGCTGAACATGTAGCCCTTGGGGAACACGCGCGAGACGTTGTACGTTCCGACCGCAAGCCTGGCGAAGGTGTAGCGTCCCTTGCTGTCGGACTGGGTGGTGCGCTCGCCGGCATCGAGTTGGCCGTTGGCGTTGGCATCCAGGAACACCGTCCGCACGCCGGTGGGCTTCTCGTTTGAATCGAAAATACCGTCGGCGTCGCTGTCGTTCCAGAGCGTGCCGCTGATCGACCCGTTATTGCCCGGCGGCGGTGGGACGGTGCCCGTATTGACCACGGTGACTGCCTCGGCGACCCCGGATTTGGATTCGATGTTGCCGACGTTGTCAGTCGCGACGCTGTAGAACTTGTAGCTGTGCCCATCCTTGCCGGCGAAGGAAACTGCCGTCAGCGCCGTATCGTCGAGGTACAGCTTGTAAGCGCCGCTGTTGTCCGAGACGTAGACGTCGTAAGTGGAGGTGCCCGAGCCGTTGGTGTCGGTGCTGGCCCATCTCACGGTGAAATTGACTGTCGAGGTCTTGGCGGGCAGCGCCTTGACCTTGCTGACCGGGGCCGCGGTGTCGATGGTGTTGTGAACCAGGGGCGTGTCGATGGGGTCTTCAGTATCGAAAACGATCGTCGCCCGGGCATCGAGGCGTGTGCCATTGGCCGAAGCGGTTTTCGGCGCGATGGAGTAGGTCAGGAAGCCGTCGCCGTCCGGATCGTTCACGTTGGGCGGGAGAAAACCCGCGAGCGGGTCGAGCGGCACGTCGTTGGTGGCCGGGTCGAGGGAGGTGTAGACGACGGTGAGCAGCCGCGTCGCCATGTTCAGCGAGGCCTCGATTTTCACCTTCACGCCGAGCGAGCCGGAGACGTCAACAATCGTGCTGTAGCTGGTGCCGATGGCGTCGTCAGGGACAGTGACGAGATGGGCTCCGAAGCCGAATGAGGTGAACCTGAAGGTCGTCAGGTCCAGATCGGCATCGAGCGTTTGGGTGACGGTGACGACTTGCGCCGGCGCAGTGGCGGACGGCTTATTTTCAAACTCGATGCGGTACGGATACGCGCCGCCGGCGGTGACGAACCCGTCGAAGCGCGTCTGCCCGGGCGCGATCGTGTCGGGCAATCCGTCGGCGCCGAAGCCGGCGGGACCGAGGATGTTGTTGGGGTCGAACGGACGGAAGTTCTCGATGTCGATCGGCTTGGGCTTGGGGTTGTAGATCGGGTCTTCGATGCGGTTCTTGCGGATGAACTCGATGGCGTCCAGGAGTGCCTGCGGTTCAGTCTTTCCGTTCTTAAGTGCGAGCTTGTACAGGTCATTGAACAACTCGCTGGAACCGTCCTTTGGTTCACGGTACTTGATCGAATTGATGTCCAGCACGTCCTGAGGCGGATACTTGGTGTAAGCGGCGAGCGGCGAGCTATCGAACAGCAGTTCGCCGCCGTCGATGGCGTAGGCGGCGGCGAGGAAGACACCGCCTGCGGCGAGGACGCCCGCCCCCAGTTCGGTGGCGGCCGCGAGCTGCGCTGCGCGCGAGGCGGCGGCCACTTCGGCGCGACGCGCGACTTCGGCCTGCACGAGCGCCACGTTCGCGGAGTGGGCGGCGAGGCCTTCGGCGATCACGTCGCTGGCAATGCCGGAGCCGCCGTCGATCACGGTGTCGATCGCCGGACCGACACCGGCCTCAATGATTTCGGCCAACTGGCTGGCGTAGGCGATCTCGTGTGCCGCGAAGCCCGCGTTCCAGGCCAGCGTGGCTTCGCTCATGGCGGCCACGCTTTCGGCAGTCTCTATAAAGGCCGGGAAGCCGAATTCGTTGAACGACTGCAAGGCGGCCTCTACGACCGGCGTAAAAAACAGACCGCTCGGGTCGACGCGATTGACCGGGTCATTGGCGACGAAACGATAGAGGTTGGTGTCGCCACCATCGGTGACGAACGGATCGCGCGAGATGAACCGGCCGGTGCCGGCGTCGTAGGTACGGGCCCGCATATTGTACAAGCCGCTGTCGTCCGCCTGCACGCCGACCCGTCCCCCGAAAGTGAACGGCTGCGCGATCGAGCTGCTCTGCGAAGCGATTTCTCCGAACGGCAGGTAGCGGTACGTCTGGACCGACGCGCCATTGGTGGCCGACAGGTAAGCGGTATTGCCCGTCGCGTCAAAATGATAGTAAGCGGTGCTGCCACCGCTGCTGCGCGCGGTGATGCCGAGGGCGTTAACATAGTTGGTAGACGTCGCGCCGGTATATTCCCCGAACACCGTGCCAAGACCGCTCGGGTCAACCGTGAAGTCGGTCTGGACGCCGTTGACGGTTTTGCCGATGCGGGTGTTGGACGCGTCGTACTCGTAGGTGATGACATTGCCCGTGCTGCTCTCGCCGATCAGCAGGCCGGCGTAGTTGTAGGCGTAGGTTGTGGTGACGCCGGCCTTGGTCCGCGTCATCATCCGGCCGGCGGCGTCATAGGTGAACGTCTCACCGGCTCCGGCAGTGTACTGGTCGGCTTGGTTGGTGGTGTAATTGCTGGTGCCCACAACGGAATCGTTCACCTGGGTGCGGTTGCCTTCGATGTCGTAGCCGTAGCTAATCGTGCGCCCACCGGGCAACGACACCCCGATGAGTTGCCCGGCCGCGTCGTAGGTGTAGGCGGTCGTGCCCGCGTTGCTGGCGACCCCGGTCACGCGGCCGAGAACGTCACGCGTGTAGGTGAATTTCTCGACGACGGCGTTCGCAGAATCGCTGTGCGTGATGGTGGCGATCTGGCCGACGGCATCGTAGCTGTACGCGACCGTGCTGCCGTTGCCCCGCGTCTCCAGCGTGAGCTGGTTGGCGGCGTTGTAGGTGTAATCGACGATCAGATTGTTGGCCGTATCGCGCACCTGATCGAGCCGACCGATCGCGTCATACGCGTAACGGGCTGTGTAGCCGGCGTTGTCCGATACCGTCGAACGCCGGTTGGCGGCGTCGTAGGTCGTCGTGATGCTCCTGCCGTTCGGATAGCTCACGCCGGTGAGGCGGTCGAGCGCGTCGTAGGTGTAGCTCGTCGTGCCTGCGGGGCTGCTCGCGGTAAGCCTGTTGCGATGTGCGTCGTAGGTATAGGTAACCGTTTCGCCAGTCGAGTAAGTGCGAGCGGTGACGAGGTTCTTGCTGGTGTAGGTGAAGGTCGACCGCACGCCGTTGGCGTTCGTCGAGGCGATGATTCGGCCGGTGCTGTCGAATTCGAGCGTTTCGGTCGAGCCGTCGGGCAGAACGGAACTGGTGCGGTTGCCGCGCGAATCATAGTCCAGCGAGATGACGTCGCCGGCGGGGCCAGTGATCGCGGTCACGCGCGCGTTGCTGGCGTCGTAGTCGAGCCTGGTCTGGCTGCGGTCGCTGTTGCTGACGCTGAGCGAATCGCCGACCGTGGTCGTCGACGCGGCGAGGCCGGTCGGGTCGGTCAGGCTGAGCAGCGAGCCGTCACTGTTGTATTTATAGATTGCGGCACGGCCGAGCGAGTCGACGATGCGTGCCGGCTTGCCGCCGTGGGTGAGGTAGTACGACTGCGGACCGCTGCCGTCATTGACGGTAACGATGGCCGGGCCGGTGTAAGTCGTTGTGACCTTGTACGCGCCGGCGCCGACAGT
>JBBRFH010000265.1:0-4445 GCA_038224615.1 Tepidisphaerales bacterium
TGCCGGCTGCGCTTCGGGCGAGACAACGGGGGTCATGGCTTGGGTGATCGCGTCCTTGGCGATCGCGCCGATCGCCGGGTCGCGGGTGAGTCGCAGCAGTTCGACCGCCGCCCCGGCGCGAACGCGGGTGATCGATTCGGCAAAGCGTTTGTCGAATCGCTTGGTGAAGGCTCCGGCATTGGCTTCGGCGTATTCCCAGGCGCGACGCGCCGAATCCGCCAGACGATCGGCATGGGGCGCGTCATATGGTTTGAGCAATCGTGCCAGTCGCGATGCAGTCATGACGTAGATGTAGCTGCTTTCGGGATCGGGTGCCGCGATCATCATCGCCAGCGTGTTTTGCCAGCTCGTTTCGCCGATCCGTGGGTGTGAGGCATATTCCACTCGCCCATGAATCCCGCCATCGGGTTCCTGGGTGCGTTCAAAAACCCGCGTTCCGGCTTTCCCGGCATCGCCTCGCCACCGCCTGCTCCGCTCCGCTTTGAG
Organism: Tepidisphaerales bacterium; assembly: GCA_038224615.1. Lineage (GTDB taxonomy): Bacteria > Planctomycetota > Phycisphaerae > Tepidisphaerales > Tepidisphaeraceae > JBBRFH01. The sequence continues at coordinate 487 of JBBRFH010000265.1, forward strand.
TTCGGCTTCGCGCTCGCCGCATCGTCGCGGCACTCATTCCACCATCCCGCTTGACGCCCCACTCGCCTCACGACATGCTCCAACCATGCCTTTCGATCTCGCATTCATCGGCGCCGGCAACATGGCTGAAGCGATCGCCCGCGGCCTCATCAGTTCCGGCACGCTCAGCGCCGACCGCATGATCGCCGCCGACGTCGTCGATCTTCGGCGGTCGCTCTTTGAGACCCAGCTCAAAATCAAGACCGTCACCGAGAACGTCGAAGCCGTCCGCGACGCCCAGGCGATCATCCTCGCGACCAAACCCCAGCAACTCGATGTCGCCCTTAAGGGCATCGGCGAAGTGCTGAGTGAGAAGGCCCTGATCATCTCCATCGCCGCCGGCATCAGCACGCGGTTTATCGAAACATCGTTGGGGCTTGGCAAGGAGTGGAAGGTCGTGCGGACGATGCCCAACACGCCGATGCTGGTCGGCCTCGGTGCTGTCGCGCTCGCCCCGGGACGTTTTGCGACCCGCGCCGACCTCGCCGCCGCCAGGAAATTCTTCGAGCCAGCTGCCGTTGTCGTCGAAACGACCGAGGACAAGCTTGACGCGGTGACGGCCGTCAGCGGCTCGGGTCCGGCGTACGTTTTTTACCTGCTTGAGAACATGATCGCCGCCGGTGTCGAACTCGGGTTGTCGCAGGAGCACGCCGAGATCCTCGCCAAGCAGACCGTCCTCGGAGCCGCGCACATGGCCAAGACGTCGCCGGACAGTCCCGAGGTATTGCGGCAAAAAGTCACCAGCCCCAACGGCACGACCCAGGCCGCGATCGAATTCATGGAAGCCCACGCCATCGGCCGAAACATCCGATACGCCCTCGACGCCGCCGCCAAGCGATCGGTGGAGTTGGGGAAGAAATGAGGCGTATGGCGTGATACGTGTCGCGTGAAAAAAGCCGGCCGCCCGTCTTCTCACGCTACACTCATCACGCCACACTCCTCCGCCTGGTCCAATCAGAAAAGAAGCAGCTACGCATGCGCAACCCCTTCAACCATCCTGCGATGATCGACATCAGCCTGCTGCTGGCCCGGCTGACGCTCGGCCTTTACATGCTGATCGCCGGCTGGAACAAAATGACCGGCGACGGCTTGAGCGGCTTCGTGAACGGCAAGTTCCTCCCGCTGAGGCCGACGTGGCTTCCCGAGAGCCTCGCGACTCCCTACGGCTACGCGATTCCGATCCTTGAGCTGATCACCGGTCTGGCGCTGACTCTCGGCTTGTTCACGCGCATCGCGGCGGGCGTGATGGCGCTGATGCTGCTCAGCATCGCGATCGCCGTCATCAGCGCCAAAGGCATCACCGGCGGCGCCCCAGGATCGTTCCATCACTCCATCGTCTTCTTCGCACTCGCGTTCGTTCTCACCATCATTGGCTCCGGCCGCCTCGCACTCGACCCGCTCTACTTCGGTGGTGGCGGCGGCGACGGTGGGAAGAAGTAGATTCCTCGTCGCTGAAGCGGCGAGGCCGGGGGGAGATCAGGTGAGCACGACACGATCGCCTTCGACTCGCATCCGACCCGCGCGGAACAATTCGATCGCCTCGGGATACGCGAGCTTTTCCTGCTCAAAGACGCGGGCGGCGAGCGTGTCGGGGGTGTCGATTGCGAGGACGGAGCAGGTTCGCTTCAGGATCATCGGGCCGGCGTCGTACTCGTTGTTCACGAAGTGTACCGTGCAGCCGCTCACGGCGCAGTTCTGGGCGATCACCGCCTCGTGTACGTGATGCCCGAACATGCCCTTGCCACCGAACCTGGGCAGCAGCGCCGGATGGATGTTCATCACCCGTCCGAGCCATTCGTCGGGGATCTTCAAGAGTTGCAGCCAGCCGCCGAGGCAGATGAGATCGACCTTCGCTTCATTGCAAAGCGAGAAGATGCGATGACTAAACGCCTCGACCGTTGCGAACTCTTTCCGCACCACAACGTGTACCGGCAGCCCCGCCTCCCGCGCGCGGTCGATGCCCTTGATCCCCGGCCGCGACGCAACCGCGCAGGTGATACGCGCCTTCAGCGTCCCCGCAGCGATCACGTCAACGAGGTTTTGCAACGTCGTTCCGCCGCCGCTGATGAGGACTGCGAGGTTGAGGGTTCGGTCGAGCATCTTCGTAGGGTGCGATTTATCGCAGCATCAATCGCAGAGCGACAGTCGAGGGAATGGTGCGATGAATCGCACCCCACCCGTCGATCAACCCCGCTTCGCCATCGCCTCGGCGTCGCGCCTGGAAAGATCGGGATACGCCGCCACCGAGCCGACGTCCGGCCGGCGCTTCCAACTGCGGGCACACGCGGCATACGTCTCGCGGCGATCGACGAGGGTCACCTTCTCGACGTCGCCGAACGAGTGATAGCCGACGCCGACGATATCTTCGAGATCGACGCCGAAGCCTTCCAGCTTCGAGCGAAGCGACTGCGGGTAGACCACTTCCGCCTCAGACGCCTTGTTGAGTCCCTTCTCTTTCTTCAGTGCGTCGAGCTGCGTCAGCGCCTCCTCGCGTTGCTTAAAGAGAAGGTCCCACCGCGCGCGCTGTTCGGCAGTCACTTGCTGCGACGAACGCTGCGGGAGTTGGGCGAGATGGACGCTGGGCAGATCAGCATCTGCACCGGTCTTGTGCGGGATGTGCTCCCACGTTTCGTCCGCCGTGAAGACGAGCATCGGCGACAGCAGCTTGGTCAGCGCCAGCACGATCTTGTGCATGACGAACTGCGCCCGCCGACGCAGCGGCGCGTTTGGCGATTCGCAGTAAAGCCGGTCCTTCATCGCGTTGCCGTAGATGCTGCTAAGCTGCACCGCACAGAACTCGTGCATCAATCGGAACGCCTTGTGCAGCGTATAGCTGTCGTAGGCATCGGTCACGTCGTTGATGAGCGTGTCGAGCTGCGCCAGCATCCACGCATCCAGACTGTCGGCCGGCACGTCGACGGGTTTGCCGTCGAAGTCATATAGGTTCGAGAGCAGATAACGCAGCGTGTTGCGGAGCTTGCGGTACTTGTCGCCGAACTCCTGGATGAGCTTTGGGCTGGCGGCCATGTCGCCTTCGTAGTCGAGCTGGCAGACAAAGAGGCGCAGCAGGTCCGCGCCGTGCCGGTTCACTTCCTGAACGGCCGTCACGTAGTTCTTGTCGCTCTTGCTGATCTTCTTGCCGTCCGGGCCGACGATGAAGCCGTGCGTGAGCACCGTTTTGAACGGCGGCACACCGACGCTCGCCAGCGCCGGCAGCATCGACAACTGAAACCACCCGCGGTGCTGATCCGATCCTTCCAGATACAGGTCGGCCGGGAAAGAAAGCTCCGGCTCGCGCGCTTTCAGCACGCCATTCCACGACGACCCTGATTCAAACCAGACGTCGAATATGTCCTTCTCTTTGCGAAGCTTATCCTTCGGAAAGTTCGGCCCGGCGTCGCACCCTTCAAGCAACTCCGCGGGCGAACGCGTGAACCACGCGTCGCTGCCTTCCTTCGCATACACGCGAGCGACGGCCCGCACGCTCTCCGGCGTCAGCAGCGCCTCGCCTGCTTCGTTATAGAAGACCGGGATCGGTAACCCCCACGAACGCTGGCGCGAGATGCACCAGTCGGGGCGCGATTCGAGCATGCCGGTCATGCGCGCCCGGCCCCACTCGGGCACGAACTTGATGTCGTTCTTCACGCAGTCCAGTGCCTTGTCACGCAGCGTGTCCATCTTCACGAACCACTGCTCGGTCGCGCGGAAGATGATCGGCTTCTTCGATCGCCAATCGTGCGGATAGCTGTGGACGTACTTTTCTTCGGCAAACAGCACGTCCGCTTCCTTCAGCTTCTCGATCACCTTGCCGTTGCCTTCCCAGACGCTCAGGCCGGTGAGCCAGTTGGGCGTGGTGCTGTCGAAGCGGCCATTCGCGAGCACGGGGCTGTAGACCTCCAAGCCGTGCTTGACGCCGGTGT
>JBBRFH010000266.1:0-4419 GCA_038224615.1 Tepidisphaerales bacterium
GCGCCAGGTCGCCGAGAAGTACGGCCTGCAGATCCTCTTTGAGAACATCGAAGACAACCCCGACAACGTCACCCGCTTCTTCGTCATCAGCCGCGAACCCGCCAAAAAAACCGGCGACGACAAGACCGCCATCATGTTTACCACCGCCCACAAGCCCGGCGCCCTGGCCGAGGTGCTCGACGTCTTCCGCGACAACAAGATCAACCTCACCGACATCGAAAAGCGCCCCAGCCAGAAGGTCAACTGGGAGTACTACTTCTTCATCGACGCCCAAGGCCACGCCGACGACGCCGCCATGCAGAAGGCGATCGGCGAGGCCCGCCAGCACTGCCTCCAGCTAACCGTCCTCGGCAGCTGCCCCCGCGCGGCCGAAGTGCTGTAATCGCATAGCCCACGCCAACATGCAATGCGCCGTGCCGGTGACGTGATCTGTGGGGACCGAATCGAACTGTTAAGGCAGTCGCTTTAGAGTTTCGAGCGTTGATGGAGAAGGACAGTGCTCCTTGGTAGAATGATGGCATGGGACCGGCTGCGTTAGTGAACACAAGGGAGCGGAAGCAGCAGCTCGGGCAATTCCTGACCGCCTCGCCTGTGGCGGACTTCATGGCATCGCTATTCTCGCCTCTACCACGCAGGGTACGGTTACTGGATGCAGGAGCGGGCGCTGGATCGCTTACTGCTGCTTTCGTATCCCATTGCTGCAAACTCAAAAATACCGTAGACGCTGTCGAAGCGACGCTGTACGAACTCGATGACGGTATTGTTGACGCCCTAACTACAACGATGCGCGAGTGCCGGCGGATTTGCGACGCTGCGGGAATCCGGTTCTCGTTCGCAATACATTCTGCGGACTTCATTCAGGAATTCTCTGCGTGCCTTGGACGCGGGCTCTTCGGCGCAGTCCCCCCAGTTTTCGACGCTGCGATTGTGAACCCCCCGTATCGCAAGATCAGCACGTCGTCGGCTGAACGCCACGCGCTCAGCTCGATTGGGATTGAAACAAGCAACCTCTATACCGGTTTCCTCGCGATCATCCGCCGTCTTCTTACGCCCGGCGGACAACTGGTCGGCATCACGCCGCGCAGCTTTTGCAACGGTCCGTACTTCAGGCCTTTTCGCGAAGACTTTCTGAATCACATGGAGCTTCGTCAGATTCACGTCTTTCAATCCCGCCGGGCCGCATTTCGAAAAGAGAACGTCCTTCAGGAGAACGTCATCTTCCATGCGGTGCGAGGTGCAAGCCAGCCGCGCCAAATGGTTGTCTCCAGCAGCAGCGGGGAATGTGGTGACGAGGTGACGAAGATGATGGTCCCCTTTTCTGAAGTCGTTAACCCCGGTGATTCTGAGAGGTTCATTCACATCCCTTCCGCGGCTAGCCACTCAGATGCAAGGGAGCAGATGGAGGCCCTGAATTCCAGCCTTGAGTCGCTGGGTGTCACAGTCTCTACGGGGCGCGTGGTGGATTTTCGCCTGAAGGAGTCGCTTCGCAAGGTCGCTGAGCGCGGAACCGTGCCACTCCTCTACCCATGCCATTTCAGCGGCGGAACGATCTCGTGGCCGAAGCCGCACTCGCGCAAGCCCAACGCGATTCTCGATAATAGCGGTACCCGTCCGTGGCTAGTGCCGAAGGGCATCTATCTGCTCACCAAGCGCTTTACGGCCAAGGAAGAGCGACGTCGCCTTGTCGCCTGCCTCTTCGACCCGGATCTCGTCGGCGCTGAGTGGATCGGGATTGAGAACCACCTTAACTATTTTCACGAGGGTGGCCGAGGACTCGGGCGAAACTTGGCGCTAGGGCTGTATGCCTTCTTAAACTCCACCGTGGTCGATCAGTACTTTCGGCGATTTAGTGGCCACACGCAGGTGAACGCAACTGATCTTCGCTCCCTTCCATACCCCAACCGTGAAAAGCTTGAAGCCATCGGTCTTGAGATAGCTCGACCCGAGCTTTCGCAGGCTGACATCGACCAACTTGTGAGCGAGCATTTATATGCCCTCCGGTAATCAAAACAACAGCGCGAAGGCTCGGGCCGACCGGCTCGCTGAAACCATTGCGGCGCTTACCCAACTAAACTTTCGCGCAAAGCAGAGAAACGACATCGCTGCTTACACGCTCCTGGCACTACTCGACCTGAAGCCCGACACACCGTGGGCCGAGGCCGAAGCACCACTTCGCGGCATCACCCCAATCATTGAGTTTATCGCCAATGCGTATGAGAACCGCTATGCCCCGAATACTCGGGAGACTATTCGCGATGGCGCAGTGAAGTATTTTGTTGAAGAGGGGCTGGTGTTGCGCAACCCCGATAATCCAGCGCGCCCGACCAACAGCGGCAAGACCGTCTACCAGATCGAGCCGACCGCGCTCGCACTGCTTCGCAAGTACGGCACGCTCGGTTGGGGTCTCGCACTCAGACGCTACCTCGCCAGCCGCGAGAGCATCAAGCACGAGATCGCTCGGAAACGTAAACTTGCGCGTGTGCCGGTCAGGTTGCCTGATGGCTCGAAAGTCGCGCTTTCTCCCGGCGGTCAAAATCCGCTCATAAAGGCGATCATCGAGCAATTCTGCGCGACCTATGCCCCCGGCGGTGTTGTTCTTTATATTGGGGATGCTGAGAATAAATTCGTCCACCTCAAAGCCGAAGTATTGGCTACTTTGGGAGTCGCGCTGGATCCCGCTGCGAAGATTCCTGATGTCATCATTCACCATAAAACGAAGAACTGGTTGCTTCTCATCGAGGCAGTGACGAGCGCTGGCCCGGTCGACGGCAAGCGGCGGAAGGAACTCAAGGATCTGTTCGCCGGATGCAAGGCGGGCTTGGTCTTTGTGACCGCATTCGAGAATCGTCGCGCCATGCAGTCCCTTGTCTCACAAATCGCTTGGGAGTCCGAGGTTTGGCTCGCCGACGATCCAGACCATCTCATCCATTTCAACGGCGAACGCTTTCTGGGTCCGTATCCAGACGTCACGCCCCCAACCAGCTGACGGTACTGCGCCAGATGGGCGGCGCTTGGCACGGGAACTCGCGCTGCGGGCAGTTTTGCTCCTGTTCCGCACGAGTGAAGTGGCGCGTAGTAGGTCCCGGAACGGGTTGCCTTCGAGGTTGAGTTTGGATCACGTTAGCGCCCGGGTTTACCGGACGTACAGTGTGAGGGCTTGGTACGTCGATAAGGGTTCACATGGCAGCCGAAGCAGCAGCAGCGTCCATGGCATCCGCGGTGTCGACGACACAGCCGTCGTTCAACGTGCCGTCGATTGATTCAGGCCACGTCATCGACATCCTTCGCTCGGGCATGGCACAGACCGATGTCCTGCAGAGCTGCAAGGACATGAACGTCGCCGCCGCGGTGCTGTTGATCATTGGCGGGATCATTTTCCTTCTGTGGGGTTACTACGCGTTCAAGACGCTCGTGACGCTCAATGCGGCGATCATCGGCGCGTGGCTTGGCGTGTTGATCGGTCAGAAGGCCGGCGCGCCGTTGCCGGCGGCGTTGATCGGCGCTTTCGTAGCGGCGACCGTCACCTGGCCGCTGATGAAATACGCCGTCGCCGTGATGGGCGGGCTGATCGGCTGCATCATCGGCATGAGCTTGTGGCGTTCATGCGGCCTCGATCCGTCCTTCGCCGCTTCAGGCGGGGGGATGGGGCTGATCTTCTTCGGCATGCTTTCGTTCATTCTCTTCCGGACAAGCGTGATGATGTTCACGAGCCTGCAGGGGTCGCTGATGCTGATCTTCGGCATCCTTGCGGTGATTTATAAGTTCAACGGCGTGGACTCGAGCCTGATCGACAGCAAGCTGTCGTTCAGCCCGTTCATCATGCCGATGGCGATCGGGTTTGCGAGCGTGATCGGGATCATCTACCAGAACGCCAACGGCGAGGCCGGAGCTGCCGTCGAAGCGAAGAAGTAATCGGAAGAAGAGCGTCGTTCACTTGTCGTCGTCGAACATCGCACGCCACGGCGGCGTCTCGAGATCGTCGAACTGCCCGCGCCGGACCGCGTAGCAGAAACCGAAGATGGCAACACCTGCGAGCACGATAGCGAGCGGGAGCATGATGAAGATAACGCCCATTAGAGATCGTCCTTTCGCGGTCCTCGGCGGACCGAGAACGCCGTCATGGACAGCACCGTCACCGAGCTGATCGGCATCAGAATGGCCGCCAGCAGCGGGTGCATGTAGCCGGCGATCGCCAGCGTCGCCGCCAAGGCATTATACCCGAGCGCGACCGTCACGTTGCGACGGACGACGCGCAGGGTGTAGCGGGCTGTCGCGATAAGTTCGACGATGCCGCCCAGTCCCGGCCGGGCGATGTAGACGTCGGCGGCGGCGAGCGATGCTTCGGCACCGCCGCGGACCGCGATGCCCACGTCGGCGGCGGCAAGGGCGGCGGCGTCGTTCACGCCATCGCCGATCATC
>JBBRFH010000267.1:0-4395 GCA_038224615.1 Tepidisphaerales bacterium
ACCTTGCCACCGGCCGATGGGCCGGCTGCGTCTGGATAATTCGGACCTGTCCCGCTCGTCCGCCCGACCAGTCATGTAGGGTGGGATTCATCCCACCCTACACCACTAAACAGGCGTCGCAGCAGATGTGTTCGGCGGGATTGCCATCCCGCCCGACGGGGCTCATTGGTCATTGGGATTTAGTCATTGGTCATTCCCGCGCCCGCGGGCTCAGAAGCTGAACCACCCCTTCTTCTCGTCCACGTCCAGCCGCTGCTTCACGTAGGCGGCGGTGATGGTGATCGACTTGCCTTGCAGCTCAGGCCCGTCGTAGCTGATTTGTTCGAAGACTTTTTCCATGATGGTGTGGAGTCTTCGCGCGCCGATGTTCTGGATCTTTTTGTTCTGGTCGAACGCGAACTGGCCGATCGATTCGATCGCGTCCTTGGTGAAGGCGATGGTGACGCCCTCGGTCTTCATCAGCTCGACCTGCTGCGTGGTCAGCGCGTTTTGCGGCTCGGTGAGGATGCGGACCAAATCTTCCTGCGTGAGGTCTTGCAGTTCGACGCGGATGGGGAAGCGGCCTTGCAGCTCGGGCATGAGGTCGCTGGGCTTGGCGTTGTGAAACGCACCGGCGGCGATGAAGAGGATGTGGTCGGTCTTCACCGGGCCGTACTTGGTGTTGACGGTGCTGCCTTCGACGATCGGCAACAGATCGCGCTGCACGCCCTGCCGGCTGACGTCGGGGCCGGAGCTTTTCTCAGCGCCGGCGATCTTGTCGATCTCGTCGATGAAGATCAGCCCGCTCTGCTCGGCCTTGATGATGGCGGTGCGGACGATGCGATCGCGATCGACGAGTTTTTCCGCTTCGGTGCCAAACATCACCTGACGCGCTTCGCGCACGGTGTACTTTTTGGTGACGCGGCTGGTGGGCATCATCCGCTCGAAGATGCCCGACATGTCCTGATTGTCTTCCATCCCGGCGGCCCCGAGGAGCGCGGAGACGTCGGGTTTGTGCTCGGTGCTGATCTCGACCTCGCGCGCTTCGAGCTCGCCTTTGCGGAGTTGATCGAGCATCTTCTCGCGCGTCCGCAAAGCCCGCTGCTCGGTCTCATCGTCACTGGGTGCGTACGGACTGCGCGGCAGCAGCAGATCGAGCAATCGCTCTTCGACGGCGTGGGCACCTTCCTCCTTTACCTGCTCGAAAAGCTCGTCCTTGGTCATCGCGATGGAGACCTCGACGAGATCGCGCACCATCGACTCGACATCGCGGCCGTGATAGCCGACCTCGGTGTACTTGGTGGCTTCGACTTTGACGAACGGCGCGTTGGTCAGCGACGCCAATCGCCGGGCGATTTCGGTCTTGCCGACGCCGGTAGGCCCGGCCATGAGGATGTTCTTGGGCGCGACGTCGCGGGCCATCTGCTCGCCGAGCTGCTGGCGCCGCCAGCGATTGCGGACCGCGACCGCGACGGCGCGCTTGGCGTCGGCCTGGCCGACGATGTACTTGTCGAGTTCAGAAACGATCTGCTTCGGAGTCATGCTCAGCATTACGGCCTCTTTGGTTCAATCGAGTAGGATCCGGGATCGTAACGAAAGCCGACGCTGAAGGTAAGCGGCGATCCTGTTGGGAACTGACGAATGATGAAACCAGAAAACCGAATCAAATCCGAATGACGAAATCCCAATGGTTGCGAACAAATTCGTTGAACCACCAAGAACACCAAGGACACCAAAAATGTTCGCCAGCGTCTTGGTGGACTTGGTGTTCTTGGTGGTTCATTCGTGATTCGGGTTTCGGATTTCGTCATTCGGATTTCGCCCCAAGGCCGTCCCCCTGATCCTCTTCCATGACGTGCATGGAAGAGGGAACGTCGAATGCATCCAGAGAAGCGTGACGATCACGTCGCCCGTCATCCTCTTGTTGTGCCTGCCGCTGATCGGATTCGTGGTCTGGCGCTCGCGCCGGATCAAATCGGGTGTGATCGCGCGCTGGAGCTTGCGCGGCGCGATGATCGCCTTGCTGCTGGCGGCGGCGGGGATAGACCTGCGCTGCGATCGGGATGCCCGCATCGCCGTGATGATCGACGTCTCACCTTCAACGCGCGCGGCGACGTTTCGCAACGCCAAGGCAGTCGACGCAAGATTGCGTCCGTTGCTGCATGGGCGGTCGTTCGAGACGATTTATTTTGCCGACGGCGTGCAGGCGTCGTCGCAGGAATCGAGCGCGATGCGGACGCAGCTCGTCCCGCCCATCGCCGACGCCGTGCTGCTCTTGAGCGACGGGCAGTTTGAGGCCCCCGCGACGATGCCGCCGACGTTCGCGATCGTAGATCCCGCGCTGGACGCGCCCGCCGATGCACAGGTGACCGAAATCGAGCAGCGCGGCGGGCAACTCGCGGTCAGCACGCGCGTGACGGGTGAACCACGAACACTCCGCATCAGCGATGCGTCGCCCAACCAGCTCGCCATCGCCGCCGGTGATCGGGTAACGTTGGTGCAAACGCGCGCGAGGGAAACGATCGCGCGTTTCACTCCCGATCCTGTCGACGCATGGCCGGAGAACGACTCGCTGCGCTATCGCGTTGCGTCGTCACAAGCGACTGAGCAATGGGCGATCGGCGCTTCGGTGAACGGATTTCGCGCCATCGCCGCCGACGCATTGCCTACCGAGTCGGCCGATTATCTGGCGCCGAGCGTCATCGTCGTCGACACGCGCCAATCGCTCGACCCCGCGGCGGCTGATCGACTCGTGCAATACGTCCGCGACCTGGGCGGCACGCTCGTGCTCGCCGGACCTGCGGGCGCACTGACCGATCCGTTGCGAGCGCTTGCGCCGCTCGGCGCGCGTCCCCCCGAGCCGGAGCGGCAATGGGTGCTATTGCTCGATGCCAGCGGATCAATGGACGCCCGCAGCGCCGACGGCCGCTCGCGATGGGGCACGGCGGTGGACGCGGCTCGAGTCGCGCTGCGACATCTTCCCGAAGAAGCACGCGTCTCGCTGGCAGTCTTCAATCGAACCGTGCAGTGGATCGCCCGCGGCGAATCGCCGGCGCAGATCGGAACCCGCATCGACGCGCTTTCGAAATTCGCGCCCACCGGCCCGACCGGCCTGGCGGCGGCGCTGGAAGCGATCGCATCGGAATCGTTGGCCAGCGCCCGCCTCCTGGTCATCACCGACGGGGACGCGACCATCGACAGCGCCGGCGCGCTCGCCGGCCGGCTGACAAGTCAGCGCATTCAGCTTCTCGCGTTGCTCACCACCGGCGGAGAGAACACCAAGCCGATCGTCGACCTTGCCCGCGCCACCGGCGGCGCGGCGATCACCGAAGACAACACCGATCGCTGGGGCGGCGCTGCGGCAGCGCTGGCGCAGCAGGGCCTGGGCGAGATCATCGACAACTCGCCGGCGACAGCACCGGGCACGGGTGCGATCAGCGGGCTGGGTATTCGGTACACCGCGTGCTGGACTGCGTGGCCGCGCGTGGACGCGGAGGTGATCGCGCGCAGCCCGGCCGGCGATCATGCGATCGTTGCGATGCGACAAGCCGGCACTGGGCGGGTCGTCTCGATCGTTGCCGATGCGAATTCCGAAGACCTGGCGCACCTCGCCACGCGGCTTCGGCAACCGCCCGCCGACCCGCGGTTTGCGGTGACATGGGATGAACACCACGATCGCGTCACCCTGACTGCCCACGATCGACGGGGTCCGATGAACGAACTACGTCCGTCGCTCGTGCGTGGCGAGGACGAAGTCGTTGCGTTCGAGCAGACTTCCCCCGGCGAATATGCCGCAATCTTGCTGCGGCGTGCCGACCCCACGCTGGCGACCGTGCGCGTCGGCGGCCAGATCGTCGCCCGCCGCGCGATCGCCGGCCGGTATGCGAACGAGTTCGATGCGACCGGCAACGACCGCCGCGCACTCCAGGCGCTCGCCGAGCGCACGGGCGGCAGAGTGATCGAAGCGGGCGACCGCACGCCGATCTATTTCCCCGCCGCCACCGACTGGCGATCTACGCGACCGGCGTTATCGGCAATCAGTGTCGTCGGGTTGCTTGTGGCGATCGTCTTTCTGCGCGCCCCTTATCTGGAAGACCGCGCCATGCACGCCCTCGGGCAGTGGCGCGCGCAGTGGATCAAAAAACGCGCCCGCAAGATGCCCGCGCCACGCTAGGCTCGCCGCAGCGTCAGGTGAACGATCTCGCACGGCATACCGAGGCGGAGCGGAAACCAGTTGCCCATGCCGGCGCTGACGTTGAGCGTGCTGGCGTCACGACGATAGAGGCCTTGCCAGTAGCGGTACATGAGCGGGCCGAAGCCGATGTTCTGGGTCAGCGCGATCTGCCCGCCGTGCGTATGACCGGCGAGGGTGAGCGGGATGCCGCACTCGCGAGCGGTGTCAAAACTGTGCGGGTG
>JBBRFH010000268.1:0-4387 GCA_038224615.1 Tepidisphaerales bacterium
CGTCATGACGCCGGGGGTGGCGAGTTGGTCGGGGCAGTACTTGGTCGAATCGCTCAACGGGAATCCTTCGCGCGCCAGTTCATTGGCCAGCGTCTGCAGCAGCGTCTGGTCGCGCTTGTCCTTGCGGAACAGCTTCCAGAACAATCGCAGCGTACGCAGATCGGGAATATAGCGGACGAACGACCAGTAGGAGTAGAGCTGCGCCTTCTGCACGCGGCCGACCATGATCGTTTCGTCGATGCCGTGCCTGCGCATCGCCCGGAGCCACGCCCCCATCCGCGCCACGCCGACGGGGTGGTAGACGTCGACTTCAGACCGCAGTGCGTCCCACGCGCTCCCCTTCAGCGCCACCGCCACCACCCGCATCCCCGCCGCCCGCGCCCCGCGCGCGACCAGGATCGGAAAGATCCCTTCGCCTGCGATGATGCCGAGAGTTTTGGGCATGGAGAGCGGAACCGTCAGCCGAGCGTTCAGGGAACCCTGTCATCCTGAGCGAAGCGAAGGATCTACTGGCCCCGGTGAGACGCGATATCAGACAGGACGACGCTCACCGTCATACACATGCAACGATCATCCCCCCGGCGTCGGCGAGGAGATCCTTCGCTTTGCTCAGAATGACAAAGGTGTATAGCCAACCACGAATTTCCGTATTCTTCGCGTTTTCTTCGCGCCCTTCGCGCCTTCGCGGTTGGCTGCGTGATTACCGCATCACCCACGACATGCGCGTCTTGTTGATCGGGTCGGTGCCGGCGAGGAGTTCGTCGCCGGAGACGGTGTAGTCGATCTGCATCGTCTTGAAGAGGACGATTGGCTTACCCTCGGCACCCGTGAGGACCTTGCCGGCGTCGTCGGTGAGCTGAATGCTTTCGCCGGAGAGTCCGCCGACGAAGACGGTGAAGCTGCCGAGTTCAGGCTCGGGCTCTTCCCAGATGGCGACGCCGTCCTTGGCCTGGTCTGCGCCGGTGAGCAGCGGACCGGCGATCTTAACCGGGTGCTCGATAAAATTAACGCCGGCGGCCTTCTTGACGGCTTCAAAGACGGCGTTGGGCAGGTTCTTGTCCGAGCGGATGAGCTTGCCGGTCTTGGTCACCAGTTCAAACGTCGGCAGGAACTGCTGCTGCGTATCGGTGAGGTTGGTGACCGAGTAAGTCAGATACCAGAAGGCCTTGGGGACCTTCTCGCCGGGGACTTCGACGATGATGCGGCGCGGCTCGTCGTAGCGGAATTTCAGCTCCCACTCGGTGGGCACCTTGGCCGGCTTGGGGTAGGCGTTAGCGTGGAAGGTGGCCGCACTGAAGAGGCCGACCGCTGCCAGTACCGCGAGCGATGAAGCGAGGCGATGAGTCATGCTGATGTCCGCCGCGCTCCCAATGATGGGGCTGCGGCTCCCAAGGTGACGAATCCAAATCTGCTTAAACTCCGCAAAGCCAGCCAGTTGCCAATTGCAGTTGCCACGGCCGACCCGCGCGGTATTGTCGAACCGCATGAGCGGGCTGTCAAATATCTTCCGCTGGCGTGACGCGACACCGGTCGAGGTTCGGCCTGTCGGGCCCGGCGAGATCGAACCGGCGCTGCGCCTCATCCTCGGCTCCTACGGCGGCCGTGCTGATTCTGCTACGGCGGCGGAGTTCGAGGGGTTCGCGCAAGAGCGGGAAATCGACCTGACGACCATCTTCGTCGCCGCCGCCGGCCCCAAGCTCGTCGCCGCCACGCTGCCCATCGCCAGTCCCGGGCATACCGCGTTGCTGATGACCAGCACCGCCGGCGCGTCGCAGGTGGCCGCCCAGCACCTCGCCCGCTGTATCGACGCCAGCACGAACGATCTGATGAGCCCCAGGCACTCCATTCGGATCGTGCAGATCCTCCTCGAAGCCAGCGAGCACAGGCTCGAGCGCGAGCTGCGTGCCCTCGGCTTCGTGGACGTGGCGACGCTCATCTATCTACAGCGCACCGTCTCCCGCCCTTCGCCGGCGCCGGTGTTCGCGCAAGGCGTCAGTTTGGTGACCTATTCGCCGCAGACGCACGACTTGTTCTCCCGGGCGATCCTGGCAAGTTACGAGCAGAGCCTCGATTGCCCAACGCTGCACAATCGCCGCGGGATCGAGGACGTGATCACAGGGCATCGGGCGACAGGCGAGTACGATCCTGAATTGTGGTTCTGCGTCATGGAAGCCGGCGAGCCGCGCGGCGTGCTACTACTGGCGGGCGTGTCCGGGCATGATGCGCTCGAGCTGGTCTACCTCGGCCTGGCTCCGGCCGCACGCGGGCGCAGGCTCGGCGATGCGTTGCTGCAACTGGCGCTGTTTGAGATCGGCAACCGCAGACTCAGCCAACTCACGCTGGCGGTCGATGCGCTGAACATCCCCGCTATCCGCCTGTACCATCGCCACGGCCTGGCCGAGGTCCACCGTCGACTCGCGCTGATGAAGATGGCTTAGCCGGCGCCGGTCCTTCGGATCGCATTCTCAACCAAGGCCCGCGCCGAGGGCCTCGTTCCATCCGCCGTTCGCTCTCTGCTGACGCCCCGATATACCCCGGTGCCCAGCACGCCAGCAGCAGGATCGCGATCGCGAACACCGCCAATAACTCCGCGATCGTCCGCGGTAGCCGCCGAACCACCCCGCGCAATAGTCGCATCCCACTCGATGTCATCACCCTCTTTTACTCGATTCGTCCCGTCACGTTGATCCCCATGCCTGTCGCCCGGGGCGATACCGAAGCGAACCGCGAAGATGCGCGGGGCGCCGATGGTCAGGGCCTTTCGGTTCTCGGCACTCGATAGCCGGTAAGGTTACTGGTCAAGGAGGACCAAGCCATATCGGAGAAATCCATAAGCCTGTTCGACTGTTTGTAATCCGTTCACGCTCACGCGCGCGACATCCCTGCCTTGGAGCGCAAAATCCATTCCAAGCGACAGAAGATTGCCTCTCTTGTGGAAAATATGGGCGATTCTGACGAGGATCGGAAACAGAGTCAGCAACTGATTGGTGTGATTCGATCAGAGATTGCGCCGCTCGAGCAGGAACTTCACCTTCAGCGTCAGATGCAGGCGCAGAAGAATTCTGTAAGCGTTCCCGATGAGACATCGATTGAACGGGCGTCACGTAATCTTCTGAGCATCCTTCAGGCGGGAGCCAACACCGATGATGTGGATGCGCGGCTGAAGGCACATCGCGTGATAGGCGTAGTCACCGGCGGCCGTATCGAGCTTGAACAGATGGGGCCAAAAACACTGCACACGGGTTTCATCCGCGGATCATTCCAACCAAACGTGATCAATGCCGCACTGCAACTTCACGGCGTCGCCGTCCCCTCGACAACGGCTCGTGATCCCGCCCCGAAGCAGCAAATCGATTTTGTGCGACCACCAGAGATTGATCCAGACCGCGACGCTGAGCGACTCATGGCGCTGCTGGACGAGCAGCCAAGATTGACGCTTCGGGAGGCGGGCCGGCAACTTGGGATGCCTCGAAATCGCGCCGCTTCGTGATCCTCACCATCAGCAAGACAACGCCGCCGAGGGTTCATCCGTCGGCCGCGCTGCCGTCGCCTTTCCTTTAGCCATCAATCATCCCGCCGGGTTGTGTTCCGCCGCGTCACTGCTGGCAACTCGGCCTGCGTCGCGTTAAAACTCAAGAAGATTCTTCAAGCCACGCGGGGGGAATCGTGATCAGCACCGATAGGGAACGCATGCCACTCGATCAGCCCACCGACTCCGTTTCCGATCTCTCCTACGCCGACACGCTCTGGAAAGCTGCCGACGCGCTGCGCGGTCAGGTCGACGCCGCCGAGTACAAGCACGTCGTCCTCGGCCTGCTCTTCCTCAAGTACATCTCCGACAGTTTCCAGTCCCGCCGGGATGAGCTGCAAGCCGAGTTGACCAAATCCGGCATGAAGCCCGCGCAGATCGAAAAGCTCCTCGAATCGCGGGACGAATACACCGCCGAGCGCGTCTTCTGGGTGCCGCCCGAGTCCCGCTGGCCCAACCTGCAGAACCAGGCCACCCGTCCCGACATCGCCACGCTCATCGACGACGCCATCCTCGCCGTCGAGCGCGACAATCCGAATCTCAAATCCAAGCTCCCGCGCGACTACGCCCGCCGCGGGATCGATCCGGTCAAGATGGCCGGGCTCATCAACCTGATCGCCCAGATCGGCTTCAAGGGCTCGCGCGACAAGGCCCGCGACACCCTCGGCCGCGTCTACGAATACTTCCTCGGCAAGTTCGCCGCCGCCGAAGGCAAGCTCGGCGGCGAGTTCTACACGCCGCGCTCGGTCGTCCGTGTGCTGGTCGAAATGCTCGAGCCCTACGCCGGCCGCGTTTACGACCCCGCCTGCGGCTCGGGCGGCATGTTCGTCCAGTCCGAAAAGTTCGCCGAGGCCCACG
>JBBRFH010000269.1:0-4370 GCA_038224615.1 Tepidisphaerales bacterium
AGCGCCTTGAGGTCTGGCGATTCGACCGTTTCGCCGAGGTGCGAGCCCAGCTTGGGCACTTTCACAAACTTCTGCTCGCCGCCGACGATGAGCGTGATCGAGCCTTGCACCAGTGTCAGCGTCTTGGCGCTGCGGGCGGGCAGATTGGGCAGTTCGACCTCAAACTCGACGCCTTCGGGCTTCTTCTCGTTGCCGAACGGTTTCTGCACTTCATCCATCTGGTCCGGCGACCGCATCGGCCGATCGCCGGTGTTCTTGGTGAGGTCGGTACCGGCATCGTCGACGGCTTTGTCGATTTTGATCTTGCCGTACTGGCGCGCACCTTTGATCTCATCGCCGCTGACGCGCAGCTTGAGTTTGATGCCGGTGTTCCAGCCGTCGAAGCTCGATTTCTCTTTGACCACTTCGCGGGTTTCGGTCAGTTTCAAGAGCGAGACGACCGGCTCCGCCCACGCCGAAGCGGATAAAACGCCGCAGATGAGTCCGGCCGCCAGGCATCGGGTGCGCTGAGTCATAAATCCTCCTGAGGGTTAAAGCGGACCATTATACGACCGTTCGCCCGCCGTCCCAAGTGCGACCTTTTATCCACTTCCCAGGGCGGCGGTGTTCCGTCCCCCAAAAATATCCCCGAATTCAAGAGTAGGCTTTCAGGCCGGAAAGGCGTGTGACGAAGAAGCGATTTTCCGATGAACAGCTCGTCGGATTCTTTCGTGAAGCCGAACTCCGTGCCAGAACCGTCGAGCAGCTCGCTCACGAGCACGGATTCAGCCCCAACTCGTTCTACGTTTGGGGGCGAAAGTTCGGCGCGATGAGCGAGCCGGATATGAAGTGGGTGCGCGAAAAAAAGAGGACGCCCGGCTCAAGCGGGCGCCGTCCGCTCCGGCCGTCGAACGATACCGTTGGTCGGATCAGTTCGTAATGATGCACCGTCAACATCCTCGGCCGATCGACCGGCGCAATGAAGCACAGGAATCCCGTCATTATCGGCCCGTTGCGGTGGCTCTCAATTCAACGCCCATGCCCGGGGCATCCCCCGCCCACGCCGGCTTCCGATTCGAATCCTAGAACCGAGGAGAATCAAGCCCGAATGACGAAGCCCGAAGCACCGTGCCGGCTTCGTCATTCGGATTTCTGATTTGATTCTGGTTTCTGATTTCGTCAATCGGATTTTTGCAGACATCAGTCGTCATTCGTCGGGCCGACGGCGATCAGCCAGAGCTTGAAGAAGTTGACGATCTGCTGCTTGGTCAGCTTGTTGGCGTTGAGCTTGTAGGTCACCTTGCTCGACGACACGGTCGGGTCTTCGCCGCCGCCGGGGATGAAGGTGTCGACGTATTCGATCTTGCCGGTGAGGGTGGGGATCGTGGTGTCGACGCTGAAGAACGCGGCCTCGTCGCTGGTCGCCTCGAACGCGGCGGCCTCGCCTTGCGCGGGCTTGTTCTTCTCCTCGTTGAAGCGGAGGTTGAAGTCGTAGTAGCCCTTGCCGTTGGTCTTGTAGTTGGCGTCTTCGATCCACTTGATCGAGCCGGTGATCTTATCGGTGACCTCCTTGCCGTTGACGTTGTACGACAGGGTGATGCCGTCAGTCAGATAGTTGCTCGTCTCGTAATCGTAATCGAGCGAGCCGTTGACGGTCGTGCGCGGGTACGCGGTGACCGGGCCCTTGGCCAGTTCGACTCCCTGAAACTTCATCGGGTCGGAGCGGTTGACCTTGATCGTCGTCTTCTTCCCGTTGACGACGCGCTCGTAGATCTTGCTGGTGAGCGACTCTTTCTTCTCCGCCTTGCCGACGAATTTACCGGCGAAGGGGTCGGCGAACGACTGTGCCTGGCCGATCGCGTCGATGGAGATGCGCAGTTCGCTCTGGTTGGCGCGACCGCCGGCGAGGTCATAGGTGCCGGTCGCGGCATCGAGGGGTACCACGCCCACCCATTTGCCGACGGCCTTCTTCTGCGTCACGTCCTTGGGATTGAGGACGGAGATGTTGGCGTTGTAGTACAGCAAGCCGTCCTGCTTGGTGCGGCCGATCATGCTGCTGTAAAGCTTGGGCGTCCGCGTGATCTCGCCGCTGAACTCCGTCGTCTTGGCGACGTTCAGCGCGAACTTATACGTGTCTTTCACGCCCAGTGCCGACGAGCCTTTCTTCAGGTCACCCGACGTGTCGGGATTGGTGCGGGTGGCGAAGTCGATGTTCATCGTTCCGGTGATGACACCTTCCTCGGTGAGCGTCGCAGGTGCGGCGTCCTCGGCGAAAACGTTGCTTGTCGCGGCGAGCGAAAGCGACGAGGCAATCGCGGCGGCGAGCAGAAGCGAGCGGAATCGGTTGGCATGCTGCATGGCAGATCCTCCCAAAGGGCGGCGGTCGCGGTCGATGGACCCGCGCGTGCGCACGCGCGACGTCCCGACCACAAGCCAATACGTTGCACCCGTTGCCCGTTAAAAGCAATACGACGATGCGTTACATTTCGTCGCCGTTCGTGTAACGCTTGTTTCCTAGGATCAAATTCATGCAGCAACGAACCACCAATCGTCTGGCGAAGGAAACCTCGCCTTACCTGCAGCAGCATCAGCACAATCCGGTCGACTGGTACGCCTGGGGCGAGGAGGCGTTTGCGGCGGCGCGGGCGCAGGACAAGCCGATCTTTCTCTCCGTCGGCTACAGCACCTGCTACTGGTGCCACGTGATGGAGCGGCAGTGTTTTGAGAACGAGGCGATCGCCAGGCTGATGAACGAGCGGTTCATCAACATCAAGGTCGATCGCGAGGAGCGGCCGGACGTCGACCAGCTTTACATGACGGCGGTGCAGGTGATGACGCGGCAGGGCGGGTGGCCGATGAGCGTCTGGCTGCTGCCTGACTTGCGCCCGTTCTTCGGGGGGACGTACTTTCCGCCCGTCGAAGCGCACGGTCGGCCGAGCTTCCCGGGGATTCTCGAAGGGCTGTCCGACGCTTACGCGACCAAGCGAGACCAGATCGAGGTCACCGCGACGCGACTGGCCGAGGTGCTTGTCGATCTTGCCCAGCCCGAGCCGCCTGAAGAATCGATCCCGCTTTCGGAGCAGTGGCTCGATGTGATGCTCGCACGCAGCATCAATGACTACGAACCCAGGTTCGGCGGGTTCGGCGGGGCACCCAAGTTCCCGCGCGAGACGCTGCTCGAACTGCTGCTGCATGCGCTGAAGTCGCCGATCGTCTCGGACGAGCTCAAGGCCGACATCGAACCCCCGCTTCGCCACACGCTCCACGCGATGGCCAACGGCGGCATCCGCGACCAACTCGGCGGGGGGTTCCATCGTTACAGCACCGACGTGCAATGGCTGGTCCCGCATTTTGAGATCATGCTCTACGACAACGGCATGCTGGCCTGGATCTACGCCGAGGCCTCGCGGGTGCTGAACGAGCCGCGCTTCGCCGACGTGGCACGCGGGATCTGCGACTTCGTGTTGCGTGAGATGACGTCGCCGGACGGGGCGTTCTACACTGCGTTCGACGCCGAGGTCGATGCCCAGGAAGGGCTCAATTACCTCTGGACGATGCACGAGCTGGAGCAGGTGCTGGATCCGCGCGAGGCATCGCAATTTGCCAGTGTCTACGGCATGGACCGCGGGCCTAACTTCGCCGATCCGCACCACGGGACTGGGGAGCCGGACAAGAGTGTGCTCTACCTCGCCAAGCCCGACCGTGAGAACGATCCGGCGCTTGTCGAGATGCGCAAAAAGCTCCACGCACTGCGGCAGACCCGCAAAAATCCGCTGCTGGACACCAAGGTCATCACCAGTTGGAACGCCCTGATGATCCGCGGACTGGCCCGCGTCGGGCAGGTGTCCGGGGACCAGAAATATGTCGATGCAGCGCTGCGGGCGGCGCGCTTCCTGCTCGACCACCACATCGCGCCCGACGGCGGGCTCTATCGCACCAGCCGCGACGGAGAGGCGAAGCACGAAGCCTTCCTCGACGACTACGCGTTTCTCGCCCACGCGCTGATGTGTCTGAAGGACGACGACGCGGCCAAGCGCATTGTCGATGCAATGCGGCAGCGTTTCGGCGATACCGAAAACGGCGGGTTCTTCTTTTCCGACGTCGGTGCGAAAGATCTGCTGGCGCGACAGAAGGTCGGTTCCGACAGCCCGATCCCGGCCGGGAATGCGATCGCGGTCTCGGTGCTCGATCGACTCGGGTTCCACGATGAGGCGCGGGGCGCCATCGCCGCGTTCGCGCAGATGACCAACCGTCACGGCGAGAGCATGAGCGCGATGCTGCAGGCGGTCCTGCTCTTCGTCGAGAAGCACGGGCCGATGCGGATCGAAGCGCCCGTCGTCGAAACACCCGCGCCGACGCCAGCGCCGGTCGAAACACCGCAGCCCGTTCGC